>DEPR01000032.1:966-5012 GCA_002358895.1 Ruminococcus sp. UBA3387 | reverse complement strand
AAAGATGAGTGGAGATTTTGCAGGCAACCCCTGGGATGATATCGAAACCCAGTTCAACCAGATTAGGGCAAAAATGCATAACAAGTGGCAGGAAGGGCTTTATATCCCGTATTTTCAGGCAGGGTCGAACACTTATAGCGATGTTGAAACGCTGAAAAGGATGTATGAAACAGCCCTCAGCTTTGAAAACGTGGTGGGACTCAGTATTGCAACAAGAGCCGACTGCATTACTGAGGAAATCGCAGATTTGCTTCAGGATATATCAAAGAGAACATACCTGACTGTGGAGCTGGGACTGCAGAGTGTTCACGACGAAACTGCAAGGCTTTGCAACAGGTGTCATAGCTATGAGGATTTTCTTAAAGGCTTTGAAATGCTGAAAAGCAGGGGAATTAACGTTTGCGTGCATATTATAAACGGACTGCCTTTTGAGAGCCGTGAAATGATGATAGAAACGGCTGAAACTGTTGGCAGATTGGGTATTCATAGTATAAAAATTCACCTTCTTCATATACTTAAAGGCACAAGGCTTGGTGAAATGTATGAAAACGGAGAGTTTGAGGCACTTGAAATGGAGGACTATGTTGACATAGTCTGTGAACAGCTGGAAAGACTGCCGGAAGATGTGATTATCCAGCGTGTAACAGGTGATGGTGCAAAAGATGACCTGATTGCACCACTTTGGAGCCTGAAAAAGTTCTGCGTGATGAATGAAATAGATAAAAAAATGGCAAGAGAAAATCTCTGCCAGGGCGATAAGCTGTAATGGAGGATAAAATGGAAAAGAGAATGACAATAACCTATGAGGTTGAGAATAAGTTGTATCTGAATATAACAAACAAATGCCCTTGCAACTGTACTTTTTGTATCAGAAACAACGGGGACGGAGCATATGGCTCAGATCCTTTGTGGCTTGAGCATCAGCCAACAGCAGATGAGGTTGTAGAGGCGTTGAAAAAATGCGACCTGAGCAGATACCGGCAGGTGGTTTTCTGTGGCTATGGTGAGCCGACCTGTGAGCTTGAAATACTAAAAAAAGCGGCAGCATATATCCGTTCAGCATCGGATATTTCTATAAGAATTAACACAAACGGGCTGTCGGACCTTATAAACGGAAGAAATACAGCACCTGAGTTCAAGAGCGTGGCAGATTCCGTTTCAATAAGCCTGAATGCTCCTGATAAGGATGAATACTACGCCGTTACACGTCCGTCGTTTAGGGATAAGGATTGCTTTGAGGCAATGCTAAAATTTGCATCAGAGGTTAAAGAGTATGTGCCTGAAGTGATGTTCACAGTGGTTGACGTTATCGGTGAGGAGGCTATTGAAAAATCAAAGCAAGTTGCCGAAAGTGTGGGCATAGCCCTGAGGGTAAGAGAATATATAGGCTAATAACCGATAAATTTTTCAGTAATTATAAAAAGAAAAGGTAGATACAAATTGTATCTACCTTAATTTTTTGTTATACCGTTGCACCTGCAAGCTTCATTTCATCTGCGTGTTCAGCAGACTGGTTAACCTCGTCAGGGTCGTGATAAGTAGGAACAACCTGTGCAACAGCTTTTTTGATGTGAATAAAGCCGTTGTCTGATGAACCGTTATCACAGCAGGTCTTTTCTACAGCCTCGTTGAGAATACTTATCTTCTGGTCAACCTGTTCTCTTGTATAAGGGGTATCTCGTTCAATGAAAATCATATTGTTTTCCGTTCTGTCCAGAGTTTCCGTTTTCATCAACAGCTCCTCATAAAGCTTTTCACCCGGACGAAGCCCAATTTCTTCAATCTTTATGTCCTTTTCAGGCTCAAGACCTGAAAGCTTAATCATATTTACAGCAAGGTCATAAATTTTGATAGGCTTGCCCATATCGAGAACAAAAAGCTCACCCTTGTCTGCCATAGCACCTGTGTGCATAACCAGCTGGCTTGCCTCAGGAATAGTCATAAAGTAACGGATAATGCGTTTATCGGTAATTGTAACAGGCTGTCCTGCTGCAATCTGCTTTTTGAATAGCGGAATAACCGAACCGTTTGAACCGAGTACATTTCCGAAACGAACAGCTGCAAAGTTGGTTTTACTGTCTGTACGGCACTGAATAATCATTTCGCATACACGTTTTGAAGCACCCATAATGTTTGTCGGGTTGACAGCCTTGTCAGTTGAAATGAGAATGAATTTCTGTACTCCGTATTTTTCAGCCATATCAGCAGTATTGTAAGTGCCCATTACATTGTTTTTGATTGCTTCGCAAGCTGAATGCTCCATTAACGGAACGTGTTTGTGAGCAGCAGCGTGGAAAACAACATCGGGACGGTAATTGCTGAATACACTCTCAAGTCGCTTTCTGTCGCGGATTGAGCCGATTTCAACGGCAAGGTCCAGTGTGTCGCCATAATTTCTCAACAGCTCCTGCTGGATTTCATAAGCGTTGTTTTCATATATTTCAAAGATAATCAGCTTCTTAGGTTTGCATTGTGCAATCTGTCTGCAAAGCTCACTTCCTATTGAGCCACCACCACCTGTTACAAGGATAGTTTTACCGTTGTAGTATTCCATAGCAGTCTGATTGCTTACATCAAGAGGCTTACGGAACAGCAGGTCTTCAATGGTGAAGTCTCGTATTTCGCCTTTCTGAACAGCATTACCAACCTGATTGAGCAGGGAGTCGTAGGCCTTTACCTTACAGCCCAAATCACGGTAATGGTGATATAAACGGGCAGTCTTATCGCTGTCCTGATGAGAAATAGCGATAATTACCTCCTGAATACCCAGTTTTTTTATAAGCCCGCCAGCTACATCTTCACTGTATACCTTCAGCCCTGACACTCTGTTGCTAACCTTTGTTGCATCATAATCGATAAAGAACAGAGGGTTGTATTTTGAGTTCTGGTTGCTCTGCAAATCTCCTGCAAGATAAGTTCCCAGATGTCCTGCACCAACAATAGCAATAGGAATTCTGTTCTTGTTTTTGTTGGCAGGTGCAGAGCTGTGCTTGTACATTATGCTGTATACAAATCGGGACATCAGCGTCAATAAAGCTGTCATTGAGCCGATTACAACCGTCTGCCAAAGTCCATTGTATGTACCACAGAGGCGTATAACGAATAATGCCATAATGCCTGCGAAGGTGTCAGTTAATACAAGCTCCAAGTAAGCCTGAGTACTGCTGTAACGCCATACATTTTTATATACTCTGAAGATATATCTGCAACCGAATATCAGAGCAAACTGTATGAGAGTATTAGTCATAAAAACTGACAGATTGTCAACAGGCATACTATATCCGGCTCTGTTTGCAATAAGATAATAGAAAAATCCTACCAAAGCAAAGCAGATAACGTCGAAGGCAACAAGAATAAACCTGCGTCCGAAGTTAGATTTAAGTAAATTTTTAAAATACATTTTTAATCCTACCTATGATTTATTTATATGTAACTCCTTTCGGAGCAATAATATACTAAAATTTACGCCATACCATTTTGTCAACAACACCTGTGTATGACTGAATAATCTTTACAACCTTAGTAGAAACATTTTCTTCAACATAGTCAGGCACAGGAATACCGATATTTCCGTCTGTGTTCATCATAACTGCAGTGTCAACAGCCTGAAGCAGGCTTTTTTCGTCAATGCCTGCAAGAACAAAGCAAGCCTTGTCCAGAGCTTCAGGGCGTTCAGTTGATGTGCGTATGCAGATAGCAGGAAACGGATTGCCGATTGATGTGAAGAAAGAGCTTTCCTCAGGCAGTGTGCCACTGTCAGAAACAACAGCAAAAGCGTTCATCTGCAGATGGTTGTAATCGTGGAAGCCCAAAGGCTCGTGCTGAATTACTCTTGGGTCCAGCTTGAAGCCACTTTGCTCCAGACGCTTTTTGGAACGAGGGTGGCAGGAGTAGAGAATAGGCATATCATATTTTTCTGCCATTTTGTTTATTGCATTAAACAAAGACAAGAAGTTCTTTTCTGTGTCAATGTTTTCCTCTCTGTGAGCTGAAAGAAGGATGTATTTCTTTGGTTCAAGTCCAAGCTTGTCAAGAATTCTGCTACC
>DEPR01000032.1:0-871 GCA_002358895.1 Ruminococcus sp. UBA3387 | reverse complement strand
TCCTTTGGCAAGCCACATTCGGCAAGATAACGTCTTGCGTGTTCAGAATATGCCATATTTACATCTGAAATAATGTCTACAATACGGCGATTTGTTTCTTCGGGCAGACATTCGTCCTTGCATCTGTTTCCTGCTTCCATATGGAAAATCGGGATATGGAGTCTTTTAGCAGCAATAGCCGACAAGCAGGAGTTTGTGTCGCCGAGAATAAGCAGAGCGTCAGGCTTAATCTGATTCATCAGCTTGTATGAACAGTTGATGATATTGCCAACAGTTGCACCCAGGTCATCACCTACAGCGTCCATATAAACCTCAGGTGAGTCTAATTTCAGGTCGTGAAAAAACACCCCGTTAAGATTGTAGTCATAGTTCTGACCTGTGTGGGCAAGAACTGTGTCAAAATATTTGCGACACTTGTTGATAACAGCAGCAAGTCTGATAATTTCAGGTCTTGTACCAACGATAATCAGCAGTTTTAGTCTGCCGTCATTTTTAAAACAAATGTCGGAATAATCGGTTTTAATATTCATTATTCTACCACCTCAAAAAATGTATCAGGTTTATTGGGGTCAAACTGCTCGTTTGCCCACATAACAGTTACAAGATTTTCTTTGTCAGAAAGATTTATAATATTGTGAGTATATCCGGGAAGCATATGAACTGCCTGAATTTTATCGCCCGAAACCTCAAAGTTAAGCACTTCATCAGTGCCGATTTTTCGTTGTTGAATAAGCCCACGCCCTGAAACAACAATAAAGAATTCCCATTTTGTGTTGTGCCAGTGCTGACCTTTTGTAATGCCTGGCTTTGAAATGTTTACAGAAAACTGCCCGCATTTTTCTGTTTTCAGAAGCTCAGTAAAGCTTCCTCT
>DEPR01000060.1:6096-8847 GCA_002358895.1 Ruminococcus sp. UBA3387 | reverse complement strand
GTCTCAATATGAACAAAATATAACAAATTAAAAAATAAAATTAATGTTTTGCACAAATTTGCGAACATACGTTTGTGCAAAATGACGGGATTTTAATACTCAGGCATAAAAAAAGACCGATGGGATTCATCGGTCAAAAAATCATTTTTTTCAACAAAAAAGGCGACCTTTCGGTCGCCTTAATTTAGTCTTTATACATTTCTGAAATTTCTTCAAGATGCTTCTGAGCCATTGTTGCCACATACGCAGGTGCCAATATTTTTGCCTTCTTTCCGAACTGGAACAGCCAGCCCCAGAAGGTCGGTGAAATCTGGACATCTACATTCACATAAAAGCTGTTCTCAGAATTAGGGTGGCAGATTACTCTTTCGCCGAATCTGTCAATAACCACATTTATAAGGCTATTGTCAAACTGGATTCTCACCTGCTCCTCAATTCCACCATACATACTATAAACAGAACGCTGATCCTTAAGCTCTTTATCCTCTTCCTCAGTCAGCTTCTTACGCTTCCTGTCCAACACCTCGACACCCGTCATTCTGTCAACTCTGTATCTGCAGATTTTCTCGTGCTTATAGCAATAGCAGGCGAGATAATAATTATCATTCTCCCAGATGAGCTGGAATGGTGATACGGTATATCTTTCGCCACCGTGTTTCAGCTGTTTCTTCTTCTCAACGTTATATTCGTAATATTTAAATGTAATATCCTTATCATTGAAAATGCCTTCCTGGATTGTATTGATATTATAATAGATAGCCTCATTAAAAGCCTTTGTTCGGTTATCCACATAAATTGAACGTCTCAGCTGTTTTGCCTTATGGTCAGAGGTCAGCTTCTGAAGCTTGGTTATAAGCTCGTTTGACTTTTTGATTGTCAGAAATTTTGATGATGCAACTGCGTCAACAAGCAAGAAAAGCTCCTCGTCCTGAAACAGTCTGTCTGCAAGAAAATATGCATTGGAATGTCCAACTTTTGTTGTTTCAAGGTTCAATCCGCTATCGCAAAGGGTTGCAATATCGTCATATATAGTTTTTCTCTCTGCTTTTATCCCCGAATTACCTAAAATCTCAATAAGCTGATTTCCTGTCAATGGGTGGTCCTCATCCGTTCGCTTATTGAAAAGCTGTTCCATAAGCAACAGCTTCTGTTTCTGTATTGACTGTCCTGCCACTATTTTTCCTCCCCGTTAACTTTTCTGTCTTTAACTCTGACTTTTGAACCGTCCGGCTCGATAATTGTTACGCTTTCAAGCTGACTGCGTAAATTCCCCACTACGCTTTCACGATATTCATTTCTCAGAGCTTCTCTTTCTTTCTTCTCTTCTTCCGTAAGCTCCCGTGTTCGTGAAATCCTTGTAAGCTCGGACAATCTGTCAAACTTAAACTGCTCCATAATATTACACCTGCTCCCCCGAAGAAGCATTCCTCTCTTTTTATATCATTAATATTACGTCATTTACAGACAAAAAAACAAGGTCAGTTTTTATGGACATCATCCTTTTTTGGGGTATCCGTCAAAACTCCCTTATCAGTCGGTGAGTTTTATTATAACACATTATTTTATTTTTTTCAACGGCATTTTGCACAAAGTGTCCGTTAATTTTCCCTCATTTTGCACAAAAAATTTTATTTTTTAATATTCTCTTGACTTTTTAGAAAAATATGTTATCATTAAGTCAGAACAAATCGAACAGATGTTCGAATAATAAACAGACAGAAAAAGAAAGGACATAAAATGGAGAAACTTTTAAAACAATACGAAGAAACTATTGACAAAATGGAATCAAGAATTTCTGAGCTGAGGGCTGAACTGAAAAAGGAGCGAAATCTTGAGAGGCTTCACAAGCTTGAATGGCGAATTGAGCTTCTCAGGGAAGAACGCCTGGATCTGATATACATATGTCGGCATATCCGTGAATATCTTGCTCCCAAAAGTGATGACCTGCCAAGTCTGAGATACAAAAAGGTCAGTGGTGAGGATTAATGAGAGCTACCGATTATCGTGAAACAATACGGGTTATTTTATCCGATGACGGCAACGATGACCCCGAAGCCAACAGACTCAGGCTGAAGCTGATGTATGCTCTTATGGACTCGGATTTGACGAAAACGCAAAAATGTTATATAATGGCTTATTATAGGGACGGTATGAAAATCACCGATATTGCTGAAAAATACGGGGTTTCGCCCTCTACTGTTTCACGGACAATCGGCAGAGGTCGTAAACGGCTTTTCAAGGCGATGACGGGCAGGGAGATTTACCGTCGGTACACCGGATAAAAGGAGGCTCATATATGCCGAAGATGCCTATAAATAAGTACATAGACGGATATTGTTCCTGTGGCTTTTCACGTTTTCATATGCCAGGTCATAAGGGTAAGGCTTTACACGGACTTGAGCCCCGTGATATAACGGAAATACAGGGTGCTGACTATCTTTATGAGGCTGATGGCATTATTGCTGAAAGTGAGGCTTTAACCTCACGGATTTTCGGCTCTGCAGCCACTTTTTACTCTACCGAAGGCTCAAGTCTTTCAATAAAATCAATGCTGGCAATTATATGCCAAAACAGGAAGGACAAGCAAAGAAAGCCTTTGATTATTGCACCGAGAAATGTACACAAGGCTTTTATCAACGGTTGTTGTTTACTCGACATTGATGTGAAATGGGTTTACCCCTCCAAACCGTCAACAGAGCTTTGCTCATCAGACGTTACGGCTGTTGACATAAAAAAGGCAATAGAAGAAAG
>DEPR01000060.1:2905-6026 GCA_002358895.1 Ruminococcus sp. UBA3387 | reverse complement strand
GACATTCCTGCTGTTTCGGCTATATGCAAGGAATACGGTATTCCACTTGCTGTGGACAACGCACACGGGGCTTATCTTAAATTCCTTGAAAGCTCATTACACCCTATAGATTTAGGTGCTGACATATGCTGTGATTCTGCTCACAAGACTTTGCCTGTATACACAGGGGGAAGCTATTTACACATTTCAAAGTCGGCTCCCGAAAGCTTTATCGGCTGTGCAAAATCAGCTATGGCTTTATTTGCTTCCACAAGCCCGTCATATCTTATAATGGGCTCTCTGGACAGGTGTCTGGGTGAGTTACAGGGCGATTTGCCAGAGAGGATAAGAGCCTGTGCCGAAAAGGTTGCGTCGGTTTGTGAAAGGCTTTTAGCTATAGGCTGGCAGGCATTACAGAACGAGCCTTTGAAGCTGACAATTCAGGCTTCCTGCAACGGATACACAGGTCAGGAGATTGCTGAAATTCTACGTCAGAACAGAATTGAATGTGAATATGCCGACCACAGATATGTTGTACTTATGTGCAGTCCATACAATGATGACAAAGATTACGAAAGGCTTATTTCGGCTTTTTCGGACATCCCCAGACGTGGCGTAAAAAGCGAAAATACAGACGATATAATTCCTGAGGCTGTTGTAAAAGTGCCCATAAGGGAGGCTTATTTCTCAGATTACGAAAGGTTAGCTGTGGACAAGGCTGAGGGCAGAATCTGTGCAAGGACGGCTTTATCCTCCACTCCGTCTATTCCCATAATTGTATCAGGTGAACTGGTAACCAAAGACATTATAAAAATTTTAAAAAAGTATAGCATTTTTTATGTAGATGTGATAAAATAGATATAGTGCAGGACAATTTTCTGAAAGGGGCTTTAAAAGATGAGTATTGAACTTTATTCAAACAATGAAACAAAGTTGCTTATCAAGTCCCTGATTTCAAAATGCCGTGAGCCTCATTCCATTGCTATATGTGGCGACAAGGGGCTGGGCAAAAAGGCTATGGCAAGATACATCGGTGCTTCCCTTTTATGTGAAAACGGCAAGGGTGAGCCTTGCGGAAACTGCAAGTCCTGCAGAATGCTTTCAAAGGGTGTTCACCCTGATTTTATTGTGGTTAAGGCTAATGAAAACGGCAACTACCAGGTAGACGTTATCCGTGAGATGGTTACTGACGCTGTTACCAAGCCTAACGAGGGGAAATTCAAGGTTTATCTTATTCCTGACCTTGACAAATCCCTTAACACGGCTGTTCAGGTACAGAATATTCTGCTCAAGCTCATTGAAGAACCTCCTGAGCATTGCATTATAATTCTTACGGCTGCTTCAAAGGAAATTTTCCTTGAAACGGTTATTTCACGAGTTCTATGCCTGAGAGTTGAGCCTTGCAGAACAGAGGACAGCAGAAATTATCTTACTGCAAAGGGTGAATATGCCTCGGAGGACATAGAAAAGGCTGTTGCTTTCGGTGGGGGAAACATAGGCAAATGCGAAGATTTCCTGTCTGACCCCATATTTGCACAGGCTATGGAAATTGCAGAAAAATGCAGAGTGGCTATTGAGAACAACGACGAATACGGCTTGCTTGTTGCTTTATATGAAGCCGACGGCAAGAAGGCACTTTTCAGGCAGGTACTTATACTTTTACAGGAGGCAATACGCAACGCTTGCTTAAACTCAGACGGCAGGCTGACTGAACAGGAATACTTAAAGCTTTATGACATTCTATCACAAACTTTAACCAGACTTAATGCAAACGCTAATCAGACTCTGACTGCTAACGCTTTGGCAGCTGAGATTTTCGGATAAATGAAAGGAAAAGATATATGATAAAGATTATCGGTGTCAGATTCAAGGAAATCGGAAAGGTATATTATTTTGACCCAAACGATCTGGACGTTTCTATGGATGACGATGTTATTGTGGAGACTGCAAGGGGTGTTGAATGCGGAAAGGTTGTAATTGTTGACAGGGAGATTGACGAAAATGAATTCGGCTCACCTGTTAAGCCTATTATCCGTATTGCCACAGAAAAAGACTACGCAACTATTGAAAAGAACAAGCAGAGGGAAAAAGAGGCTTTTGACATATGCCTTGAAAAGATAGCAAAGCACAAGCTGGAAATGAACCTTATTGATGTTGAATGTACTTTTGACAACAACAAGATACTTTTCTACTTCACTGCTGACGGACGAGTTGACTTCAGAGAGCTTGTAAAGGACCTCGCTTCTGTATTCCGTACACGAATTGAGCTTCGTCAGATTGGTGTTCGTGATGAAGCTAAAAAGCTGGGCGGGCTTGGAATATGTGGTCAGCAATACTGCTGTTCACGTTTTCTCGGTGAATTTCAGCCTGTTTCCATTAAGATGGCTAAGGAACAGTCTCTTTCACTTAACCCGACAAAGATTTCAGGTGCTTGTGGCAGACTTATGTGCTGTCTGAAATATGAACAGGACAGCTATGAGGAGCTTCTCAAGATTACTCCTAAGGTTGGTGCTGTTGTAAAGACTGCTGACGGAAACGGCATTGTTGAAGATGTGAACCTGCTCACAGGGAAGCTCAGAATAAAGATGGACAAGACTGACGCTGTTGTTACTCTTGACAAGGGTCAGGTTGAGGTTATCAAGGACGCTGTTATCAGGGTTGACAAAGACGAAATCAAGGCTCTTAAAGGGCTTGAATAAAAAGATAACGCTCTGCAACAAGCAGGGCGTTTATTTTCGGGCAAAAAAATACAGACCAACGATGGTCTGTAAAAACAAAACAAATATGTGTAGAACAAAAGAAAGGAGACAACAAAACGGATGTTAAATCAAACATAATAAGTTATCACATTTAACACCAACATCATTATAGCCTAATAAAACGTTTTCGTCAAGGAATTATATCCTTTGTTTTCCGAAAAATCCGATATTTCGGCATTTTTAACAATATTCCGTGCCGATTTTTAGGCAGGTTCACTTGAACTTATTACATTTTATGGAATACAATATGATATGGTCAGGTCTGTTGCGTATATTAACAAAATGTAAATTTTGTGATTATTTTAAATGCTCACTTGACTTAGATTTTTCATTATGATATACTAATACAGTTGAATGCGCTGCTAGCTCAGCTGGATAGAGTG
>DEPR01000060.1:2665-2809 GCA_002358895.1 Ruminococcus sp. UBA3387 | reverse complement strand
CTACAAGGCTTTAGTCTTGTAGGGTTATTTTTTGTGTTTGAATTGGTGGACTCGAACCCGAGAGGGCAAAAAGCGTTAAGAAAGGCTGACGGTGTCAGGCTTTTAGCTTTTTGGGCGTGGCGACTTTAGTCGCAAGCCGTTAGT
>DEPR01000060.1:2101-2564 GCA_002358895.1 Ruminococcus sp. UBA3387 | reverse complement strand
CTACAAGGCTTTAGTCTTGTAGGATTATTTTTTTAAGTATGATAATTTTGGGCTTAACGGAGCGTTATAGATGCGAAGCATTATGTATATTTCGGGCTGTCGTAGATACAAAGTATCTTTGGGTATTACGGGCTGTCGAGGACGCCAGCCCCTACACGTTTATTTACAAGTTTGTTGTGTTTTATAGGATTGAAATATTTTAATTACAGGCTGATGTGGGCATCAGCCCCTACACTACATCAAAACACGAATAACATCACTAAGAGCATTACAGCAATCCCTTAATTCAAATGCATAGTCTGATAGTACAGCAAATGCATCGCTTAAATTGTCGCATATTTCTGTCTCTACTGCTATTTCAAATACAAATGCAAGCCCTGCCAAGCAATTTGCTCTTCGTGTTATGTTTTCTATGGCTTCCTTTAATTGAAATGTATTAATTTTATCGTTCATATTTTCACTT
>DEPR01000060.1:0-2047 GCA_002358895.1 Ruminococcus sp. UBA3387 | reverse complement strand
AAGTATGATATAGGCATTATTCGCAAACTTTCCTTAGTGGGTTTGTGCAAGATGCTACTTGTACAACTATATTTGATAATGTATAATATATTCTGAGGTGATATAATGGGAAAGAAAAGTACTGCTACCAAGAACGCATGGAACGCAAAAAATTATGACCAAGTTCGTTTGGTCGTTCCCAAGGGCAAGAAAGAAGAATTAAAAATTCACGCTGAAAATATGGGTGATAAAAGTTTGAACGCTTTTGTTAACAGAGCAATTGATGAAACTATAGAAAGAGATAATGAGAAAAAATAGACATAATGCGACCTGTTGCAAAACTTGGATTATTATGTTATAATGTTTTAGTCTTTAAAATATCGTGAAAGAGGTTGATTTATAATGACAAACAGCTATGAAAGTCCGTTTTGCACCCGATATGCCAGCAAGGAAATGCAGTACATCTTCTCTGCTGACAAGAAATTCTCTACCTGGCGTCGCCTTTGGGTTGCTCTTGCAAGAGCTGAAATGAAGCTGGGGCTTCCTGTTACTCAGGAACAGGTGGACGAGCTTGAGGCTAACATTGAAAACATAGACTACGAGGTTGCTGCTGAACGTGAAAAGCTTGTCCGCCACGACGTTATGGCTCACGTTTACGCTTACGGCAAGGTTTGTCCTAAGGCCGCAGGCATTATCCACCTCGGTGCTACTTCCTGCTACGTTTGCGACAACACCGATGTTATCATTATGCGTGATGCTATGGAGGTTATCAAGAGAAAGCTTGTAAAGGTTATTGCTCAGCTCAGTGAATTTGCTGATAAATACAAGGCTCTCCCTTGTCTTGCTTACACTCACTTACAGCCTGCTCAGCTTACTACTGTAGGCAAACGTGCCACACTCTGGTGCAATGAGCTACTTATGGACCTGGAGGACCTTGATTTCAGACTCAGCAACCTTAAACTTCTCGGCTCAAAGGGTACAACAGGTACTCAGGCTTCATTTGTTGAGCTTTTTGAGGGAGACAATGACAAAATCAAGGAGCTTGAACGTCTTATTGCTGAAGAAATGGGATTTGACGCTGTTGTTCCTGTATCAGGACAGACATACTCAAGAAAGATGGACTATCAGGTATGCTCGGTACTTGCGGGAATTGCTCAGTCTGCAAGCAAGTTCTCAAATGACATCAGAATTCTTCAGTCTTTCAAGGAAATTGAGGAGCCTTTTGAGAAAAACCAGATTGGCTCATCTGCTATGGCATACAAGAGAAATCCTATGCGTGACGAGAGAATAACATCACTTGCAAGATACGTTATGTGCGACGTTCTCAACCCTGCTTTCACTGCAGGTACACAGTGGTTTGAGAGAACACTTGACGACTCTGCAAACAAGAGAGTTTCCGTTCCTGAGGCTTTCCTCGGTGTTGACGCTATTCTCAACATTATGCTCAACGTTACTGACCCTGAAAACGGTCTTGTTGTTTACGACAAAATTATTCGTCGCCGTGTTATGGCTGAGCTTCCGTTTATGGCTACTGAAAACATTATGATGAGTGCTGTTAAGAAGGGTGGCAACAGACAGGAGCTTCACGAAAAAATACGTGAATACTCTATGATCGCAGGTGCCAACGTTAAGCGTGAGGGCCTTGACAACAATCTTTGCGACCTTATTCTTGCTGACCCTATGTTTATGATTACAAAGGACGAAATGGACGCTATTATGAAGCCTGAAAACTTTATCGGCAGATGCCCTCAGCAGGTTGAGGAATTCATCGAAAACTGCGTAAAGCCTGTACTTGACGCAAACGGCGTTTCCGATGATGTGGCGGAGATTAATGTGTAAACAACGCACAGTTCACAATGCATAATGCACAATTATAGGTCGGATTTTATCCGACCTTTTTGTTTTGGTTACAAGTTTGTTTTTAAAAACACGGGGTGTAGGGGTGGTTGCCCACAACCACCCGTTTTTATTATATTTATCAAGCACGGTAATTTTTTAATTACGGGTCGATGAAGATACGAAGTATATTAATAGACGGGACGTCGTAGATATGCAATATCTTTGGATG
>DEPR01000059.1:7936-8127 GCA_002358895.1 Ruminococcus sp. UBA3387 | reverse complement strand
AAAACTACACTCGTTGATGAAATGCTAAAACAAAGTGGTACTTTCCGAGACAATCAGTCGGTCGACGAGCGAGTTATGGACAGCAACGACATTGAACGTGAACGTGGAATTACTATTCTTGCAAAGAACACTTCTATTCACTATAAAGATGTTAAAATTAATGTTATAGATACACCGGGCCACGCTGACTT
>DEPR01000059.1:6719-7909 GCA_002358895.1 Ruminococcus sp. UBA3387 | reverse complement strand
GGTGGCGAAGTTGAACGTGTACTCAAAATGGTGAACGGTGTTATTCTTCTGGTTGACGCAGCCGAAGGTCCTATGCCTCAGACAAGATTTGTACTCCAGAAAGCCCTTGAGCTTGGTCATAAGATTATTGTTGTAGTCAACAAAATCGACCGTCCTGATGCACGTCTTAACGAAGTTGGTGACGAAGTGCTTGAGCTACTTATGGACCTTGACGCTACAGATGAACAGCTTGACAGCCCTATTCTTTATTGTTCAGGACGTGACGGTACTGCTTCTTATCATCCAAACAAGCCGGGAGAAAACCTCATTCCTCTTCTTGATGAAATTCTTTCATATATTCCTGCTCCAGAAGTTGACACAGAAGGCCCTATGCAGTATCTTGTTTCAGCTATTGACTACAACGAATATGTAGGCAGAATTGCTATTGGCAGAATTGAACGTGGCGAAATGAAGGTTAACCAGGATGTTACTGTTGGCGACTATCATCAGACAAAGAAAGAATACCGTGGTAAGATTGTTACTATGTATCAGATTGAGGGACTAAACAGAGTGCCTTGTGATAGTGCAAAAGCAGGCGATATTGTCTGCATAAGCGGTATCGAAAATATCACTATCGGTGATACAATTTGTCAGTTCGGTGAATTTGAAGCTGTACCTTTTGTGAAGATTTCTGAGCCTACTGTTGAAATGACATTCTCTGTAAATGACTCACCTTTCGCAGGCAAAGAAGGTAAATTCGTTACTTCCCGTCAGCTTCGTGATCGTCTTTTCAAAGAACTTCTTAAAGACGTTTCGCTCCGTGTATCTGAAACTGATACAACAGACTCCTTCAAGGTAGCAGGCAGAGGTGAAATGCACCTTTCAATCCTTATCGAAAATATGCGTCGTGAGGGCTATGAACTTGCTGTTTCAACTCCACACGTTCTTTACAAAGAAATTGACGGAATTCTCAATGAGCCTATTGAACGACTGGTAATTGACGTGCCTGAAAACTGTGTAGGCTCTGTAATGGAAAAGCTGGGCTCACGAAAAGGTGAACTGACACAGATGACGCCTGTCGGAAGCCGTATGAGAATTGAATTTCTTATCCCTGCAAGAGGTTTGTTCGGTTACAGAAGTGAATTTATGACTGACACAAAGGGCGAAGGTATTCTCAGTTCTGTATTCCACAGCTATCAGCCTCACAAGGG
>DEPR01000059.1:2442-6616 GCA_002358895.1 Ruminococcus sp. UBA3387 | reverse complement strand
CAGGAACGTGGAGAGCTTTTCATCACAGCAGGTACACCAGTATATGAAGGTATGATTGTCGGTGCTTCACCAAAGGCTGAAGACCTTGTTGTAAACGTATGCAAGAAAAAGCACCTTACAAACACCCGTGCAAGTGGTAGCGACGATGCTCTTCGTCTTATTCCACCAAGAAATCTTAGTCTTGAAGACTGTCTTGAATTCCTTGCTGATGACGAGCTTCTTGAGGTAACTCCCGAAAATCTGCGTATCAGAAAGAGAACTCTCAACAACTCACAGAGAGCTAAAGAAAGAGCTAAATATAAGTAAAACAAAAAGCCGATACGTTTTGTATCGGCTTTACTTGACTTTATTGGGTTGAGGTGTTATAATGGCTTCAACATAAGAAAGGGGTGTTCAGATGGAAATAACACGCATTATTGCAGGAATTTTCACAGGAATTCTATCGGTTGCTTCAGGAATATACACTTTTTTCACCATTCAACAAAAAGGCCCTATCTTCTCAAACACCTACATCTGGTTAAGCAAAAAAGAACGTGAAAAGGCTGACAGAAAAGCTGAATACAGGCTTGTATCAGTCATTTTCTGTGGTTTATCTGTTGGGTTTTTACTTGACACACTATATATTTTATTTAACTTCAAATGGGCATTTATACTGATGTGGATTGTATTTGCATTTATTTTTATCTATGCAATTTACGACTCAATAAAATCATCACAGAAATAAAAACGGCTGTTGCATATATGCAACAGCCTTATTTTTTACATTGATTCAGGACAAGTGATTTTGAGCATATCCAGAATGTTTTTGATAACCTGTTTAACGGCAATAGAAAGAGAAATTCTTCCCTGCATTACTGCTTCTTCTTCACCCATAATACGGCAGTTTGTATAGAATTTATGATACATTGTTGCCAGGTCGATTGCATATCTTGTAATTCTTGCAGGGTCATAATTCTTAGCTGATTCATTTATAACGTTTGGCAAGGTAGCCATATATTTAATGATTTCAGCTTCCTCAGGTGCAGTAAGTGTTCCAAGGTTTTCAGCCATTGGCTCAGCAATTTCAACGCCCTCATCTTTCAGCTTGCGAAGTACTGAACAGATTCTTGCGTGAGCATACTGGACATAATAAACAGGATTCTGTGAAGTCTGTGAAACAGCCAAATCCAAATCAAAATCAAAGTGTGAATCAGGTTCACGAAGATTGAAGAAAAATCTTGCTGCGTCAATCGGAATTTCGTCAAGCAATGTTGACAATGTGATAGCCTTACCTGAACGCTTGGAAAGCTTATACTTTTCACCGTTACGCACAAGGTTTACCATCTGCATAATTACAATATCAAGCTTATTTGCGTCAACTCCCAGTGCAGTCAGGGCTGCTTTCATTCTTGGAATATAGCCGTGATGGTCTGCACCAAGCACGTCGATTGCAACATCATAGCCTCTTGTAACAAGCTTGTTATAGTGATAAGCGATATCAGGTACAAAATAAGTTGGAATACCGTTAGCACGGACAAGAACTCTGTCCTTTTCATCACCAAGCTCAGATGACTTAAACCACAATGCACCCTCAAGGTCATAAGTATAACCACTTGCCTTCAGCTTTTCAATTATATCCTGAACTGAACCGTCGTTATGAAGTGTGCTTTCTCTGAACCACTTATCATATGTTATACGATATTTACCCAAATCATCTTCAAGCGTCTGAATATTTATTGGCAAAGCAAAATCACAGAGTGCCTGACGGCGTTCCTCTGAATCTGCTTCCACATACTTATCTCCATTAATTTCCGCAAAATTCTTAGCGTGATTTATAATATCCTCGCCAAGATATGCATCCTCAGGCATTTCAATTTCAGGATTAAACAGCTGTAAATAACGTACTTCAAGTGAAGTCTTGAACTTCTCAATCTGATTTCCTGCGTCATTTACATAAAACTCTCTTGCAACCTCAAAGCCTGCCTTATCCATAACTGCAGCTAGGCAGTCGCCGATAGCTCCACCTCTTGCATTACCGATATGCATAGGTCCTGTTGGATTTGCTGACACAAACTCTACAAGGGCTTTTTTGCCTTTACCATAGTCAGTATCTCCATAATGTTCGCCGTCTGAAATAACAGACATTACAACCTGTGAAAACCACTGTGCAGAAAAGAAAAAATTTATAAAGCCTGCTCCTGCTACCTCACATTTTGAAAAATATGAGCCATCAAGATAAATTTTTTCGCAGATTGCTTCTGCAATTTTTCTTGGTGCTGAACGGAATGTTCTTGCACAGACCATAGCAACATTGGTTGACATATCGCCGTTCTTAGGGTCTGCAGGAATTTCCACGTTAAATGCAGGGATAGCTTCAGCAGGGAAAATCTCCTCTGCAACACAATCTCCCAATGCTTTCATTACAAGCTCTCTTACCTGTTCTGAAGCATCTTTAATCAAATTTGTCATCGTTATCAGTCCTTTATATTTATTGCTTTACATTTATTGTAACGTCAAAATCACCGATATAGCTTGAATTTACGTCTATTACATATTTAAAATTAACCATACCGCCATTTTCATCAAGCTGTGTTCTGATTTCCTTTGAATTGACACCGACTATTATCTCGCCATAAGGTGTTCCATACTGGCAATGGTGCTTTTTGCCCATTTCGACTATAAGATTGGACATAAAATCACCTGTTCTGTTCATTACAACCTTTTCATCGCCATAAACAGACAACTCAGTTGTTGCTCCGTCAAAGCCTGTAGCTTCTGTTTCTTTATATGAAATGACATATCTGTCGTCAATTTTCTTATATGTTCCTTTGGTTATTATCTCAGACTGCTCGGAATTCTTACCGTCTGACTGAGTGCTAACCAAGGAAATTGTAACATCTTCCTTAATCAAAATAATTTCCTTTCATTTTAACTAAAACAAATTACACTTACTGATTTCGCCATTAATATTTTCTCCCAGAAATGACTTTACATTCTCGGAAAACAGTTCAACGCTGTCAGTACAGTAAAGCTCTAATCTACCCTTTTCGGTTCTGTCTGTCAGGCTGTCATTAAAAGTAAGCACTTTCTTTGCATACTTAGCAACCTCTTCACCGGGTGAAATAAGCTTCACTTTATCTCCCATAATATCGGCAATAATCTCCCTGAGCATCGGATAATGGGTACAGCCCATAATAAGTGTATCCACCTGCTCACGCTTCATTACCTCAAGATACTCTTCGGCAATAGCTCTTGCAGGAACACAGTCCTTAGCAGTATAGCCGTTTTCCACAAGTGGCACAAACATAGGACAAGCCTTGCCGATAACCTTTACATCAGGGTTGACCTCGTGAATAGCCTTTGCAAATGCACCACTTTTTATTGTTGCAGGTGTACCGATTACTCCGATTTTGTTATTCATCGTGGCAGCACAGGCTGTACGGACTGCAGGCTTCAGGACACCACTATACTCTTTAATTGAAGTATCCTCAAAAAGTGGATTTGTAACCAGAACTGATGACACAGTACCACAGGCAACCAGCACCATTTTTACGTCGTGCTGTTCAAGAAATTTTATATCCTGCTTACCATACTCAGCAATTTTTTCCTTACTTCTTGTGCCGTAAGGCACTCTTGCAGTATCCCCAAGATACACCACATTTTCATTAGGCATTATCTTTATAAGCTCTTTTACACAGGTAAGTCCACCAACACCTGAGTCAAACACTCCGATTGCACTATTATTCATAGTCCACCCCTGCTCTTTCAAGTGCAAGTTTAATGAGTCTGTCCTCCTGCTCTTCAAAGGAAATTCCTTCGTGAGCCATAAGCTGAGGATACATACTGATTGGAGTATGTCCGGGAAGTGTATTTATTTCATTAAGTATAATTGTATCGTTTTCACAGAGGAAAAAGTCAACTCTTGCAAGCCCACAGCATCCCATTGCTTTATAAGCCTTGATTGCCTGTTCTCTTACAGCTTCGATTGCATTTTTACTAAAAGTAGCAGGGATAAGCGTTTTTGACTCGGCATTCTGGTATTTTGCTTCATAGTCATAAAACTCATTAGCCGCCTGAATTTCACCCACAGTTGAAGCAAAAGGCTTATCGTTACCCATAACGGCAACTTCGCACTCTACACCCACAACGCCTTGCTCAACCACAACTTTTTTATCGTGTGAAAATGCCATCTTAA
>DEPR01000059.1:0-2337 GCA_002358895.1 Ruminococcus sp. UBA3387 | reverse complement strand
GGCTTTACAAACATAGGATATGTAAGCTCATTTTCCATCCAGTCGCACTTTTCGTCAAGATGGTCAAGCTCAGATTCAAGCATTGTACACCATTTTGCTGTTTTAATTCCGTGTGCTTCAAGAATTGTATGTGTAAGCTCCTTATCCATACAATTAGCTGATGAAATCAAATCACAGCCCACATAAGGTATTTCAGCCAAATCAAAAAGCCCCTGAATTGTGCCGTCCTCGCCGTTTTTACCGTGAAGCACAGGGAAAACACAATCCACCTTAACCTGTGAAACCTTTCCGTCTTCGCCTATTGCAAGAAAGCCTTTATGCAACGGGTCAGGACTAAGCACGCAAGGTACATTATCTCTATGCTCTGCCCATTTCCCTGTAGGGATGTCCTCAACATCTCCCATATATTTTACCCAATGGCCCTTTTTAGTTATACCAATACAGATAACCTTATATTTGTCCTTTGGAATACTCTTTATTACATGAGCTGCTGACACTACTGAAACGTCGTGCTCATTTGATTTACCGCCGAAGATTACTGCCACTCTCAATCTTGACATATCTTTCGCTTCCTTTCGTAATCATATCAATATATTATTATATCACATCTACGCCATAAATGCAAAGGTTTTTTCTACAAAATACCACAGTTATACGCATTTTTATTGTATGATTTACTTAAACTTTGCAACTTTTTCAAAATTCATATGCCCACCGAATATATCAAGGGCACTTCCTACTGTAAAATCAAGCTTTTCTTTACCCAATTCTTTCAGCTTTTCCAAGTCATCAAAGCTTGAAATCCCACCTGCATATGTGGCAGGAATTTCGCAATATTCACCCATCATTTCCGCCAGTTTTTCTTCAATCCCCGACGCTTTACCCTCAACATCAACAGCGTGAATCAAGAATTCATCGCAATAACGTGAAAACATATCCATTGTCTTTTCATTCAACTCAACATCGGTGAACTTCTGCCATCGGTCAGTAACGATATAATACTTCCCGTCACGCATTCTACAGGACAAGTCAATAACAAGCTTATTCTTACCAACGGCAGTTGTCATTCTCCTGAGGTTATCTAAATTAACCTGGCCGTTTTTGAAAACAAAGCTGGTAACGATAACGTGGCTTGCACCTTTTTCAAGAAATTTTCCCGCACTATCTGCAGTTATTCCGCCACCGACCTGAAGCCCACCATCAAACGCTTCAAGTGCTGAAAATGCCTGCTTACAGTCCTGTTCATAATATTCTGTACCTATAGGGTTAAGCAGGATAATATGCCCACCGTTCAGCTCATATTGTTTATAAAGCTTACCATAAAATCCACCATCATAGGTTGAAACAAAGTTTTCCTTTGCCAAACTTCCCTTATCTGAAAGTGTACCACCAACAATCTGCTTCACCTGACCGTTATGGATATCAATACAAGGTCTGAATTTCATACGCTTTCTCCTGTTCACTCTTACCTGTCAGTTTTTCATAGGAATGTTCTGTACTATCTGCCTGCGGCAGTCCATCACTATGCCAGCAATGACTATTATCACGCAAAAAATCCTCGGTTACATTAAAATACTTATGCAATGCAATTCTTTCATCATAATCAGGCACAGGGTCATTCCAAGTAACATCAACATAATACCACAGCTCATCAAGGCACACCATATTCCAGGCGTGGTCGTCCCTGTCTGCGTCTTCGGCATAGACAATCAGATTAGGGATTTCAAGCATATCCATAAACATTTTGAACGTAACTGTATAGCCTGTACAGACTGCTTTCCCTTTACACAATGCACCATAGGGAGTTTCCGAGTCCTCTGATTTCTGCTTAAAGATGCCCAGATTTTCCGTTTCATAGGTTATATGCGTAACCATATAATCGTGTACGGCAAGTTCCTTTTCATAATCCGTCATATCCGATTTAATAATTCTATCAAGGATTTCGATTGCTTTATCATAAATCTTTTTATCATATTCGGAAAGCTTTGAGGTATCACCTGTAAGATACGCTTCTGACACAGGTTTTGTATCATAAATCTCAGGCTTATTTTCATCGCTGTTATCAGAGTCGCTATACACCGTTGTTTCCAGAGGTCTGTACTGCTTATACAGCTTCTTTCCAACCTTCACGCCCACATATCCAAGGCATAGAATTGCTACTATCCAGACAATTATTTTTCTCAGTTTCATACTATTCTCCAAGCACCAAAAATCAATAATATTATACCTTAGATTACACTGCTTTGTCAAGGAATGGGCTTTTAGCAAAAGAAAAGGAGAGCGAGGCTCTCCTTGTGGTTTATTTATCCAGACTCTTCATTGTGGGGAACAACAAAA
>DEPR01000094.1:8088-8284 GCA_002358895.1 Ruminococcus sp. UBA3387 | reverse complement strand
TTATTCAATTTTCAAGATACCTTGCACTTTACGTTTTCCGCAGAGTGCATTTAATATTTTACACCATTTCAAGCACGAATTCTACATTATATTCTTAACTGTTTGTGAACTATTTGTGAACTCATCCGTCTTTTTAAATGGCATAAAAAAATCCGCACAAATCTGTACGGATTATTGGAGGCGCCACCCAGATTTG
>DEPR01000094.1:7805-7932 GCA_002358895.1 Ruminococcus sp. UBA3387 | reverse complement strand
TGAGCTAAATCCGCATATAAAATGCAGTATTTATTCTACGACCAATATTCCGTTTAATATATATAATAGTATATGCATTTCTCACAATATCGTGAAAAATAAAATGGCGACCTGAATGGGGCTCGAA
>DEPR01000094.1:7413-7644 GCA_002358895.1 Ruminococcus sp. UBA3387 | reverse complement strand
CAGCTGAGCTATGCTCCCATTTTTCGTCGCCTGTTCAAGCGACGTTATTTATTATACACTATCCATTTTTATTTGTCAAGCATTTTTCAAAAGTTTTTATGGAAATTTTTCAACAACTTTAAACAATTATCTCTTCAAAAGTTTTTCTATCTCATCTGATGAAAAATTATATGCCTTATCACAGAAATGGCACTTCACTTCCGTGTTTTCTTCCTGAGCCAAATCACGAAG
>DEPR01000094.1:0-7260 GCA_002358895.1 Ruminococcus sp. UBA3387 | reverse complement strand
GCAATATCCTCAGCACTCATCCCGCTTGAAAGCATCTGTGTAACCGAATGCATTGCCCTGATATTGTTTTCGATAACGTCAATAGCCTCATCAGGTGCAAAAGGCAGAACCTCAATCATAAATCCGCCCGCCTCTGCACAAGTCAGGTCAGGATTTACAAGCACTCCCAAAGCACAAACGCTTGGTGTCTGCTCGCTTGTAGCAAGATAATTTGTAATATCCTCTGCTATTTCACCTGAAACTATAGGCACCTGCCCAGAATATGGCTCTTTAAGTCCAAGATCCTTTATAACACTGAGCAATCCGTCTGTGCCAACTGCACCCTTTACATCAAGTTTGCCCACATTATTCAATGGTATTTCCACTACAGGATTCTGAATATATGCCTTAACATTTCCAAAGCTATCTGAAACAGCAATAAGCGACCCTGCAGGTCCACCACCATTAATACGCAATGTTATGGAATCATCCTTACCTTTAAGTCCGAAGCCCAGGAGTGATGTCCCAAGTGCAAGTCTGCCTAAAGCAGCAGTACATACAGCAGAAGTCTGATGAATTCTCTCTAATTCCGCTACAATATCCTTGCCCTCAATGGCACTGCATACTACTGACGCATCTTTGCTTATTGTTCTGACAATACGTCCCATTATCTTACCTCTTTACTTAATTTTCTTTGCTACGTAAACAATTCGTTCCGTCTTGTCCGAAACGGGTTTATCCTCATAGCCGTCATACTTTGCAAGGATTTCAAACCCTGCCTCACAAAGCATATCATCTATCTCCTGCTCACTAAGAGCAATCTCCTTGAAACTTTCCTGATATCTCTGATACTTCCCCTGTTCATCTTCCTCAAAAAAGTCAAGAAAAATTTCTACCGAGTTATCCTCATCATTATATTCATTCTGCCAGCCACAATAAAGCCCGTCAAGGTCATAAATATAACAGTTATTGCCCAGCACTTCCCTGTGTTTATAAATAGTATTCACATCGAAAATGAACAGCCCGTCAGGAAAAGCAAAAAGCGATACCCTTTCAAAAGCCTTTTTAACCGACTTCTTGTCAGGAAGATGATTTATACTGTCCAGCACCGACACAGTTACATCAATAGTACCGAACATATCAAGCTCACGCATATCCTGGCAAAGGTACTGAATATTCTTCCCACTATCATACTTTTTATCCAACGCCTCATTGAGCATTTCCTGTGAAGTATCAATTCCAATGCAGTCATAGCCCAGTTCGTCCATCTTTTCGCATAACGAACCTGTGCCGCAGCCCAGTTCAAGAAGGATATCCTTCCTGCCACCGAACCGAACCACCAGCTCATCTATTCTTTCACCTATCTGACTATAATCCACATTAGTGGTCAATCGGTCATAAAACCAGGCAAATTTCGAGTAGCCACTCATTATTTTTTGTCCTTCAGTCTGTCAAAAACGATGTTATACCCACCGTTTCCGTCATAAGCAAGTGAGCGATTCACACGGCTGATTGTAGCAGTTGAAGCACCTGTTTCGCCTACAATGTCGCTGTAAACGTGATTTTCAGTCAACAGCTTTGCAACCTGAAAACGCTGTGATAAAGCCTTCAGTTCAGGAACTGTGCACAAATCCTTGAAAAACAATCTGCATTCGTCAATGTTTTCAAGACAAAGAACTGCTTCAAACAAGTCATCTAAATTTTTAATTTCCATTTTTTCTTTCATAACAAAAACTCCTTTACTTTTTAATAACGTAAAGCGTTAAATCATAAATACAGTTTAACACATTACAACATAAAAGTAAAGGGGTTTTGAAAAAATTTTTTATTTTCTTCCTCGTGGTGTCAGAAATCCGCCGAAGCCGTTTCCTTCATTGTCTTCAAAATAAGGCTCCTCAATTTCCTCCTCTACGTCAGTTTCCTCTGGATTTTCAGGCTCATATATCTCGGCGTCCTGAGCTATCTCCTCGATAATTGCACGGATATCCTCAACGCCCTCACCTGTCAATGCCGAAAATTCCACCGAGCTTATCTGGTCAAAGTATGGTATTTCCTCAGCGAACGCCTTGCGTCTTTCTGCCCTTGCCATAGGTCTGAGCTTGTCAGCCTTGGTAAAGACAATTACAAACGGCATTTCATTTTCAATAAGAAAATCAATCATCTGCAAATCATCTTTTGTAGGCGGATGACGCATATCAATAAGCTGAAAAACCAGTTGCAAATCACGTTCCGGGTCAGCAAGATATCCGCCGATAAGGTCTGCCCAACGATTTTTCTCGCCCTTTGAAACCTTAGCATAGCCATACCCCGGCAGGTCAACTATATAAATATTTTCGAGGCTGAAAAAGTTGATTGTAACCGTCTTTCCAGGCATAGAGCTGACTTTAGCCAATGCTTTTCGGTTGAAAATCTTGTTTATAAGGGACGACTTTCCCACATTTGAACGGCCTGAAAAAGCAATCTCAATCCTGTCTGATGGAGGCATCTGGGACAGTTTGCCGAAGGAAGTATAAAACTCTGCCTTATTAAAATTCATAATTTCTCCATTTCGTCTAAACTGTGGTCTTGACCCTGTTCATATTTGCCCTGTCGCTCATAATACCGAAAGCAAGGTCATTTCCCTTGTACCCCTGAACCAGAGCAACCTCAAGAACATCCTGTATCTTCTCTGCAAATACAAATTCCAGATTCATCTTAACCACGTCATCTATCTCGTCAAGGTCTCCCATATTATCCTTTGGAATGATAACCGTTTTCACTCCAGCCTTATAAGCAGCCATAGTTTTTTCACGAAGTCCACCAATCGGTAAAACCTTACCGCTGAGAGTAATCTCACCTGTCATAGCAACATCGCCACGGACAGGAATTCCACTCAAAGCCGACACAAGTGCCGTAATCATTGTAACGCCTGCTGACGGGCCATCCTTTGGAACAGCACCCTCAGGAGCGTGGATATGCAAATCCTTTTTCTCATAGAAATCAGGCTCAATGCTGTATTTGTCAGCAATACTTCTACAGTAGCTTACAGCAATTTTTGCAGATTCTTTCATAACATCGCCCAAAGAACCTGTTACCTCAACCTTACCCTTGCCGTCAAGAACCAGCACTTCAAGTGGCATAATAACTCCACCGACAGAAGTCCAGGCAAGTCCGTTTACAGTACCAACGCTGTCCTCTTTTGCAGCAATATCAGGGAGATATTTTCTGTGGCCCAGATATTTTTCTATATTACCCTCATTGAAAACAACACGTTTTATGCCGTTTTCAACGATTTCCTTTGCAGCCTTTCTGCAGAGAGAACCGATAGCCCTTTCAAGCTTTCTCACGCCTGCTTCTTTAGTGTAACCGTCAATGAGCAGATAAATTCCGTCATCCGTAACCCTCATCTGAGTTCCCTTTAAGCCGTTTTTCTTAATCTGCTTCGGAATAAGATGGAGCTTTGCGATATTGAACTTTTCCTCACGGGTATAGCTTGAAAGCTCGATAACTTCCATTCTGTCAAGCAACGGTGGTTGAATTGTGTCAAGACTGTTAGCCGTTGTAACAAACAGCACATCGCTCAGATCAAAAGGCATTTCTATGTAGTGATCACGGAAAGCAACGTTCTGCTCGGAGTCAAGCACCTCAAGCATAGCTGATGACGGGTCTCCTCTGAAATCGTTGCTCATCTTATCAATCTCATCAAGTAAAATCACAGGATTTTTAGTACCAGCCTGCTTCATAGCACTGATAATTCTGCCTTCCATTGCACCAACATAAGTCTTTCGGTGTCCACGGATATCGCTTTCGTCCTTGACGCCACCTAACGATACTCTCACATATTTTCTGTTTAAAGCCTTTGCAATAGACTTGCCAACAGAAGTCTTACCAACTCCGGGAGGTCCATAAAGACATAGAATCTGCCCCTTGATTTCAGGTGTAAGACATCTAACCGCCAGATTTTCAAGCACTCTTTCCTTAACTCTTTTCATTCCATAATGGTCCTTATCAAGAACTTTTGAAGCCTTCTTGATATCAGTTGTATCCTTAGAATAAACATTCCAAGGCAGAGCAAGGCAAGTGTCAAGATAGTTGCGGATAACCACAGCTTCCTGAGAGCTTCCCATCATTCGTGAAAGTCTTTTCACCTCAGAGTTCAGCTTTTCGGTTACCTCATCACTTGCACCAAGCATTGCAATCCTGTCATAATAATTCTGTATCTCTGATTCATCCGAACCGTCCTCAGAGCTGAGCTCACCCTGTAACGCCTTAATCTGCTCACGAATATAGAATTCACGCTGATTGTCCTCAATCTGTGAATGTACCTTTTCGTGAATCTGATGCTCAAGTGAAATAATCTCAATTTCCCTTGAAAGCATAGTCAGAAGCAGTGCCAGTTTTTCACCTGCAGTTGAAGCCTCAAGCAAATCCTGCTTGTCCTCAAATGGCAAAGTAATATTGAAAGCAATAGCCTCAAAAAGCTTCTGAGGGTTGTTTGCACTTACCACCTGAGCAAAAAGCTCCTTAGGCATACGAGGAACAATCCTTGAATATTCCCCGAACATATCTTTAAGCTCACGCATTATTGCCACAACTTCGGTTTCATCAAGCTTTTCTCTTGAATAGTTGGGAACTGTCCTGATTTCAGCCTCAAAGCCTTCCTCTGTCGGGAAAAAGTCAACAAGTTTTGCCTTTCGCACGCCTTCAACAAGACAGCGATAAATTCCGTTTGTACCCTTGACAATCTGCTGCACCTTAGCAACAGTACCCACCTTATATAAATCTGACTTTTCGGGCTTTTCAACTGTCATATCCTTTTGTGAAACAAGAAAAACAAGTCCTGTATCATCAAATGCTGACTTTATGCTATGGATTGAAGTTTTTCTGCCAACATCAAAGTGCATAATCATATTAGGATAAACAATCAGATCCCTTGTAGGCACACAAGGCAGAATTATTCTATTATCTTTTATATTAATTCTTTCGTCCAAAAAAATCCTCCTTTCAGAAGATATACCTTTCTTTTGCACATAATTCTTATCTTTCTATGTGTACAATATATAATATCACATTTTAAAATCCTTTGCAACCCCTAAAATGATGGTAAAAAACAAGAGGCACCCCAAAGGGTACCTCTAAAAATCGTTTTCAATTAGTCTGAAACGTATGGAAGCAAAGCTACGTGACGAGCCTTCTTGATAGCTGTTGTAAGCTCTCTCTGGTGATATGCACAAGTGCCTGTCACACGGCGAGGAAGAATCTTAGCTCTCTCTGTCATACATTTTCTGAGCTTAGCGATGTCCTTGTAATCGATTTTTTCAGCTCTGTCTACACAGAACATACAAACCTTCTTACGACCTCTCTTAGCTGGTCTGTTATTTCTTTCCATGAGATTTATCCTCCTTTTTCAATAATGATGAATTGTTTTTTAGAATGGTACTCCGTCATCGCCTAACACTTCAAAGTCAGCCATATCACCGATTGACAAATCATCATTAGCAGGAGCTGAATTATAGTTATTCTGTGCAGGAGCCTGATTATAGCTACCGTAGCTGTCCTGCTGATAGCCGTTTCCGTCAGCCTTTTCGCCTGTAAATGAAACGCTGTCAACATAAACCTCGGTAACATAATGCTTTGTGCCATTTTTATCGTCATATGTTCTTGTTCTGAGATTTCCCTCAAGAGCAATCATTCTTCCCTTACGGAAATACTTGCCGATAAATTCAGCCTGCTGACGCCATGCAACACAGTTTATAAAATCAGTCTGTCTTTCTTCACCCTGTCTTGCAAAGTTTCTCTGAACTGCAACAGTAAATGAAAGTACTGATGTACCTGTCTGAGTCTGTTTTACTTCTAAGTCCTGAGTAATTCTACCCATCAAAATAACTTTGTTAAGCATAACTTTTACCTTCTTTCAAATTGTCTTACTTTACTGTAACCAGGAAACGAAGAACGCCGTCTGTAATCTTGAGAACACGCTCAAGTTCAGCAGGGAATGTAGTTTCGGAAGTGAAGTTCCACAACACATAATTTCCTTCTGTTTCATAGTTAATAGCATAAGCCAATTTACGCTTGCCCCAGTCGTTCATTTCAACGTCTGTAGCATTATCCTCAATCATCTTATTGAATTTAGCAGTCAAAGCTTCAACAGCTTCTTCTCCTGCCTTTGAGCTGAAGATAACCATAGCCTCGTAAGTTTCATTAATCTTAGCCATTACAAATGCACCTCCTTCTGGATTTCGCCTGTATTTTCATACAAGCAAGGATAACTTAGTTATTATAACACAGTTTCCCTACCCTGTCAACACAGCTTATAGGTCAAACTTTGTTACTGTTTTGTAAATTTTACTAAAACAAATAGTTAATCGCTATAATTATTGCAGACGTCAGAACAAAATAAACGGTAACTGCAACAATAACTGAAATCCAGGACACGCCACCCTTTTCAGCAATCGCCTGCTTAACAGCCTGCTCATCACCATTCATATTCTTATTGCGAATACCGATAATATCTTTTCTTGCTTTCTTATAATACCAGTAGTTTGCGAAAAGTCCCGACAAAAATCTCAGACCCATTTCAAGATATGAACATATGCTTGAAATCATCAGAAAGTTCTTGTCCTCAAGATTAAAGGCTGTATCGAGAAGAGTGTATCCACTCATACCTGACTGACCAAGGAAAACAATTGACGGTATGCTGATAACAACTGTAGCCAACAGCATAAGTACACCAATCAACGGCATTTTTCTGTAGAAAAAGTAAAGCTCAGGCACAATAAACGCACTGAAATTCAGAGAAATCTTGCTTCCGTTTTTGCCGAAACGAATGAAGTTCGCAAGGAAACTAATAGGATTTTTTCCTGCATATTTTGCATAATCCCCCAGCTTGATTCCGTCAATGTCCGAATTTTCATCAAGCACCATTGTGTTGAATCCGTTCATACCGAAGCCACCGAACTGACGCTCAAAATCCTGCCCGTTCATATTCTCATTAGCACCGTTGAACGGCCTTGCGCCCTGATTGCCTGACAACGGCATACCACATTTACTGCAGAACAACCCCTGAGGAGGATTTTCGGCACCACAGCGTATGCACTTTACAGGTTCAGCCGACTGGTTTGTGCCAGACTCTGACTGTTCATATTCAGGCTTCCAGCTTTCGCCACTTTCGTGGAGAGTCAGGTTAATACATTCGCCCTCTTTGTTGTAACATTCCCGATGATAAGGAGTGCCACAAACAGGGCATACAACTACATCATCGCCGTCTTTGAATATTTCCTCACAAGAAATACATTTTGTCCC
>DEPR01000087.1 GCA_002358895.1 Ruminococcus sp. UBA3387 | reverse complement strand
ATCAACTATTGTATTTATTATCTTTTTTACTTTACTTTTCATAAGGGGTTCTCCATTAATTCAGATTAATTAAAATCTTATGTTCAGATAACTATTAGATCTGATCAGCAGTTGTACCTGTTACTGTGAATTCGATATCATCAATAACCTGACCAGCGTTAGCGTCGAAACAGTCAACGTCCTGACCTTCAAACCATACAAAGATGTTGTAGTACTTAGCTTCGTTTTGAGCCAAGTCGCCTACGCTGATTTCGTATGTTGTGATAGGTGTAACAGAAACTGTTGCTTCTGCACCAGAAACTGCATCATAAGCTGCACCGTCTGCGTCATATACGCAAGCTGTGAATGTTCCTGTAGTTGTACCAGCTTCGTTTGCAGGAACTACTGCAACTCTTGCATACTTGTTTGTAAGTCCTGAGAATGAGATCTTAACATCTTCAACTGTAGCAGCACCCTTGTTCATTACGTTAATCTGCTCTGCAAAGTAATAGTTGTCACCTGTTACAGATGTAAATACTGCATCGTCTGCTTTAGCAAAGTTTGTCTTTGTTTCAGCTTCTGCGTTGAACCAAGCTGATCCTGTTGTTGTTGAAGCAGGCATAAGAACCTTGTTAGCTACACCGTAATCAATCTTTGTATCCCAAGCGTGGTCTGACTTAGAAATAACAAGTTCAGAAGCCTGGATTGTCTTAACGTTGATACCGTTAGCTGTAGCTGTTGTGTTGGATGTGAACCATGCGAATGTAGCTGTGCTCAATGAAATAAGAGCTACCAACAACATTGCAACTGAAGAGACGAGTACTCTTCTTTTTGAGTTTGCTTTCATTGGAAAATTCCTCCTAAAAATAATTTTTTGCCCCTAAAATATAATAGGCGTTTTAATTTTATATTAGTGCTTTCGCACTTAATACCATATTAATTGAATACTCCTGCACCAAACGGCTTCGGATCATCTTCATCTTCACGGACGCTGAATGTCATTCTCATTCTGACGTGGCCGTTTCTGATGTCATCGATACATTCAGGGTCGTTACCCTCAATCCAGATAACAATAGTATACTTATCCACCTGATCCACTTCAAAATCCTCTGTTGAGGTTGTCATAACTATTTCATCAGTTTCGAACATTGCACAATCTGCTTCGGCGAGCTCACGGTTATTATATGACGCCTTTCCGTAAATCTTTGACTCACCGTTCTTATAGACCATAACTCTGACTGCTTCATCAGCAGATTTAGCTACGCCTATAATTTCAAGACACGCATCATAATCCAGTGTAGTTTGTCCGTCGTTCTTACAATAAAATGTATATGCAACATAGTTCTCACCGTTATGAGAGCCGTTAGCACTTGTATCAAGGTCAGTCGGCAACCACGAATATGTAATATTTGTTACGTCTGTAACCTGTTCAGCTGAAAGAGTTGCGCCAAAAGTTTCAAACTCAGGGTCCTCACTGATTACGATACCTTTTTTAACTGCAGGGGAGTCAACGCTGATAATAAGGTCGCCCCACTGAGTTACAAGCATAGATACTATAAACAAAATCAAAAGAATAAGCATAGCAATACCAAGAATAATACTAAGCACCTTTTTGCGTTTCTTATACTTGACAATTTCAGCAGAGTCGGTAGTAACGTGGAAATGTTCTATCTGTGCATCTGCTATTTTTTTATCATTATAGCGACTAAGCTCCTCCGGAGTCATAGGCTGTTCAATTTTTGTTTTATCTTTTCCAAACAAATTAATCACTCCGTAGGTAATTTTTATCCCCTAAGGGTACGCTTCTGAAATTAAGAAATAGGAATATTATTTTCATCACAGCCGATAAATCCAAGCTGTACTGCAAGATGTGCGTCCTGGACATCGTCATCGCACTGTGGGTCTTCACCGTCAATCCACAGTCTTATTGTAACCTTAGTCGGCTCCATTCCGTTCAGATGGAAAAGACGTGTGTTATTTGAATACACCATAGTGCCTGACGGGAGATCGAATGTAGTCTGTCCGCTGACAGGATTTCCCTTGTTCGGCTCATAGATAGCCGAACCGTGGCTATCACCGTCAAATCCCACTCTTACACAGTTGACTACATCTACTTTTGCACCTGTAGAGTTTGTTGAAACCTTTGTGCCGTCGTCATTACCCATTTCAGTGCTTTCAGTTGTAAGATGTACCCACATATCTTCAGTTGCAATAAAATAGCAGTCAAACTCGAGATAGGAACGGTCGTTTGCGACTCTTACAGAACCTCTCTGGTTAGTAAAGCGTCTGCCGTCAGAAGTTGTAACAGGGTCGAGAATCGTTTCTTCTATACTTGTATCATATTTTCCAAGATACCAGTCAATCATTTCATTGGTGATAACTTTTGTATATCGCTCAAGGTCTGTGCCGTAGTCTTCCATTCCCACCTTAAGCTGTGCACTCACGCTGATATGTAAATCAAGAGTATCTACGCCTGCAAATGTATTGATTTTAAACCAGGCATAGGTTGAAGTTATCATTGAAAGAAGAGTGATAACAGCAACGAGTATAATTATTCTTTTACGCTTTTTCTGTGGCATTTTTTCGTTGACCATTTCATCAACTGTTCTGCTGAAAAAGCCCATTGCCTGACACTCCTTTCACAAAATTTTCACAATATTAGGCATATTTGTACCTTATATTTTACCACTACATCACCAACAAGTCAACATTTTTCAGTTTGTTGGATGTTTTTTTGTGTGAATTCACAAAATATCTCCCTGTTGTTTGTATATATTCCCAATTTAACATTTATATATTTATACGCTCTTTTATATAATGTTTATTACTCGCAGGCAAAAACAAGTACTTATTGAATAAAAAAGCCACCGTCAGTATGTTTATTACCGTCGATGGCTGTTGGTTTTTATACGTTTTAAGATTAATTACAAGCCTTTCATTGTCAGAGAAATACGTTTCTTTGCAAGATCGACACCGATAACCTTTACCTTTACAATATCGCCAACTGTTAATTCTTCGCTAGGATGTTTAATATATCTATCGCAAATTTGAGAAATATGCACTAAACCGTCTTGGTGAACGCCGATATCAACAAACGCACCAAAGTCGATAACATTTCTAAC
>DEPR01000038.1:3417-4054 GCA_002358895.1 Ruminococcus sp. UBA3387 | reverse complement strand
TACATCAATAAAAACCAAATCATGCGGAGATTATTATTATAAAGGTGAAGGCTATAGTACACCTGTTTTCAGTTTCGAAAATGGCAATATTCTCAATGTTACGCTTGCTGTCTGGCTTGAGGGAACATCCTTTAGTGGTGATGACATACCTGCCACAGATATAAACATCTTTTTCGATTTTGCAACAGATGACAATGTAATCAAGTATACCTTTGAGGACGATTGCCACACCCTTGAAGATGCAAAAGACAATAGATGGGTTGCAAACAACGTGAAGTATAACAACGTGGAATACGCTACTATGATGTATATGTTTGACACTGCAACTCAGCGATATTATTCTATGATAAAAATTAAGGATACCAACAGATGGGAGGGCTATCTTCCTGAAACTGTTACTGATTTCTACTTCCGCCGATACACTATTGATACAGATACCTGGTGGAATCAGTGGGAGCCTGATATGGAAAATATTCCTGTAGTCGATGGTGAACGGACATATGTTGCCGTTTACGGAGTGCAGGACGTGCAAGGTACATCACACGACGGAGGCTATGGCTATTGGAAGGATGCTGCAGATACAATCCGGGTATTCTTCCGACTTGAAGAAAACTGGGATGTGGTTAATTGCTATGCC
>DEPR01000038.1:981-3339 GCA_002358895.1 Ruminococcus sp. UBA3387 | reverse complement strand
TCCTGCGTTATGACGGAGACAGTAACAGCCCTGATTATGCAGTGTCTAAGCCTGTGTATTATATAGATATTGAGAATTCAAGTATCCTTAAGGCCATTGAGTTCAATAACAGTGTAGATACAAACGATAATGGCGATGAAAAATATGAGATTAGTGATCTGAAGCATTTCTTCAACGGTCTTTATGCGTGGTTTGAAAACCATTCTACATACGGTAAGACAATTTATATGGACGAACAAGAAAGTACAATTTATCCACATAATGACCCTACACCATAAAAGCGTAATTAAAATTAACAAAGGAGGTGCCTCTATGATACGAAAAAACAGTAACAGCAGTCAGATATTTATGTCCATAGTGGCACTTGTTCTTATTCTGATGGTGGGCGTGGGAGTTACCTATAGCTGGATTGAGGAAGGAAAAAACGCCTCTGTAAAAACAGATAAATCTCTTGAGGTAAAAACAAAAGGAAGACGTGATACGCTTTCCTATGGAGGTACCATTACACTGGATCCTGACTCATCAAACCCAACGCTCAGCATTTTTGAACACGATGAATTATCTAACCTGTATCAGGATCTGGTTTTCTGTCCTGTGTATAGTTTAGATGGCAATAAATATATTTTTTCTGAAAACAATTCAATTGGTCAGATTTCTGCATTCAGATACTCTACAACTAACGATATAGGTACAAAGTTTATTAAATTTGATTTTGATGTAATAGCTGCAAAAAAATGCATTTTGGCTTTTAGCGAAAAACCGACTATTACAGCCACAAAGAACGGCAACAGTGATATAGATACGACTGCGTTCAAAATAATGATTTCTTACGGAAGCACATCACATATATTCACGACTGCTGATCGGGCAGTGGAAACTACAGTTGCAACGGAGTTGAATTGGCCAACTTCACAACTTAAAGCAAAACCTTTTGATGACTATGTGTACAACCAAACAACAACTAATAAGCTTTTTGATTATGATGAAAATGAACAAGGAAATATCAGCGTTGCTGTCTGGGTGGACGCAGGAGCAAACACAGAGCAGATTGCTGCTATTCAAGGGTGCGATGTAAGCATTAATATGGAGCTAATTGCAGTTGCTGCAGACTAATCCCTCGAAACTGTGAAGCTATCATAATTACAGAATAATATATTAATTACGAAGGGACGGTGATACCGTGAAAAAAGACAAAAGCTATCTTAGACTTATCTCCTATATTGCAATGCTTGCATTGGTTATGACTATGGCAATAGGCTCTACGTTTTCGTGGTATAATCGTGATCCATTTGACGGCGGAGAAAGTAATCGTCTGAAGTATACTCAGACAGGTAAGGTCAACAGTGCTTTTTCGGAACAAAGAACCATTCAGACCTTTGTAGGCACCAACCAAAATGGAGAAATTGTTTATAGTGACACAGAAGTTTCAGGTCCTGTAACGGTAGCACCAGGTGAACTCTGCTATTTCAAATCTGTTATTACAGATAATGCAGGAAGCGGTGACTCTATGGTTTCTTTTTACGTTGAGAAGATTACCGTTAGCAATAATATGACAGACCGGATTTATATTGGTATTACAGGTCCTGAAAAGACCTACAAGGAGTATACAACCAGTAACAATGAATTAAGAAAATTCCGTGTTGAAGACAACCTATATCTTGCCAACAATGGTACAATAGAAGTATATTGGTTTGTAAATTCTGAAGCAGAACGCACTACGGACGCAACGGTTACTTTGCAAACACAGTACCTTGTGTACAACTAACCGGAACAATATTTCCTGAAGGGTTGAATTTTTTGAAAAAACTAAACCGTATTCTAACACCGATATTATTATTTATCACCTTTACTCTGGTAATAGTTATGTTAGTTGCCAGAATACAGGGAAAAACTCCACAGTTGTTCGGATTTCAGATATTGAGAATATCATCTTCCAGTATGGAGCCGAAGCTACAGGTGGGAGATATTATACTTTCAAAAAGAGTCAAGGACGTTACTACGCTGAAGCTGGGCGATATAATTACCTATGAGGGTGAAATCGGTGGCTATGCAGATAAGATTATTACTCACGAAGTCGCGTTGGAGGCATATGAGGTAAACGGCGAGTATTATCTCAGAACTATCGGCATTGCAAATGAACATACTGACCCTGAAATATCCGAGGGTCAGGTTATGGGCAAAATGGTTTGCACAATCCCTGTTTTTAAGGCGATATATGATTTCTTTATTACGCCTTGGGGATTGGTTTTGATACTTGGCTTTCTTGCGTTGTTATTCACTAACGAGCTAATTGTGCTTATAAAACTTATAAAAAATGGTGCAGACGAGGAAGATAGTGAAGATGATTTGAACGATGAG
>DEPR01000038.1:0-894 GCA_002358895.1 Ruminococcus sp. UBA3387 | reverse complement strand
CTGATGGTTCAGAAACTCAGGAAGTTGAAGAAGCAAAAAACCAGGAAATTGAATCGGTAGACGAACAAGAGTAAATATCCAGACAGCAGAGGGCATCTGCTGTCTGTTTTAATAACCGAAAAGTTTATGTAAATAGAGGGTATGAGATGAAAACTGCAATAAGAGTAATAAAAAAAATTGTAGATGTTTTGTGTTGGATAGTTATTGTGATACTGACTGCCACAATAGTAATGTCTGTTGTTGCAAGAATAAACGGTACTAATCCAACATTTTTCGGATATTCAGTTTTCAGGGTGTCAAGTGGCAGTATGGAGCCTGAACTTCTGGTTGGAGATGTTATCCTTGGAAAAACTGTTGATAGGTATGGAGAGATAAAACCGGGTGATATTGTTACATATCAGGGTAGCGGGAATATGGCAGGCGAGCTGATAACACACAAGGTAATAGTTGCACCACACGATGAAAACGGCAAAATAATGCTTCAGACACAAGGCGTTGCAAACCCTGCTCCAGACGAGCCTATTGAAGCAGACAGAGTTGAAACAATAATGGTGCGAAAGCTACCTTTACTGAACGATTTTTACAACTTTTTCTTCTCGCCCTGGGGTTTGCTTGCAATTATTGCGTTAATAATATTTGTTTTTATTGACGAGCTGATAGCAATAATTAAGACGGCGACGGGTAGCAAGCCTTCAAATGAAATAGAAAGCATAAATGAAATAATCGAACGCCTGCAGGCGGAGGAGGCTCAGCAGGATAAAGATTCAAAGACATAATGATATATAATTAATAGCTCCCTGTGATAGTTATTTACTATTTACAGGGAGCTTTTTATATGTTTGTTTATGAAATTGACTGATTAGATACCAATAGTACGTTTATTTGTACAGTTGA
>DEPR01000002.1:13956-15622 GCA_002358895.1 Ruminococcus sp. UBA3387 | reverse complement strand
GGCTCAGACTGGGCAAGTGTATATCAGGCAGCAATTCCTGATCTGCGTAATGCAGGCATTACAGCAAATAAAAAAGGCGAACATTTCTGTTCGCCTTAATTTTCTTATTTTGCGTATTCAATAGCCCTGCTTTCACGAATAAGATGAACTTTGATCTGTCCTGGGTAGTCCATTTCATCTTCAATTCTCTTGGCAATTTCTCTTGCAACCAGAATCATCTTTTCATCATTTACCTTTTCCGGTGCAATCATAATTCTTACTTCACGTCCTGCCTGAATAGCAAAGGATTTGTCAACACCTTCATATGAAGTACAGATTTCCTCAAGCTTCTGTAAACGCTTGATGTAGTTTTCATAATTTTCACTTCTTGCCGCAGGTCTTGCCGCTGAAATAGCGTCGGCAGCCTGAACAAGTGCAGCCACAACAGTTTTTGTTTCAACATCACCGTGGTGAGCTTCAATAGCGTGAATAACGTCAGGATTTTCCTTGTATTTCTTACATACGTCAACGCCAATCTGAACGTGTGAACCTTCGATTTCATAGCTGAGAGCCTTACCAATGTCGTGGAGAAGTCCGGCTCTTCTTGCAAGATTTGCGTCAACTCCGAGTTCAGATGCCATCATTCCTGCGAGATGTGCAACTTCAATAGAGTGAGCAAGTACATTCTGACGGTAACTTGTTCTGAATTTGAGACGGCCGAGAAGCTTGATAAGCTCGTGGTTGACACCGTGAACATTGGTTTCAAGTACAGCTCTTTCGCCTTCCTGTTTAATCTTGTATTCAACCTCACGTCTTGCCTTGTCCACCATTTCTTCAATGCGTGTCGGGTGGATTCTTCCGTCCTGAATAAGCTTTTCAAGTGCAATTCTTGCAACCTCACGTCTTACCTGGTCAAAGCAGGAAAGTGTGATAGCCTCAGGAGTATCGTCAATAATAAGGTCAACACCTGTAAGAGTTTCAATAGTACGAATGTTGCGTCCCTCACGACCGATGATTCGACCCTTCATTTCATCGTTAGGAAGTGGAACAACAGATACAGCAGTCTCGGAAACCTGGTCAGCAGAGCATCTTGCAATAGCCAGTGAAATGTATTGTCTTGCCTTGCTTTCACATTCTTCCTTGATCTGAGTCTCGTAGTTGGAAATCTTAACAGCTTTCTCGTGAGTAAGCTCTTCGTCAAGATTGTTAAGGAGATATTCCTTAGCCTGTTCCTTTGTGAATTCAGAGATTTTCTCAAGCATATCAAGCTGTGAATGTTTGATTCTGTCCGCCTCAGCCATCTTGTCATCAGCGTCCTTCAGCTTTTTCTGCAAAGTTTCTTCTTTCTTCTCAAGGTTTTCAATCTTGCGGTCAAGAGTTTCTTCTTTCTGATTAACACGTCTTTCTTGTCTTGTTACTTCGCTTCTGCGTTCTTTAAGGTCGCGTTCAGCTTCCTGTCTGCTCTTATGTATTTCGTCTTTTGCTTCAATAAGAGCTTCTTTCTTAAGGCTTTCAGCATTCTTTTTAGCGTCTGCAACAATTCTGTCAGCTTCTTTTTCAGCTGAACCGATAGCAGTTTCTGCAACTTTTTTACGGTGGTTAATACCAAGCTTAAAGCAAATAAGACCACAGATTACAGCGCCTATAACAAATGCTGAAATACATAACAAGACTGCAATTCCTATAC
>DEPR01000002.1:7126-13907 GCA_002358895.1 Ruminococcus sp. UBA3387 | reverse complement strand
TGTATAGCATTTCCTCCTTCTTAGAAAGTATAATATTAAATTGTAAAGATACAAAAAAGCAATAATAATTTTATAAAAAAGCCTGAAATCTTCCCTTAGACAACAATCGGGAAAATTGCACTCTAAATATATAAAAACATAATGCATATAAATATTGTATAATAATTTCATTAAAATGTCAAGTCGTTTTTCAGCAAAATGGACAAAAAAGGCAAAAAATATAGAACTGAGAATATTTTTTCAAAAAAGCCCTTGACAAGGGGAAATAAGTGTTGTATAATATGTTAGAAACAAAGCAGAACATCAATCCGTTCTCACCTCGTGCGTGCATAGACATTGTGGAGAGGTCAACATTATTTCGTTTTTAATGCGTAGTAAATGTGCGAGTATGGATTTATGTCTGTACTCGTTTTTGTTTTTAATTATTTTTGGAGGTGCTTTATCATAGCAAACAACAAACAACATCAGATCAACGAAGAAATCCGTGATAAAGAATTGCGTGTTATCGGAGTTGACGGAGAACAGCTGGGTATTTTGTCAGCAAAAGAAGCGTTGGAACTTGCATATGAAAAAGATCTGGACCTTGTAAAAATAGCTCCACAGGCAACACCACCGGTGTGTCGGATAATGGACTACGGAAAGTTCTGTTTTGAACAGGCGAAGCGTGAGAAGGAAGCTAAGAAAAATCAGAAGGTGATGGACGTAAAGGAAGTAAGAATGTCCTCAACAATCGACACCAACGATTTTAATACAAAGGTAAACCAGGCAGTGAAGTTCTTAAAGGGTGGAGACAAGGTTAAGGTATCAGTAAGATTCCGTAAGAGAACAGTAGCACACCCACAGTTCGGTGAAGAATTGCTTGCAAACTTCAAGGAAGCTGTATCAGAAGTTGGCGTTGTTGATAAGCCGTCAAAAATGGAGGGACGAAGCCTTGTGATGTTCGTGTCTCCGAAAAGCAATAAGTAAAATATTTAAGGAGGATAAATATTATGCCAAAGATTAAAACTCATTCTGGTGCTAAAAAGCGTTTTTCCGTAACAGGCAGCGGTAAGGTTAAATTTCAGCACACAAACAAAAGACACAGATTGACACAAAAGGATCATAAGCGTAAGAGAATTCTGCGTGGAGCAGCATATGCAGATGATTCAAACATCAAGAACATTAAGGCACTCATCCCTTATAAATAATAACGGGTTGTAGGGAAGAAACTAACAGAAATTTTAGGAGGTAATAACTATGGCTCGTGTAAAGGGAGCAATGATGACTCGTAAGAGAAGAAATAAAACTCTTAAGCTTGCAAAAGGTTACTTTGGAGCAAAGAGTAAGCATTTTAAAATGGCTAAACAGGCTGTAATGAAATCAGGACAGTATGCATATATCGGAAGAAAGCAGAAGAAGAGAGATTTCAGACAGTTGTGGATCACAAGAATTTCTGCAGCGGCTAAGATGAATGGAATGAATTATTCAACATTTATGAATGGCGTTAAGAAGGCAGGAATCACACTTAACAGAAAAATGCTTTCAGAGATCGCAATCAATGATCCTGCAGGCTTCACAGCAATTGTTGAAAAAGCAAAGGCTGCACTTTAATACAATATTTAACACGCACGTTTAAATACCTGCGTGTTTTGTTGTTTAATGGGGAATAATAAAATTGCCGATAAACGGGAGAAAAGAGGGGATTTTGATGCATTTAGTCAGCAGGGATAATCCAAAAATCAAGCTGTATCTGAAGCTGTCCGAGTCTAAAAAAGCAAGACTTGAGAATGGCTTGTTTGTGCTTGAAGGAGCAAGACTTTGCAGTGACGCAATCAATGAATGGAAAAAAGGGAAGCTTACAATTCATTCTGTCTTTGCATCAGAATCAGCCCTTGAAAAGTATGGCGATTATATTGATTCACAGCTTTTTGAAGATGAAAAATCAGATGTTTTTTATACTGTTGACGAGAAGCTTTGTCAGAAAATCAGTGATACAAAAGCCTCTCAGGGAGTGTATGTTATTGCGGAAATGAGCGATAATAAGCTGACGGAAGATTGCATAAATCCAAATGGAAAATATCTGATTTTGAATAATCTTCAGGACCCCGGAAATCTGGGCACACTTTTGCGTACTGCCGATGCTGTCGGTGTGGACGGCGTGGTGCTTAGTAATAATTGCTGTGATATGTATAACCCGAAAGTGCTTCGCTCTGCAATGGGGAGTGCTTTCAGAATAAAAACCTTTGTGTGTAATGACTTTGCTGATTGCGTTAAACTGATGCGTGGTAAAGGCGTTAAGGTCTGGGCGTCAGTTGTTGATAAGGACGCAACTTCACTTGTAGATGCCGATTTTTCCTGTGGCTCAGCTGTGGTTGTGGGAAATGAGGGAAACGGTCTTTCGGAAAACGATGCAGAGCTTTGCGACGAGCGTGTAACTATCAGAATGCAGGGTAATATCAATTCGCTTAATGTGGCAATGGCAGGAGGAATTATACTCTGGGAAATGATGAGAAACGGTGATAAAAATGACCGATAAAAGAATATATTGGCTGTGGCTCACCCTTGTCTTTGGTCCGGGTAATCCGAGGATATGGCAACTGAGTAAGCACTATAATGATGCGGAAGCTTTTGTCAACGGGCTGACGAACGATACTGTCAAGGACCTGACAGAGAATGAAATAAAACGTGTCAGAAAAGTCCGGTTGAGTGATGCAAAGAAATTGCTGGAGTATTGCAGTGAAGAAAATATAAATGTTTATTGTTATGAAAGTGAGGGCTATCCCGAAAGATTGAAGCGTATTGCTAACCCACCGGGAGTGCTTTTCTGTTATGGAAGCCTTGACTTTTTAAACGATAAAGTGTGTATAGCTGTGGTAGGTACAAGAAAGCCGTCGGATTATTCCGTTAAAGTAACGGATAAAATCTGCAGAGACCTTGTGAAACAGAATTTCATTTTGGTGTCTGGATTTGCACTTGGTATCGACCAGATTGCCAATACAGCATCACTTGAAAATAATGCTCCGTCTATTGCCGTGTGTGGTATGACGCTTGATACCGATTATCCTAAAGGCTCAGGTGAGATTAAAAAGCAAATTGCAAAGAACGGTGCAGTTGTTTCTGAGTATTATCCCGGTTATAAGGGTAAGATTTATGGCTTTTCAAGAAGAAACCGTATACTTGTGGGACTGTCGGAGGGCGTGCTTTTCTGTGAGTGTTCAGCCGATAGCCACGGTCTCGATAATGCGGAGTATGCAATTAATCAGGGAAAACCTGTGTTTGCAATTCCACCGCACGACGTGTTCGATAAACGATATTTCGGACAGCGTAATCTTATAAGGAACGGTGCAGTGTCTGTGTTCAGCAGTGCAGATGTGGTGTATAACCTTGCGTATGAGCGATTTGAAGCTTTTGACCTTGTGAGAAGTATGGGGGATTATTCTGTGCCTGTTGAGGATTCGGTTTTGTTCAGCTCGGAGAAAGTTGAGAATAACAGAAAAGTGAAATCCAAAGCAGGAAGAAAGAATAAATCCGAAATAAAAGAGCATAAAAAAGTAGAAGTGGATTATTCGTCTCTTTCACCGTTGAAGCAGAAAATCTGTAAGGTACTTGAGAGTGAAAATCTGCTGGCAGATGAAATAGCAGTTAAAACTGATGAGGATATTTCAGAGGTTTTGTCTGCATTGATTGAAATGGAAATTGAAGGCGTAGTAATAGCCCTTGCAGGGAAAATGTACGGCCTGAATTGATATAAATTAAATGTGAATGGGGAATTGAATTGTCAAATTTAATTATCGTTGAGTCTCCTACAAAAGTTAGGACAATAAAAAGATATCTGAGTGGCGACTATGAAGTTATCGCATCTATGGGACACCTGAGGGACTTGCCTAAGTCAAAACTGGGTGTTGATATTGAGAACAGCTTTGAGCCACAGTATATCAATATTAAGGATAAAGAATCGCTTATCAGGGATATCAAGAAAAAAGCAAAGAAAAGCGACCACGTCTATCTGGCAGGAGACCCTGACCGTGAGGGAGAAGCTATTTCCTGGCATCTCGCACAGCTTCTTGAGTTGGATATGAATGATAAAAACCGTGTAACCTTCAACGAAATTACCGAAAGTGGAATTAAGGCCGGTATGGAAAATCCACGTTCAATAGACCTGAATCTTGTTAATGCACAGCAGGCAAGACGAATTCTCGACAGAATTGTGGGCTATAAGCTTTCACCGTTTTTGTGGAGAAAAATCAGACGAGGCCTTTCAGCAGGAAGAGTTCAGTCTGTTGCAGTAAGAATGATTTGCGACAGAGAGAATGAAATCCGTGCATTCCAGTCGCAGGAGTATTGGTCGGTGGACGCAAAGCTCTTGACTGCAAAAAGCAAAAAGCCTTTTTCTGCAAAGCTTAATACTGTTGATGGCGAAAAGATTGAGCTTAATTGTAAAGAGCAGGCTGATGAAATTCTCAAACGTCTTGAGGGTGCAGAGTTTGTGATTACGAATGTCAAAAAGAGTGTCCATAGAAAATCACCTGCAGCACCTTTTACAACTTCGACTTTACAGCAGGAAGCGTCAAGAAAGCTGTCCTTCCAGGGCAGAAGAACAATGAAAGCTGCACAGGAATTGTATGAAGGTCTTGAAATCAAGGGAATGGGACCAACAGGTCTTATCACATATATGCGTACAGACAGCCTGAGAATTTCCGATGAAGCAAGAGCTGTTGCATATGATTTTATCAGACAGAATTATGGGGATAAGTATATTCCCGAAACACCGAAGAAATATAAAGCTAAGGGTAACTCACAGGACGCACACGAAGCAATCCGTCCTACACATCCAGAGCTTACACCTGATATGGTTAAAGCAAGTGGCGTAAGTAATGACCAGTATAAGCTTTATAAGCTTATATGGGAAAGATTTATTGCAAGCCAGATGTCAAATTGCCTTATGGATACAGTCTCTGTGGATATCGACGCAAACGGCTGTGGTTTTAAGGCTACAGGGTATTCAGTTAAGTTTGACGGCTTTACTGCACTTTACGAGGAAAGTAAGGACGATGACAGCGATAAGAAGAAAAATGTCCTGCCTGCCGTAACAAAGGGCGAACAGCTTAAAGTTCATAGCCTTGAGGGTAACCAGCATTTTACCCAGCCTCCTGCAAGATATACGGAAGCTACACTTGTAAAAGCTTTTGAAGAAACAGGTATCGGACGTCCGTCAACCTATGTGCCCACAATAACTACAGTCCTTGCAAGAAATTATGTGGAACGTGACGGTAAACAGCTGAAGCCTACACCATTAGGCGAGGTTACAAACCAGCTTATGTGCGACCATTTTGAGAAAATAGTTGACTTGAAGTTTACTGCAAAAATGGAAACTAATTTGGACCAGGTGGAAAACGGAAAGAAAAGCTGGACAAAAACTCTGGATGATTTTTATGATGAGTTTGATAAAGAGCTTTCTGAGGCTGAAGAAGCTATGGACGGTAAGCGTGTAAGAGTGCCTGACGAAGCTACCGACCAGACCTGTGAGATTTGCGGAAAGCCTATGGTTATAAAAATCGGAAGATTCGGTAAGTTCCTTGCTTGTTCGGGATTCCCTGATTGCACAAATACAAAGCGTATCGTTCAGGAAACAGGAGGGCTTTGCCCACTCTGTGGCAAGAAGGTTCTGCTCAAAAAGTCTAAAAAGGGTAAGAAATATTACGGCTGTGAGGATAACCCGAACTGTGGATTTATGACCTGGGATTTGCCTACTGAGGAGAAATGCCCGAATTGCGGTTCAACCTTGTTCCAAAAAGGCGGAAAGAACGGAAAACTTATTTGCCATAAGGAAAACTGTGGCTATGAGAGGAATCTTGGCAATGACAGTTAAAATTATCGGTGCAGGGCTTGCAGGCTGTGAAGCAGCGTGGCAGATAGCCAATGCAGGAATTCAGGTTGAGCTTTATGAGATGAAGCCGAAAAAGTTTACCCCTGCACATAAATATAATGGCTTTGCAGAGCTTGTCTGTTCAAATTCGCTGAAAGCAGACAGGGTAAACTCTGCAGCAGGTATGCTTAAAGAGGAAATGAGAAGACTTGGCTCGGTTATTATGGAGTGTGCCGAAGCTACTAAGGTTTCAGCAGGTGGTGCATTGGCCGTTGACAGGGAAAAGTTTTCTGATATGGTTACTGAAAAAATCAGAAGCCATATGAATATTACCGTTATCGAGGACGAGGTAACTGAAATTCCTGAGGGGAATGTTATTGTTGCAACAGGTCCGCTGACTTCTGACGCACTTGCTGAAAGTATTAAAGAAGTCTGTGGGGATTATCTTTATTTTCACGATGCGGCAGCACCTATTGTAACCTATGACAGCCTTGATAAGGAAAAGGTGTTCTTTGCTTCACGTTATGGAAAAGGCGAAGCAGATTATATAAATTGTCCGATGGAAAAGGACGAGTATTTAAGGTTTTATAATGCCTTGATTGAAGCTGAGTCAGCACCTTTGAAGGAGCACGATAAGGAGCATTTTTCAAAGGATAACTTCAAGGTTTATGAGGGTTGTATGCCTGTGGAAGTGCTGGCTAAACGTGGTGAAGATACAATGCGTTTCGGACCATTGAAGCCTGTGGGACTGACCGACCCGAGAACGGGAAAAAGACCGTATGCCGTTGTTCAGCTGAGGGCAGAGAATTCACAGGGCACACTTTATAACCTTGTGGGATTTCAGACAAACCTGAAGTTCGGTGAGCAGAAACGTGTTTTCTCTATGATTACAGGGCTTGAGAATGCAGAGTTTGTAAGATATGGGGTAATGCACAG
>DEPR01000002.1:441-6995 GCA_002358895.1 Ruminococcus sp. UBA3387 | reverse complement strand
GTTGAGGGGTATATTGAGTCAGCGGCAAGTGGTATTCTTGCAGGGCTTAATATGGCAAGAAGCCTGCAGGGTAAGGAAAAGGTAAGCTTGCCTGAAACAACAATGCTTGGTGCGTTGTCAAAGTATATAAGCGACCCAACAGTTGAGAAATTCCAGCCAATGGGGTGCAATATGGGTATACTTCCCGAACTGCCTGAAAAAATTAAGGACAAAAAGCTGAAATATCAGGCGATTGCTGATAGAGGACTGGCTGAGCTTGACAAAGTTTTGGAGGAAATGTAATGAACATTATAATTGACGCATTTGGTGGAGATAACGCACCTTTGGAAGTAATAAAGGGAGCAATCGACGCACAGAAAGATTTTAAAATAGATATTACACTTGTTGGCGATGAGGCAACAATAAAGAAATGTGCAGGGGATAACGGGCTGGATATTTCTGCATTGAAAATCAAGCACGCAGATACAGTAATCGACGTCTGCGAGGAGCCTACACAGGTTATCAAGGGCAAGAAGGACTGCTCAATGGCAGTTGGTATGAAAATGCTTGCCGACGGTGAGGGAGACGCTTTTGTTTCTGCAGGCTCAACAGGTGCTTTGGTTGTTGGAGCAACATTTATCGTCAAGAGACTTAAAGGCATAAAGCGTCCTGCACTTGCTACAGTGCTTCCAACAGCAGAGGAGCCAACAATGCTTCTGGATTGTGGTGCGAATTCCGAGTGCAGACCTGAAATGCTGGTGCAGTTCGGAATTATGGGCTCAGCTTATATGAATAAGATTATGGGCGTTGAGTCTCCAAGAGTAGCACTTGCAAACATCGGTGCAGAGCCTACAAAGGGCAGAGAGCTTGAAATCGAAACATATAAGCAGATGCAGAATGCACCTGTAAACTTTATCGGAAACGTTGAAGCAAGACAGGTACCTTTGGGTGATTGCGACGTTGTTGTAGCAGACGGATTCAGTGGAAATCTTATGCTGAAGCTTTTTGAGGGCGTAGGAAAGTTCTTCTCAAAAGAGCTTAAAAACTTACTTATGAAGGATTTCAAATCCAAAATCGCAGCACTTCTCATACTTAATAACGTAAAAGCATTCAAAAAGAAGGTAGACTATTCCGAATATGGCGGAGCACCTTTGCTGGGTACTGCGAAGCCTGTAATCAAGGCTCACGGAAGCAGTAATGCCAAAGCGTTTTATAATGCAATCAGACAGGCAAAGCTGTTTACCGAAACAAAGGTAATTGACGAAATAAGTTCAGCACTTGATACAATGAAAAATTCGGTTAATGCGTAAGAAAGAGAGATTGTAATGAACGAACAAGCAAAAATCAAGGAGTTCCAGAAGCGTATCGGATATCAGTTTAAAAATGAAAAGCTGTTGTTCGAGGCACTGTCCCACTCCTCTTTTGCAAATGAAAATAAAAAGCAGAGAAACAGCAATGAACGACTGGAATTTCTGGGGGATTCAGTGCTTTCTATCGTGGTGTCAGACTATATTTTCGAGCATTTCAAGCATCTGCCTGAGGGTGAGCTGACAAAGCTGAGAGCATCACTGGTGTGTGAAAAATCCCTGTTTGAGTTTTCAAAGAAAATAGAGCTTGGGAGCTATGTGTTTTTGGGCAAAGGCGAAGAGCTGACAGGTGGAAGAGAACGTCCGTCTATTGTTTCTGATGCCTTTGAAGCAGTAATCGCAGCGATTTATCTTGACGGTGGAATTGAGCCTGTCAGCAAGTATATTCTTTCGTTTATACCAAAGGACATTTCGCCAAAGGGTGCAAAAAGCTTCCACGACTATAAAACAATGCTTCAGGAGATTATTCAGAAAAACCCTGAGGAAAAAGTGGAGTATTTCCTTAAATCCGAGTCAGGTCCTGACCACGATAAGAATTTTACAGTGCAGGTTCTGCTTAATCATAATGTAATCGGTGAGGGTATAGGGCACTCAAAGAAAAGTGCAGAGCAGGTAGCAGCCAAAGAAGCCCTTGCACTTATGGGGATTACGGTGGAATAATGGCACATAGCAACATTTCAATTTTTGTACCTCACGTCGGATGCCCTCATATGTGTGCTTTCTGTAATCAGAGAACAATTACAGGCGTGCAGAAAATTCCCCACGCTGAAGATGTCAGACGTGTATGTACTCAGGCTTTGGCAGAGATTTCTGACTATGAGAATACGGAAATTGCCTTTTTCGGCGGAAGCTTTACGGCAATTCCAAGGGATTATATGCTTGAGCTTCTGCAGTCTGCAAGCGAGTTTGTGGGCAAGGGGAAATTCAGGGGTATAAGAATTTCAACACGTCCCGACTGCATTGATAATGAGGTACTTGAACTGCTGAAATCATATGGAGTAACAGCTGTCGAGCTGGGGGCACAGTCGATGTGCAATAAAGTTCTTGAGGCAAACGACCGTGGACATACTGCCGAGGACGTGTGTAAAGCCTCAGAGCTTATAAAAGAATATGGCTTTGAACTGGGGCTTCAGATGATGGTGGGGCTGTATAAATCAACCTTGCAGGACGAGTTGGAAACTATGGAGAGCATTATTGATATTGCACCGAAAACGGTGAGAATTTATCCTGTGGCAGTGCTGAAAAATACACAGCTTGCTGAGCTTTATGAGGCAGGAGAATATGAGATGATGCCTTTTTATGAGGTTGTTTCTCTATGTGCAGAAATGCTTTCAGCATTTTATCAGGCAGGAATTGAGGTTATAAGATGTGGGCTTCATTCATCTGAAACGGTGGAAAGTGATGTAATTGCTGGTTATTATCACCCGGCATTTAAAGAAATCTGTCTGTCAGAGCTTTATAGAAATGCAATAGTGAAGTTTACACAACAGGGTGAAAAAGAGGTAATTTATGTGTCCAAAAACGGCGTAAGCCCTGCAATAGGACATAAAAAATGCAATAAGATTTATTTTGAGAAAAATAACTATAACATAGAAATAAAACAGGACGAAAGTCTTTTGAAAGATGAAATTCGTATAAAAAGGGGTGTGTTAAATGTATTTAAAATCACTTGAGTTGCACGGTTTTAAATCCTTTCCCGATAAGATAAAGCTGGATTTTAATAAGGGTATCTCTGCAGTTGTGGGACCAAACGGCTCAGGTAAATCCAATATCGGTGATGCTATGCGTTGGGTTCTGGGTGAGCAGTCATCAAAAACACTTCGTGGTGGAAAAATGGAGGATGTTATTTTCCTCGGTACAAAAACACGCCCAAAAGCAGGCTTTGCTCAGGTAACACTTACTATCGACAACGAGGACAGGTCCCTTGCTATGGATACTGATTTGGTATCTGTGTCCAGAAAACTGTACAGAAACGGCGATAGTGAATATATGATAAACGGTGCAAATGTCCGTCTTAAAGATGTGGTTGAGCTGTTTATGGATACAGGTCTTGGACGTGATGGTTATTCCATTATCGGACAGGGCAGAATTGCTGATATTGTCAGCAGCAAGTCAACTGAAAGACGAGAGATTTTTGAAGAAGCAGCAGGTATTTCAAAGTTCAGATATAAAAAGGCTGAAGCTGAAAGAAAGCTGACTGCCGCTGAGGATAATATATCAAGACTTAACGATATTTTAGGTGAGCTTGAGGGACGAATCGGTCCGCTTAAAAGGCAGTCAGAAAAAGCAAAACAGTTCAGAGTGCTTGACGATGAGAAAAGTGAGCTTGAAATTTCAGTATGGGCATATAAGCTTGAGAAATATGTTGTTGAACTGAAGGGTTATGAGGAAAAGCTTGAGAGTCTTAATCTGCAGTATTCCACAATGTCTCAGGAGCTTGAAAAGCTGGAAGAAAGCATTGAGGATTCCTTTGCTAAAAGTGCAGAGGAGTCAGCGAGAGTTGATGAGCTGAAAGAGCAGATTCACGAAATTGAGCTGGGCAAAACTCAGGCTGGTGCAGATATTGCTGTGCTTGAAAATGATATAAAGCATCTTGAGGACGGAATTTTACAGCTCCGTGAACAGATTGAACAGTCCCAAAGCTCAAAATATTTCCTTGAAACTGAGCTTGAAAAGCGTAGAGGGGAAATGACGGAGCTTGACGTTAAGCTTGAGAAGCTTGCTGATGAAATCTGTGGTAAGGAAGATGAGTTCAGAAAAATCCAGAGCATTTCAGAAGAGTATGACAAAAGCCTTACCGATTCAAATGCTGAGATTAATACGCTGTATCTGAAAAAGTCAGAGCAGAGCTTTGTTATTGAGTCATCAAAAAATACTATCTGCGAGCTTGAACAGTTTATAAGCCAGTCTGATGAAACAAGAACTGACCTTGAAAATAAGGAGCAGTTTGTTGCAAAAGAGCTGAAAAAGCTGAGAGAGTCCAAGGCTCAGGTTGAAGAAAAACTCAGCGAAAATCAGAACAGACTTTCAGGCTTTGAGAAGCTTTTTGAAACAAAGTCAGAGAAGCTTGAGCAGATAAATGAGCAGTTCAGTGCCAATGAAATAAAGCTTCACGAGAATATGCAGAAGCTGAGCCTGCTCAATGATTTAGAGAACAATATGGAGGGCTTTGCTTATAGCGTAAAGCATATTGTTCAGGCTTCAAAGCAGGGCAGACTGAGTGGGGTGTATGGCTCGGTTGCACAGATTATTTCCGTTGAGCAGAAGTATTCCGTTGCAGTGGAAACTGCCCTGGGCGGTGCTTTGCAGAATATTGTTGTAGAAAGTGAAGACACTGCAAAACGTGGTATACGTATGCTGAAGGAAGCAAAAGCAGGCCGTGCAACATTTTTGCCTCTGACTTCCGTTAAGGGGACAAGGCTTGAAAAGAATCTTGAAGATGATGACGGCTTTGTGGCACTTGCTTGCGACCTTGTAAAGGCTGACAAAAAATATGAGGGCGTTATAAATTCTCTGCTTGGCAGAATATGCGTTGCCGAGGATATTGATATGGCAACGGTTATTGCCAAGAAGTATGGATATAAGTTTAAAATCGTTACTCTTGACGGTCAGGTTATCAACGCAGGTGGCTCGTTTACAGGTGGCAGCGTTTCAAAGACAACGGGCATACTTACACGAAAGAATGAGATTGAAACCTTGCAGAAGGCTACCGATAAGCTGAAGGCTGACCACGAGGAGATGAAAGAAAAGGCTGAAGCTTTGCGTCAGGAAACAGCGAAGATTTCTGCTGATACTGAGGGTGTCAAGGAGCAGATTTCACAGTTTAACAGTGAAGTGCTGAGACTTGATATGGAAATCAAGCGTGCAACAGAAATCAGAAGCCAGTATGAAAACGGGCTTGATGATGTTGAAATGCAGATTGAAGCTTATAAGACAAGACTTTTCAACACCAGAACTGACCTTGACAATGCAGTTAAATCACTTGCTGATATTGATATGAAGATTATTGACGGTGAGGCAAGTCTTGCATCATCTCAGAACAAGCAGAATGAGCTTAAAACTCAGCGTGAACAGCTTATGGAAGCACTTTCTGAGCTGAAAATGAAGTCAGTTGAGCTTTCTAAGGATAAAGAGGCTTGCAGGCTTTCTGTTGAACAGTTGATTTCGACTATTGAAAGCACAAGTGATGACAACAGCAAGCTTGAGGAAAAAATCCTTGAGAATGAAATGGATATTGCAGGCAAGCGTGATGAAATTGAAAATATAAAGTCCAAGGTTCTTGATACAGGTGATGAAGTCAAGGAGATAAACAAGCAGATTGAGTCTGCTCAGGCAAGACATTTTGAGTATGACAAGCAGGCTAATAAGCTTCGTTCGGAGCAGAAAATCAAAATGGAAGAAAAGGAAACTCTTTCAGGTGAGCTTAACAGAATTTCCGAGAGAAAGATTGCTGTTACAAATGATTTTGATAAGCTTACAGGTCAGCTCTGGGACGAATATGAGCTTACAAGAACTGATGTTGCAGAACGTGCTGTAAGCCTTGAAAATGTGGCTGAGGCAAACAGACGACTGGTTGAACTCCGTGGAAAAATCAAGGCTCTTGGCAATGTAAATTTAGGTGCTATTGAGGAATATGCTGAGGTTTCAGAGAGATATGAATTTATGACTTCACAGCTTGGTGATGTGCTTAAATCAAAGGCTGAGCTTGAAGAACTTATTGCCGACCTGACAGAAAATATGAAGGCGATTTTCACTGAAAGCTTTGATAAGATTAACGAGAATTTCAAGAAGATTTTTGTTGAGCTTTTTGGCGGAGGCTCAGGTGAACTGGTGCTTGCCGATCCTGAAAATGTTCTTGAATGTGGCATTGACATCAAGGTTGAGCCACCGGGAAAGGTTATAAAAAATCTTATGTCCCTTTCAGGTGGTGAGCAGGCGTTTGTTGCTATTGCAATTTACTTCTCAATTCTTAAAATCCGTCCGTCGCCATTCTGTCTGCTGGACGAAATCGAGGCTGCACTTGACGAAGTAAACGTTACTAAATATGCACAGTATCTACATAAATTCACCGACACAACTCAGTTTATCACCATTACTCACAGACGTGGTACTATGGAAGAGGCTGATGTGCTTTACGGTGTAACTATGCAGGAAAATGGTATTTCCAAACTGCTGAAAATGGATATGGCAGATACTAAGCAGTTGAAA
>DEPR01000002.1:0-421 GCA_002358895.1 Ruminococcus sp. UBA3387 | reverse complement strand
AGGAGACTACAATGGGTTTATTTGAAAAACTTAAAGCAGGTCTGAAAAAGACAAAAGACTCTATGATGGGCAAAATTGAAGGCTTGCTTAATTCCTTTACAAAAATAGATGAAGATTTGTTTGAGGAGCTTGAAGAAACTCTGATTATGTGCGACATTGGAGTGAACACATCTGTTAAAATCTGCGACGAGCTGAGGGACAGAGTGAAAAAAGAGGGAGTTACTGACCCGTCAATGATTAAGGATATGCTCAAGGATGTTATATCCGATATGCTGGGTGAGGAACAGCCTCTTGATATGTCTACAACTCCGTCGGTTGTGCTTGTTATAGGCGTGAACGGTGTTGGTAAAACTACAACTATCGGGAAACTGGCCTCCAGATTGAAAAACAGCGGTAAAAAGGTTGTGCTTGGTGCTGCCGA
>DEPR01000084.1:1786-7984 GCA_002358895.1 Ruminococcus sp. UBA3387 | reverse complement strand
GGGCGATGCCCACATCGCCCCGTCGCAAAGCAATTATGATTATAGTTTATCAGAATATGGTTTGGTAGTTGAAAAATATATCAAACGTATTTCAGGGATAAAAGAATATATAATAATGCCAAATCATATTCATATGATTATTCGTATATCTGATAAACGGGACGATGTGGGCATCGTCCCCTACACAAACAAGCAATCGTTATCACAGATAATTAAGTCATTTAAAACTCTGGTAACAAAGGAATTGGGTTTTTCAATATGGCAAAGATCTTTTTATGACAGAGTAATTCGTTCGCCAAAAGAATATGATGTTTTGGCTAAGTACATATATGAAAACCCAATAAAATGGCAGGATGATTGTTATTATCAGGAACATAATTTATAATATAAAGGAGAGATATTATGTTTATTCAGGAAGTAAAAAACGAGTTGACAGAGCATATTATTCCGTTCTGGAGCAGTCTTAAAGACGAGGAAAACGGCGGCTTTTACGGCTATATGGGATATGACCTGAAGCTGGACAAAAAGGCTGACAAGGGTGTTATTCTTCACTCCCGTATTCTCTGGTTCTATTCAAAGTGCTACTCGGTTCTCAAGGATGAAAAGTGCCTTGAGCTTGCAAAGCACGCATATGAATTTGTGAAAAATTGCAGTATCGACTATGAAAAGGGTGGCGTTTACTGGATGCTGGATTATAAGGGCAAGCCTGTTGACGATATGAAGCACACCTACAACGTTGCTTTTGCAATCTACGCACTCAGTGCTTACTACAACGCATGTGGCGATAGGGAAGCTCTTGAGCTTGCTTTTAAATTGTTTGACGACATTGAAAACAACACTCTTGATGAATATGGCTATATGGAGGCGTTCAACAGGGATTGGGAGCTTACATCAAATGATGCTCTTTCTGAAAACGGTCTTATGGCTGACAAGACAATGAACGCAATTCTGCATCTTATTGAGGCTTACACTGAGCTTCTCAAGGCTGAAAGAGATGAAAAGGTGGAAGAACGCCTGAGATTTTTGCTTTCACAGGTTTCTGACACGGTGTTTGACGCTGAAAACGACGCACTCAAGGTGTTCTTTGACACACAGCTCAATCTTATCGGTGATATTCATTCATACGGCCACGATATTGAGGCAACCTGGCTTATCGACCTTGCTTGTGAGACTATCGGTGATGCTGAGCTTATTGAAAAGTTCAAGAATATGAACATCAGAATTTCAAACAACATTCTCAAGCTTGCTTATGAAAACGGTGCTTTGAACACAGAGCGTGATAAGGAGCACATTGAGAAAAAGCGTGTATGGTGGGTACAGGCTGAGTCTGTTGTCGGATTTATCAACGCTTATCAGAAGACAGGCGACGAGAAGTTCCTTAAAACTGCAAAGGAAATCTGGGAATACATAAAGGCTGAAATCATTGACAAGCGTGAAGGCTCGGAATGGTTCAACGAAGTGGGTTTCAACGGTGAGGCTTATGAACACAAGGAAATTGTTGGACCTTGGAAATGTCCTTATCACAACGGAAGAATGTGTCTTGAAGTAATTTCAAGAGGCATAGAATAAGGTGCAGAGGCTATGTTTAAATATGATACTCATATTCACACTGCTGAGGGAAGCAGTTGTGCAACGGCTTCAGGCTCCGAGCAGGCAAGACGTTACAAAGAGCTCGGCTATGACGGAATAATCATTACAGACCACTTTTTCAACGGAAGCTGTGCTATTCACAACTACTATGACTGGTATGACCGTGTAAGACAGTTCTGTCAGGGCTATGAAAACGCCAGGGCTGAGGGTGAAAAAATCGGACTTAAAGTGTTTTTCGGTTTCGAATATTCATATTTCGGTGCTGATTTGCTTACATACGGTGTAGGGCTTGACTGGCTTTATCAGAACGACAACATTATGAATGTCAGCGTATACGAATTTATCAACCGTGTACACGACGCAGGCGGAATTATTGTTCACGCACATCCTTTCAGAGAGGCTGACTACATAAAGGAAACAAAGCTTCTGCCGAGATGGGTGGACGGTGTTGAGGTGTACAACGCAGGCAACTATGACAATGTCTTCAACACCCGTGCTGAGTGGTATGCTGACCAGTATAATCTTCCAAAGACTGCAGGCAGTGATAATCACCATCTGTCATCGGAAAAGATAAGCGGTATTGTTACAGAAAAGCCGTTGGAAAGCATACAGGACTATATGGACGCAGTTGTGAACAGAAAAATTTCAAGTTTAATTATTCCTGAATAGTAGAGGGATTGACGTGAGAATTAAAAAGATTTTGGCTCTGGCACTTGCTACAGTTATGGCTATCGGCTGTTTTGCAGGCTGTAACAAGAACAAAGAGAACGAAAAAGGCGAAAAGATAATGGAAATCAGGGATATTTCAGCTAAAGAGCTGGTATCAGAAATGAAAATCGGCTGGAATCTTGGTAATACCCTTGACGCTTCAAGTGCTGAGGGATTAGCGGCAGAAACTTCCTGGGGAAATCCTAAAACCCGTGAAGATATGATGAAGCTTTTAAAGGACTCAGGGTTTAACGTACTCAGACTTCCTGTTACCTGGGACGGTCATATGGACGAAAACTATAATGTTGACCCTGAATGGATGGCAAGAGTAAGAGAAATCGTTGACTATGGCATCAACAACGACCTGTTCGTTATTCTCAACACTCATCACGAAGAATGGTATTTCCCTACAAATGAAAACAAAGATGAGGATATCAAGCAGATTAAGGCTTTATGGTCCCAGATTGCAGAAGAATTCAAGGGGTATGACGAGCATCTGATTTTTGAGGGCTTCAACGAGCCACGTCTCCGAGGCACATCTAACGAATGGACTGCAGGTACACCTGAGGCTCAGGCTATAGTAAATGATTATGCCGAGGCTTTCTATGAAACTGTAAGAAACTCAGGTGGAAATAATGGCAAGCGTCATCTTATGCTTACAGGATACGGTGCATCTTCAAACGCTTCAAGTATGATGGCACTTGAGCTTCCGAAGGATGATGACAAGATTATTGTATCGGTTCACGCTTATCTTCCATATTCATTTGCACTTGACAACAACGGTACAGATCAGTTTGATGCAACCAAAGATGCTGTAATAATTGACAGCTTGTTTATGAATCTTGAATACACTTTCCTTGCTGCAGATGTTCCTGTTATCATCGGTGAATTCGGTTCACTCAACAAGAGAAACACTGAGGACAGAATCGAGTGTGTGCAGTATTTCCTGAAGATGGCGAAGGAATATGGTGTTCCTTGTATATGGTGGGACAACGGTGCTATTTTCGGTACAGGCGAGAATTTCGGACTTATGAGCAGAGGTGAAATTCCTGCTACCTGGTTCTTTGATGAAATTGTAGACGCTATGATGGAAGCAATTAAATAGTTTTATATAATGCGTAGCTTTTTAAGTTACGTATTATTTACATTTGGATAAAAATAATGTCAAATTGCTTTTTTCTATTGCAATCGGAATTTTGGTATGATATAATACTTGAGGGTATTATGAAAAAAAGAAGGGGATTTTGTAAAAATGGCTGTAGAAACCATTGAAAAAGTAGAAAAGACAACAACCAGAAAGAAAAAAGTTATTATTACTCTCGTGATTATAGCTTCCCTTTTGCTGATTATTGCAGGTATCTTTACGGGGCTGTTTCTTTTTGGGAAAAACAAATACAGCGACAAGTTCGGGCCCAACACTTATATCAATGATTTTAACGTAAGTGGCAAGACTTTAGACGAAGTTACCACACTTTTTGAGCAGAACTCAGAGGCTACAGAGCTTGTCATTACAAAGCGTGACGGAACAGATATTGTAATTCCTGTTGCTGATTTCGGTTTTAAATATGACACGGTTGAAAAGGTGGAGGAAATCTACAACAAGGTTGACAAGGGTCAATGGTACAAGGGCTTTTTCGAGGATAAGAAGTTTGATATAAAGATTGAAGCTGTTTTTGATGAGGCGAAGCTGAAAAAGCTTCTGAAGGCTTCCGACTGGGGCAAGGAAAAAAATCAGAACGCAAAGATTACAAAAACAGACAATGTTTTTGCTATTCAGCCTGAGGTTCAGGGCGACAAGATGGACTATGAGAAGCTGGAGGCATATATCCTTCAGAAGGTGCAGGACGAGGTAATGACCATTGACGCTGTAAAAGCTGATTGTTACATTGCACCTGCCATTACGGCTGATGACCTTACTGATGAGCTTGCAGTTTTTGAAAAGGCATATACACAGAAGATTACTTTTGATTTTGACTACACAACCGAGACTCTCACAGGAGACAGGCTTGTGGATATGGTTAAGGTGAGCAAGAAGAACACTGTTGCTGTTGACGCTGACAAGGCGATGAAATATGTTGAAGAGCTTGCTGAAAAGTATGATACATACAACACAGAGAGAAAATTCAAGGCAACCATTCAGGGGGACATTGTTGTTCCAACAAGTAATGACGCAAAATACGGCTGGTGGATTGACCAGCAGTTGACCTGTGATCTTATTGTTGACCTTATCAAAAAGGGCGAAGATGTTGAAAAAACCGACCCTGTTTATTATGTTGGTGGCAGGGGTTATGTGTTCACAGGCAGGGAGGAAGCAAGAACTGCTGAGGACGACATCGGAAGCACTTATGTTGAGGTTGACCTTTCAAATCAGAAGCTCTGGCACTATGTTGACGGTGAACTCAAATACGAGTGCTACATTGTTTCGGGTCAGACAACTTCTGCGGCAAGAACAACACTTCCGGGTGTATACAAGGTATGGCAGAAGCAGAGAGATTACACAATGAAGGGTTCTAACCAGGACGGTGAAGAATGGGAGTCCGACTGTTCCTACTGGACAAGAGTGGCTATAGTTGGTATAGGTCTTCACGATGCAAGCTGGCGTGGCTCCTTTGGTGGAAACATTTACAAATGGAATGGTTCTCACGGCTGTATAAATATGCCTTGGAACGGTGCAAAATATATTTATGAAAATGTTGAAATGGACACACCTGTTGTAATGTACTATTAATAAAAACAAAGCCACGAGGGTTGCTCGTGGCTTTAATGTTGTTTACAAAACCTTAATCAACGGGCTGTCGGGGACGCCAGCCCCTACACAGTTCATAGCAAGTGATATTGGAAACAGATGTTATACAGCTTTAGAAATGCTGAAGCCACGAGGGTTGCTCGTGGCTTTAATTATATCTATTGGTTATTCAGACCGAATGAAATTGAAAGTGCAGAATTTACTGCATTCATACTGTTTGTGTCAAGCTCGCCCATTCTTTCTCTCAGGCGTTTTTTGTCCAATGTACGAATTTGCTCCAGAAGGACAATAGAGTCTTTTGCAAGACCACAGCTTCCTCCTCCCACCTCGATATGTGTTGGCAGCTTTGCCTTTTCGTGCTGGCTTGTGATTGCTGCCGCTATTACTGTGGGGGAATGTTTGTTGCCAACATCGTTCTGGACTATAAGTACAGGCCTTAAACCACCTTGCTCTGAGCCTACCACAGGACTTAAATCTGCATAATATATTTCGCCTCGATGCACCGTCACCCTGAACACTCCTATCTTATTTTCTTACACCTATTATTAACCGTTAGTGGAAAAATAATCAGCCTTGCTGAATTTTCCTTTTAAGTGCAGGGTTATTTTATTATATGCTGAAATATTTGGAGTGTTACGGAATATGCGTCAGGACCTCCTTGCCTTCATATCCTTGTTCGGGTTATCATAGTCGTCAAGGAAGCTGTGGTAAGTGTCGCCGTCTTTGTAAGCAAGCAATTTTTCCAGCTGTACATTCTGCATACTTCTGAAAATATTGTATTCGATAAAGGGGTTTATCTCTCTGAAACGGCTGATAAGCTCTTTCATTTCCTGCCTTTTTGAGTTGCTTACACCCTCGTCATCCACTGTCCGGTTTTCGGTAAAACGACAGGCACACTGGATAAACTCAAGACCGTTATACTTAGCCCAGGAGATAATATCTGCCTCTTTTACCATATACAAAGGTCGGATAATCTCCATTCCCTCATAATTTTCGCTGTGAAGCTTGGGCATCATTGTGCGAATCTGCCCACTATAAAGCATACTCATAAGATTTGTTTCAATTACGTCGTCAAAGTGGTGCCCCAGAGCGATTTTATTACAGCCAAGCTCCTGTGCATTTTTATACAGATGACCTCTTCTCATTCTTGCACA
>DEPR01000084.1:0-1767 GCA_002358895.1 Ruminococcus sp. UBA3387 | reverse complement strand
ATATAGCAGGGGCTGTCCTTCATATCGGCTACCACATCGAAAATCCTTGTTTCAAACATCTGTATAGGTATACCCAGTTTTTCAGCGTTTTCAATGATTTTCTGCTTGTTTCTTTCGTTATAGCCGGGATTCATTACCAGATAAATCACTTCAAAGGGAAACTTGCTGTAGCGTTGCAGTCGCTGCATACATTTCGCCATAACCATTGAGTCTTTTCCACCTGAAATGCAGACGGCAATTTTATCTCCCTCTTTTATAAGCTCATAATCTCTTACGCCTCTTAAAAACTGATTCCATATAGTTTTTCGGTATTTTTTCACCAGATTTAGTTCTATTTCTTCAGGTGTATACATTCTCCCGCCTCTTTTCAGGTTTTATCAATCCCATTTATTATACAACATTTATTTCCCAAAATCAACAGCAAAGGCTGAAATCGGTATTAACCCGAGCTCAGCCTTTTGTTTTTTACATATTTAATATATAATTTTTTTGCTAAAAAGTACACCACTATGCCTACAGCTGTACCTAAGGTGTTTGCAATCAGATCATCAAGCTCGAATGAGCCTAACCTTGAAAAATACTGACTGAATTCAATCGCAAGCGTTGTGCCTGCACCGATAAGCATAGTATACATAATGCGGTTTTTGTGATTTATGAGATAAACCAACATCAGGCCAAGAGGCACAAACAGTATTACATTGAAAATCCAGTCCCAGCCACCACGGTTGCTTTTCCCGTACTCGGACAGAAAAAAGGGTAAAGGGTTAAAATCTCTTTCCTCCTGCACAGGTCGCATAAGCAGGGTAATTACCAGCAGGTTAAAGGAATAAAAGAACAAGATTGCTGATATAATCTTCTTTTTCAGGCTGATTTTAGCTTTACAAAGCCATATTCCAAAGGCTATACACATAATAAGGAACATTACTGCGACTTGTCCTGTCCACCGTGGATAGCGTGAAATTAAAATCAGCTTGATTTTTGATAGGGCTCTGCTCATAATTATAAAGTAAAGCTTATTTCTCTGCCTGTCGGAACATACTGACGAATTTTTACCCCTGACATTTCAAACATCATTTTTGATGCTTTAACGCCGTCGGTATCCGCATATTTATCTTCCATATAGACAACTTCTTTTATACCACTCTGGATAATAGCCTTTGCACACTCATTGCAAGGAAAAAGTGAAACATAAATTCTTGAGCCTTTAAGACTTCCTGTTATACGGTTAAGGATAGCGTTAAGCTCTGCGTGGCACACAAAAGGGTATTTTGTAGCAAGTGGGTCGCCCTCACGTTCCCAAGGCATATCGTCATCATTACAGCCTGTTGGCATACCGTTATAGCCTACAGACAAAACCTTGTTTTCGTCTGATACAATACAAGCACCCACCTGAGTATTGTTATCCTTACTTCTTCCTGCAGATAGCAGGGCAATTCCCATAAAATACTCGTCCCAAGTAAGATAATCCTGTCTTTTCATTTTCATTCTCCTTTAAATCCAGGTAACTGCGTGAACTTTACAGGTTTCAACGCATATTCCACAATTTACACACTTGTCATAATCAATAACAGCGTGGTTATTTATAACAGTAATAGCCTGCTGAGGGCATTTTCTTTCACACATTTTACAGCCGATACAGCCGTGGGAACAGATTTCTCTCGTTAGTCTGCCCATATCGCCTGATGAGCACATAACCTCAACCTTCTGGGATTTCTTTCTTATAGCGATAAGGTTATTCGGACATTCCTTTGCACAAAGTCCGCAACC
>DEPR01000015.1:2266-12260 GCA_002358895.1 Ruminococcus sp. UBA3387 | reverse complement strand
AAGCCACCCAAACGGGTGGCTTTTTTTAGATATTCTATTTGTTTTTCTCAGGCAATTCGCTGACAAGAGTTGCACCAAGGACAAGGACTGCACCTATATATCCCCATACACCTATGTTTTCGTGGAGTATTACAGCAGAAAGCAGAATTGCAACAACCGGGTCTACATAGCTGAAAAGAGCTACTGTTTGTGCTTTAAGCTTATCCATTACCCCGAAATACAAGGTATAGGCAATACCCGTATGGACAATGCCCACGATACAGAGCATTATAATTAGTGTCGGTGTGAATTTTATTTCAGCAAGATTTTCTGTCAGCATAGTATAGGGAAGAAGCACTACTGCTGATGTGCCAAGCTGGACTATGGTTTTGTCAAATGCCGAAACGCTTTTTATATGCTTATTCATAACCACTACTCCTGCATAAAGCAGAGCTGCCATAAGCCCAAGAATAACACCTTTCATCTCTTTTGTTGCATTAAAGCCTGACTGGAGAATGCCTGAGACAAACACCATTCCTGTTATTGCTACTGCAACGCAGATGCTCTTTTTTAGTGTCAGTTTTTCCTTGAAAAACAGGGGTGATACAAGAATAACGAAAATCGGTGCCATATAGTAGCACAATGTGGCTGTTGCTACGGTTGTATATCGGTATGCTTCAAACAGGAAAATCCAGTTGAAGCCGATAAAAGCACCTGACAGTACCAACAGCAACAGGTTGGATTTTATTGATTTCCAGCACATTTTTTCTTTCTTTATAAAGATAACAACAAGAAGAAAAAGTGTACCGATAAAGCCTCTTGACATTGCAAGGAGACTTGAGGGGAGGGGTATGTACTTTCTGAAAATGCCGATTGTTCCGAAGATGAACATTGACAGCAACAGCAGGAATTTAGAATTATTTTTCATACTTCACCTCTTAAAGGTTTATTGGTAAAAATGCAATAATGACGGCTATGACTACTGCAGGAAGCAGGTTTGCAACCCTTACTTTCTTTCCCCACACAAGGTTAATTCCCACGCAGAAGATTAGAATTGAGCCGATAAGAGACAGATTTGACAGGGCTGTTTCGGTCATAATCGGTTTGATAAGTCTTGCAAGGCAGGTTATTGAGCCTTGGAAAAGCAGTACGGGAATTGCTGAAAATATACAGCCCTTGCCCAATGAGCAGGTCATAACCATAATAATTATAAGGTCAAGGATAGCCTTTGTAGTCAATATGGAATAGTCGCCGGTTATGCCGTCCTGGATTGCACCCACTATAGCCATTGCACCGATACAGACTGTAAGTGAGGCAGTAACAAAGCCATCGATGAACTTTTTATCCTTGGCATTTCCCGTTTTTATTTTAAGCCAGCCACCAAATCGCTCAAACCATTTTTCAATATCAATTATTTCGCCGATTAATGCTCCTACGGCAAGGCAGGCTATTATAAGCAGGGATTTTCCACTTGTTATGGTATTGTCCTTAACTGTGAGCATACCTTCCAATGCACCACATATGCCGATGAAAATTACACATATTCCACAGGTTACCTGCAGAGTTTCCTGATGACGCTCTTTCAGAAATTTTCCGAAAAAGAAGCCTGAGAGACCACCTATAAGGATACCTGCTACGTTTATAATTGTACCCAGACCAAACATTGTTGTTCCTCCCGAAATAGTTCTAAGACATATTATACTACATTTTCTCTCATAAGTAAACAAAAAATTCCTCTGCATAAGCAGAGGAATTAAATTTATTGATAATCTGAAAATTTCGGGACGTCAAACATATTGCGTATGTCGGGACGCCGTCCCCTACACGTCCGATAAGTGCGTTTTTTACAGAATAAATTTTATTTATTCAAATCAATTTTTCTTACTGCATCTCTCAGCTTCAGCACATATGACGGTGAAACGGAAAGCTCGTCAATTCCCATTCTCAAAAATCTTTCCGTAAGGGTTGTATCGGCCGCCAGTTCACCACAAATGCCAATCCACTTATTATGTTTATGTGCGTTCGTTGCAGAAAACTCAATCAATCTCATAACGGCTTCGTGATGTGCATCGCAGAATGATTCAAGCTGTGGATTCTGTCTGTCGCAGGCAAGGGTATATTGTGTAAGGTCATTTGTGCCAACGCTGAAAAAGTCCACCATTGGTGCAAGCAGGTCGCTGATAATGGCTGCTGCAGGAGTTTCAATCATAATACCGACTTCGGTATTCTCGTTATATTCAATTCCGTTAGCTTTCAGCTCTGTTCTGACTTCCTCGCAAATGTTGAGGACTTTTTCCAGCTCTCCAACACTTGTTATCATAGGGAACATAATACCAAGATTACCGAATGCAGAGGCTCTGTACAACGCTTTAAGCTGTGTTCTGAACATCTCGGGCCTTGTAAGGCACAGACGTATTGCTCTTAACCCCAAAGCAGGATTATCTTCCTTACCAAGGTTAAAATAGTCTGCCTGTTTATCTGCACCTATATCGAGTGTTCTTATGATGACCTTTTTTCCTGCCATACTTTCCAGCACTTTTTTATAAACCTTGAACTGCTGTTCCTCTGACGGGTAGTCGGTATTCTCCAGATAGAGAAACTCACTTCTGAAAAGCCCTATTCCACCAGCATCGTTAAGAAGGACTGAGCCTATTCCGTCAACGCCACCGATATTTGCAAAAATTTTAACTTCTGTGCCGTCCAGGGTAACATTCTCTTTGCCTTTAAGCTTCAAAAGCAGTTGCTTCTTTTCCATATCGGCTTTTTGCTTTTCTCTCAAATCATTCAGGGTTTGCTCATCGGGATTCACAAAGATTTCACCTGTATAGCCGTTTACAGCCATATAGTCGCCGTCTTTTATTGTTTCAAGAAACTTATCTCCCACCCCGATTACTGCAGGAATATTCATATTCCTTGCAAGGATAGCTGTATGAGAATTTGATGAGCCATAAGATGTAACAAACGCAAGGACATTTTTCTTATCAAGTGAAACGGTTTCACTTGGTGCAAGGTCATCAGCACAGATTATAACTTTACCGTCTGAGCTTTCTGTATTATTGCTATAATCGGTCAGGCAGGAAATAAGCCTGTTGGAAATGTCCTTTACATCCGCCGCACGGGCTTGCATATATGCATCTTCCATTGCTTCAAACATTTCGGCAAAGTTATCTGAAGTCAGGGCGATTGCATATTCAGCATTAACCGACTGACTGTCGATTATGTTTTCAACGGCCTCATTATAGTCATCATCTTCAATCATCATTATATGAATCTCGAAAATCTGGGCATTGGTTTCGCCTACTTCTTTCAAAGCCTTCTCATAAATTTCCGAAAGCTGGGTGATAGCCTTTTCCTTTGCCTGTTTGATTCTTGATTTTTCAGCTTCTATATCCGAAATGTGCAGACGCCTGACCTGGGCTTCCCGGCGTTTGAAAACGGACACTTTACCTTCTGTTATTGCACCATAAATGCCTTTGCCTTTGAATTTAATCATCTTGCCGCCTCATTTCCTGTTATAGATTAGCTGACATAAATTCTTCCAAAGTTTTTGCTGCTATATCCTCGTCATCACCATTAACCGAAACCTTTATGGTATCTCCGCATTTTATTCCAAGCCCCATAAGCATCATCAGCTTTGTTGCATTAACAGATTTCCCGTTGCTTTCGATTGTAATTTCACTTGAAAACCCTTTCGCAAGCTTTGCAATCAGCCCTGCAGGTCTGGCATGAACACCAAGTTTATCTTTTATGGTATAAGTGTATGTTTTCAAAATGACACGCCCTTTCGGATATATTATTGAAATTTATGCCTTATAAGCTGTCATTGATTCTATTGATTTGCTCTGCCATACAAAGTAACCATACGTTTGATTTCCTTTGCAAGCTTTGATGTAGTTGCACTTTTCTTCATTCGCCATCTCCAGTTTGTGCCGATTGTCGATGGTGTATTCATTCGGCTTGAGTCGTCATAGCCAAGATAATCCTGCATAGGAATAATGCACAGATTTGCTTTGCTTCGTAAAAGGAGTGCGATAAACGCCTTGTGAAGCTTTTTCTTCGGTGTGTGGTGGTCGCATAGGTAATCTCTCGCCATTTTCTGTTCAGCCTTTGAGATTGTATCATACCAGGATGCAATGGTCTGGTTATCGTGAGTGCCTGTATATGCCACGCAATTTTCGTTATAATTATGTGGCAGATAGTCGTTACTGCTTCCTGAATCTCTTGCATCAAATGCGAACTCAAGCACCTTCATATTAGGGAAGCCACTATCTTTTACAAGCTGTCTTACGCTATCGGTCATAAAGCCTAAATCTTCAGCGATTACTTCTTTACGTCCGAGGGCTTTTCTTATAGCTTTAAACAGCTCGATTCCGGGGCCTTTTTCCCAATGGCCATTGACAGCTGTTTCCTCACCGTAGGGAATAGCATAGTATTCGTCAAAGCCTCTGAAATGGTCAATTCTTACTACATCATAAAGATTAAAGCACTGTTTAAGTCTTGAAATCCACCAGCTGAAATCTGTTTTCTTATGATAATCCCAATTATACAACGGATTTCCCCAAAGCTGGCCTGTTGCTGAAAAGCCGTCAGGTGGACAGCCTGCAACAGAAGTAGGGTAGTTATCCTTATCAAACCGGAACAGTTTTGGATTTGCCCAGGCATCTGCACTGTCAAATGCTACATAAATCGGAATATCGCCGATAATCTTTATACCTTTTTTATTTGCATATTTTTTCAGCTTATTCCACTGCTCATAAAATTCAAACTGCATAAACTGCTGGAACAGAATATCCTCAGCCAGTTTATTTTTATAGCTTTCCATAGCTTTTTCGTCACGCAGACGGATATCTTCATCCCATTCAATCCAGGCTTTGCCGTCAAAGTTATCCTTCAAAGCCATAAACAGGGCATAATCCTCAAGCCACCATTCGTTAGTTTTAACAAACTTCAAAAAGCTTTTGTCGTTTTCAATGTTGCTGTTAATAAAGGCTTTTTTCAGCAACGGATAGCGATTTTTATAAAGCTTTTCATAGTCGATATCTTCCTTATTATCACCGAAATCAGCCTCATTACATTCTTTTTCGGTGAGCCATCCGTTTTTAACAAGCTGTTCAAGACTGACAAAGTATGGATTTCCTGCAAAGGTGGAAAATGACTGATAAGGGGAGTCGCCATAGCTTGTAGGGCCTAAGGGCAGTATCTGCCAATAAGTTTGCCCAGAGTCTTTCAGCCAATCCACAAAATCATAGGCACTTTTTGAAAAGCAACCTATACCGTATCTGGACGGTAGACTGGTAACTGACAACAACACGCCTGCACTTCTTTTCATTTGTTATTCCTCCTCAACACAGATCATAACGCCGTAATGGTCTGAAATAATGTCAAAATTTTTGTCATTGAAAATAACTTGTGAATTTTTAATATTCAGCTTTTTATTACACCAGATATGGTCAATTCTCATACCTGTTGTTTGTGAAATCTTTTCCTTCCAACCGTCAATGATCTTCCCGACGGTATAGCCATTATCCTTTTCTTTTGCAAGGATATAGCTGTCATACCAGCCTGAGGCTGAAATCAAATCATACCCCTCGCATCGTACATCTGCAGGGCTATTGAAATCCCCCATAAGCCAAACTGTCTGAGGTGATTTGACATACTCATTAAGCTTTTGCCACTGTTGCTCAAAAGGTTCATCAGTATCATTCCACCAGCCCAGATGTGCGGTATAAAACCAATTATTATCTTCAGTCTGAATCCCAAGGACTTTTCTTGTTTTCCAGTTGTAATAGTCGTTAATCTTACTAATCAGGAAAGTATCTGTTCTCACAATAGGTTTACGGCTGAGGATTGCAATGCCTTCATCAAATTTATCATACCCCAGCTTCATAGGCAGATAGCTCCAATAATAAGGGATATCTTTTATCCGAAGCATTCTGACTACATTATATGCAAAGTTATCCTTTTTTATCTTCACATCAGGCTGGCAGGGTATATAATCTCTCAGCGTATCTATGGACAGGATTTCCTCATCTCTTGTCTGGTTGACCTCCTGCAATGCGATAACATCGGGAAGCTCTTGCTCCACCGCATTGACAAAGCACTCAAGTTTTTTTGCATTATCATTTTCAACCAGACTATGGGTATTTAGCGTCAGTAGTTTTATAGCAAGCACCTCTATCAGAGTATATCGTTTATATCGGATTTAAGCACGTCGGCCTTTGGTCCGTAAATTGCCTGAATACCGGTATCCTTTTTAACAAGCCCCAGGGCTCCTTCGGCTTTCCACGCATCTGCTTCTGCCACAATCTCAGGGTCTTTTACAGTTACACGAAGCCTTGTCATACAGGCATCTACGAGGACTATATTTTCACGTCCGCCAAGCAGGGCGATAATACGTTCAGGCTGGCTGTTTATATCGGATGTGTTCTTTTTATCATTGTTTGTGTCATCGGCATTTTCATCACTATAATTTCCAAGGCGTCCTGGGGTAGCATATTTAAACTTTCCGATCATAAAATATGCAACAAAATAGCCGATAGCAAAGAATACTACTACACTGATTATAAAATTAATAATATCCCCTGTCAAGCCTGCTCTGATAGACATAGGAAGTCTTGTGAACAGCTCCAGGTTGCCGAAAGAATGAAGTCTTAAATCGAATATTCCAGCCAATGCAAAGGCACAGCCCTGAAGCAGGGCATAGACGATATACAACGGAATTGCACAGAACATAAACATAAACTCAATAGGCTCGGTTACGCCTGTAAGGAAAACAGCCAATGATGTTGAAATAAACATTGAACGATAATTTTTACGTTTATCCTTATCAACTCTGCGATACATTGCAAGTGCTATACCAAGAAGCAGGCCTGTTGCACCGATCATCTGCCCCACCTTAAAACGTGCAGGAGTTACTGATGAGAGAAGTGCGTTATATGAGGCGGTATCTCCTGCATTTTTGAAATTGATAAGGTCTGTTATCCAGGCAAGCCACAAGGGGTCTTGTCCGAAAACTTCCGTTCCGGCATTTACACCTGTCTGAATTATATAAGTTCCGCCGAACGAGGTATAATTCATTGGAATTGTAAGCATATGGTGCAGACCAAAGGGCAGAAGCAGACGTTCAAGCGTACCATAGATAAACGGTGCAAGGACAGGAGAGCCTGAAGATGAGTTGGCAATCCAAACACCGAATGAGTTAATCGCCAGCTGTACAAACGGCCACACAACTGCAAGAATAAGTGAAACGATTACCGACCAGAAGATTACAACAAGTGGTACGAAACGTTTTCCATTGAAAAATGAAAGAGCATCGGGCAGTTTTCGGAAGTTATAATATTTATTATAGACAATTCCACCCAGAAAGCCTGAGATGATGCCAACAAACACGCCCATATTAAGAGCAGGTGAACCAAGAACGTTTGTGAAATAGCCTTCAACGAGAATTTCCTGTCCGAACAGGGTTTTTGTTGTAGCTGTCGGGTCGCCAAGCATATCTGTTGTAACGCCGAAAACTGCACCTGTTATATTGTTTATAAGGATAAATGCGATAACGGCTGCAAATGCACCACCTGCACGCTCTTTTGCCCAGGAGCCACCGATTGCCACAGCAAACAGCAGATGCAGATTACTTATTATCGCCCAGCCGATATTTTCAACTACACTGCCGATAGTAGTTACAATTCCTATGTCGGCACCAGCCATTGCAACAAGCTTTCCCAGACTTATCATAAGTCCTGCAGCAGGCATTACGGCGATAACCACCATAAGAACCTTTCCAAGCTTTTGCAATGTATCGAAATTCACAGGGAATTTTCTTTTTTCTTTATCCTTTACGTCAGTCTTTTCCTCAGTTATATCTTCAATAGAAAGGACTATTGATTTGCCTGCTATTACTTCTTCTTCGCAGGCGTTGATTTTCTTTCCCTCTGCTCCGTCGCAGACAAGCACAGGAGTAACAAGGTTAATATTACGCTTTTTCAAAAGCGCCAGGTCAACCTCTGCAACAAGGTCTCCGGCTTTTACTTTATCTCCCACTTTTACAAGGGGAGTGAAGCCTTCACCTTTCAAAGCAACGGTTTCCAACCCGAAATGGACAAGGATATCAAGTCCGTCATCTGAATGAAAGCCATAAGCGTGATTTGTGTCGGCGACAGAGGTTATCTCTCCATCAACGGGGCTATAGATTTTTCCGTCTTCAGGTATGATTGCACATCCGTCGCCCAATATTCTGTCTGAAAATACGGTGTCAGGTACGCTGTCAAGGGAAACAGTTTTTCCGTTCAAAGGTGCATAGACCCTCTGAACAGGTTTCTCTTTGGTACTTTTCACTTTATTTCCTCCGATTTTTTTATTTCAAATTCCAGATATCACGGTTATATTCTTCTATTGTTCTGTCTGATGAAAAATAGCCTGCTTTGCTGATATTAATAAGCATTTTCTTCGCCCACGATTTTCTGTCCTCATAGTCTTTAAATGCTTGCTCTTTTGTTTTTACATAGTCCTTAAAGTCGGGGAAGGTCATAAACCAGTCTTTGTTTATAAGCTCTTTTCGGAGTCTTTCCAGATTTTCTTTACAGCCGACCTTCAGAAGCTCAGGGCTTGTGATAAAATCAACTGCAGATTTAATATCCTTATTCTTTTTATAATAATTCTTTGCAACATAGTTTGCTTTTTTATATCTCTCAACAACTGTATCGCTTGTGTCGCCGAAAATATAGATATTTTCATCACCTACAAGCTGGTGGATTTCAACGTTTGCACCGTCTTCTGTACCCAGAGTAACGGCACCGTTCAGCATAAACTTCATATTGCCTGTACCGCTTGCTTCTTTTGATGCAAGGGAAATCTGTTCGGAAATATCGCAGGCAGGAATAAGATGCTCGGCATTTGTAACGTTATAGTTTTCAACCATTATCACATTGAGATACGGACTTACATCAGGGTCGTTATTGATAACCTCCTGCAAGCAGAGAATAAGGTGGATAATATCCTGTGCGATGACATAGGCAGGGGCAGCCTTAGCACCGAAGATTACAGTAATTGGAGTTGTCGGCTTTTTGCCCTTTTTGATTTCAAGATACTTATGGATAACATACAGAGCATTGAGCTGTTGACGCTTATATTCGTGAAGTCGCTTTATCTGGATATCAAAGATAGTATTCTCGTTTATATCAAGATTTTGCGTTGTCTGCAAATAATTTTTCAATGCTTTTTTATTTTCACTCTTGATTTCAAGAAGCTTTTCAAGCACTTTTTCGTCATCTGCAAAATCAGCTAACTTTTCAAGCTCTTTTGCGTCCTTTTTAAATCCGTCACCGATAAGTGAAGTTATAAGCTCTGTCAGCTGTGGATTACAATGCAAAAGCCATCTACGGAATGTGATACCGTTGGTTTTATTATTGAACTTTTCAGGATAAAGCTTATAAAAATGGTTAAGCTCTTCCTCTTTGAGAATGTCGGTATGCAGGGAAGCAACGCCGTTTGTGCTGAAAGTATAATGGATATCAAGGTGAGCCATATGGACAGTATCGTTTCTGTCGATGATTGTTACTTTCTCGTTATCAAACTTTCTTCTTACCTTATCGTCAAGGATTTCGATAATAGGCACAAGCTGAGGAACAACCTGTTTCAGATAGCTTATCGGCCATTTTTCCAACGCTTCTGCAAGAATTGTATGGTTTGTATATGCACAGGTTTTGCTTACGATTTCAATAGCATCGTCCATTTCAATTCCACGTTCAACAAGCAATCTGATAAGCTCAGGGATAACCATAGTAGGGTGTGTATCGTTAATCTGGATTACTGCATAGTCAGGCAGGTCATAGAGTTTACAGCCCTTTTCTACACACTCATCAAGGATAAGTCTTGCACCGTTGCTTACCATAAAGTACTGCTGATAAATTCTGAGCAGTCTGCCTGCTTCATCACTATCATCAGGATACAAAAACAGTGTAAGATTTTTTTCAATATCATTTTTATCAAAGCTGATACCGTCCTCCACGATAGATTCGTC
>DEPR01000015.1:0-2245 GCA_002358895.1 Ruminococcus sp. UBA3387 | reverse complement strand
ACGCTTTCGATATCAAACAAATGGAGCTTATTTGTACGGTTATTATAGCCTGTTACGTTAATGTCATACAGACGGGAAGTAACGGTAAGATTTCTGAAGCTGGTTTTATAGGACTTATCAGTTTTTATAAGCCAGCTCTGGTCTTCTATCCAATCATTCGGCTCTTCGGTCTGGAGGTTATTTTCAAATTTCTGCTTGAAAAGTCCAAAGTGATAATTAAGGCCGATACCGTCGCCATTCAGGCCCAATGTTGCGATTGAATCTAAAAAGCAGGCTGCAAGTCTTCCGAGCCCACCATTACCAAGAGACGGCTCAGGCTCAATCTCCTCAATTCTTTTTATATCCTTACCATTTTCGGCAAGCAAGTTCTTTACATCATCATATATGCCAAGATTTATAAGGTTATTGGAAAGAAGTTTGCCAATAAGGAACTCGGCAGATATATAATAGAGCTTCTTTTTGCCCTCAGATGTCTGTTTTTCCTTGGACATTTTCTGCACCATTTCCAGAAGACCATAATAGATTTCATTATCTGAACAATCGGAAATAACTTTATTATACTTCTGTTTTAAAATTCCCTGCAAATTCATATTGATACAATCCTTTCTGTAAATCAAATTTATGAATATGTTACTTTTTTTATTATATCACAATTTAGTTAATAATTTCTTACAATTTACTATCTATTTTTTGTACAAAAAAATGATTTATACTATTTTAGCGTTTTTTTATAAAAAATCGCCTGCCGATATTTCGGCAGGCAACCTCCATATTGTTTTTAAAAATCAAAATCGAAATCATCCGGGTCAAGTCCTGCGTCCTCGATAGCTTCACGACGTTCATAGTCTGACATATATTCCAGCTCGCTCACATCAAGACCTACATCACTCAGTTCTTCCTTTTCCATCAGGTCTGCAAAAGCCATAGCATCCACAGCCTGTTCAAACGCGTCAAGATTACCGTTCCCATCAAAATCAAACAATCCACCAAAAAATCCGTCAAACATAATAGCCCTCCTATAAATTACTTAAACCATCTGCAGACTTCCTGAATACAACCGATACCAATTAATGCAAGCAAGTATAACAGCCATCCCACAAATATCACCTCTTTTTGCTTTATCTGTTGATGTTATTATAGCACGGTGTTTTGCATTTGTGGTAACTTTTTTTGGACAGATAAATAATTATCCCCCACATAACGGTGTGGGGGATATACTTTAAGAATAATATTGATTAGGTTTAAATAAAAGATAGTTATTTTGCTTTCCTGATTTTGAGAGTGTAATTTTTAGCGATTACATCTTCTAAAAGACCTTTAATTACTGCTTCCGCTTGCTGGTCTGCTAATTCTAATGTGCCCATCTGTGAAATCTCTTTTAAAGCAGCTTTTTCTGCTAATTCGATAGCTTTGTTGCCATCTTCTTTTTCATCTACATTAAACATTGCAAAATCTTCATCGAAATAAGAGATAGAAGAAGCATCAACTTTTACATCCAGAACTTCAGCTTTTGGAATAGTTATATTGACAGTACGAGTTGTATTATCTACTATCGGGTTAACATCGGCAATATCAAAACCGATTCTTGCAGTAGCATCATATACCATAATAAAATCTGCCTTATTGATAATAGCAATACCTTCATCTTCAAATTCAGCCATACCTGTATAGTGTATTTTTGCTGTAGTAAGTTCACTTGATTTTTCCAAAGTTGCTAAAACATAATCATTAGTTACAGTAGATTCGTCATTGTGTAATTTAAAAAACAAGGTCATAACACCTATAGCAACAATGACAACTGCAACTAAAATGCCCCAGAGTTTAAGGCTTTTAAGATTAAGATGTAATTTTTTATTTTTTCCATTCAACTGTTCATAATCTGAGTCTTTGTCTTTTATTATTTCCATTAATTGTTTTAATTTGCACATAAATTATCTCTCCCAATAATTAAAAAATAGTAATAATTGCACCTCTTGTTATTATAAAAAGTAAAATTGCACCGATTACGATACCTATGATAAGCAATGCCTTTTTCATCTGTTCACCTCCCAAATATTCTCATAAAAGTCTTTGTAAAATTCGCGAATATATCGACAAATTATAACAATTTACAACTAAAGTATACCATAATATTACTATATTTGCAATATCTTAGATGATTTTTTCTAACAAAAAATCCCCCATATCTTTTGATACGGGGGATAATTTATAGTAATATGAATTACTTGTTTGAGATTGCAGCCTG
>DEPR01000066.1:23413-23927 GCA_002358895.1 Ruminococcus sp. UBA3387 | reverse complement strand
GTCTTACCGTGGTCTACGTGTCCGATTGTACCAATGTTAACGTGTGGTTTAGTTCTTTCGAAATGTGCCTTTGCCATAGGAATGTTCCTCCTTTAAATTTTTATTCGTTCTGATAAACATACCGTAGTACAATTATATCAGATTTTTCCTAACTTTGCAATAGTTTAAGAGAAATTTTTTAAATTAATTCTCTTTGTTTCTCTGAGCCATAATCTTCTCAGCAATTGACTTTGGAAGCTCAATGTAGCTATGAGGCTCCATTGAATACTGTCCACGTCCCTGTGTCTTTGAACGAAGGTCATTTGAATAACCAAACATTTCTGACAGTGGAACAAGTGAGTCAACCTGTGCAGTACCAGGTCTTGTTTCCTGACCGAGAATCTGTCCACGACGTGAGTTAAGGTCGCCGATTACTGTTCCCATATAGTCATCTGGAACTACTACAGTTACCTTCATAATAGGTTCAAGAATTACTGGGTTTGCCTTCTTCATAGCTTCCTTGAATGCCATAGAA
>DEPR01000066.1:21907-23364 GCA_002358895.1 Ruminococcus sp. UBA3387 | reverse complement strand
TCAGATGAGTCTACTTCGTGGTATGAACCATCATAAAGTGTTACCTTTACGTCTACTACAGGGTATCCTGCAAGAACACCTGTCTGCATTGCACCCTTGATACCAGCGTCAACAGCAGGGATATATTCCTTTGGAATAGCACCGCCGACAACGTTGTTGATAAATTCATAGCCCTTACCTGACTCATTAGGCTCAACCTTAATCTTAACATGACCGTACTGACCCTTACCACCAGACTGTCTTGCGTACTTATGGTCAACGTCAGCCAATGCCTTAATTGTTTCTTTATATGAAACCTGAGGTGCACCTACGTTTGCTTCTACCTTAAATTCACGGAGAAGTCTGTCTACAATGATTTCAAGGTGGAGCTCACCCATACCTGCAATAATTGTCTGACCTGTTTCGTCATCAGTATAAGTTCTGAATGTTGGGTCTTCTTCTGCAAGCTTAGCAAGTGCAATACCCATCTTTTCCTGACCAGCCTTTGTCTTAGGCTCGATAGCGAGCTGGATAACAGGCTCTGGGAATTCCATTGATTCGAGAATTACAGGATGCTTTTCGTCACAGAGTGTATCACCTGTTGTTGTATACTTCAGACCAACTGCAGCTGCGATATCTCCTGCATAAACCTCTTCGATATCCTTTCTCTGGTTGGAGTGCATCTGGAGGATACGTCCGATTCTTTCATTCTTATCTTTAGATGCATTATATACGTTTGAACCAGCTGTGAGGACACCTGAGTAAACTCTGAAGAAGCAAAGCTTACCAACGAATGGGTCTGTAGCAATCTTAAATGCCAAAGCAGCAAAAGGTTCGTCATCTGATGAAGGTCTTGAACATTCTTCATCTGTATCAGGGTTAACACCTGTAATATCTGCAATATCTGTTGGTGCTGGCATATAGTCAACAATAGCGTCGAGAAGCTTCTGAACGCCCTTGTTCTTATATGATGTACCACACACAACAGGTACCATTGTATTAGCGATTGTACCCTTTCTGATGCAAGCCTTCATCTCTTCGATTGTAAGCTCTTCACCATCAAGGTATTTCATCATAATTTCTTCGTCCTGCTCAGCGATAGCATCGAGCATAGAAGCTCTGTACTCTTCAGCCTTGTCCATCATATCAGCAGGAATATCTGTTACTTCAATATCAGTACCCAGGTCATTTGTATAGATATATGCTTTCATTTCAAGAAGGTCGATAATTCCCTTGAAATCTTCCTCTGCACCGATTGGGAGCTGAAGAGGAACTGCATTTGTCTTAAGACGGTTAAGAAGCATATCTACTACATTATAGAAGTTAGCTCCCATAATATCCATCTTATTTACATATACCATTCTTGGTACTTTATACTTATCAGCCTGACGCCATACGGTTTCAGTCTGAGGCTCAACACCGCCCTTAGCACAAAGAACTGTTACAGAACCGTCGAGAACTCTGAGTGAACGCTCAAC
>DEPR01000066.1:21543-21863 GCA_002358895.1 Ruminococcus sp. UBA3387 | reverse complement strand
AAGTCAACGTGTCCTGGAGTATCGATAATGTTGATACGGTGCTTTTTCCAGAAAGCTGTTGTTGCGGCAGAAGTAATTGTAATACCTCTTTCCTTTTCCTGAGCCATCCAGTCCATTGTGGAAGCACCGTCATGAGTTTCTCCCATTTTATGATTTACTCCAGCATAAAACAGGATACGCTCGGTAGTTGTTGTTTTTCCGGCGTCAATATGCGCCATAATACCAATATTTCTGGTATCCTGCAAAGAACAATCTCTTGCCATAATATCCTCCTATTTATACTGTGATTACCATCTGTAATGTGCGAAAGCCTTATTAGC
>DEPR01000066.1:6777-21514 GCA_002358895.1 Ruminococcus sp. UBA3387 | reverse complement strand
GCCTTATTAGCTTCTGCCATTTTGTGTGTATCGTCACGCTTCTTGCATGAACCGCCAACGCCGTTAAGAGCATCGAGGATTTCTGCTGCAAGTCTTTCCTTCATTGTATCTTCGTTTCTTTCACGAGAATACTTTGTGATCCATCTCAGACCCAATGTCTGACGTCTGTCAGGTCTTACCTCCATTGGAACCTGGTATGTTGCACCACCTACACGGCGTGCTTTAACCTCCAACTCAGGCATAATGTTATTCATTGCCTCTTCAAATACTTCCAAAGCCGGACGGCCTGTCTTTTCTTCAACGATTTCAAATGCTCCGTATACGATCTTCTGAGCTACACCCTTCTTACCATCCAACATAATGTTGTTTACAAGACGTGTAACAAGCTTTGAGTTGTATACTGGGTCGAGCAATACGTCTCTTTTTGAAACTCTGCCTCTTCTTGGCACTTTAATTCCCTCCTTCACAATAATGAATTCATAGGTACTCGCTCTATAGCCCTTACGCTATAGCCCCGTCAGTTACCGTCAGAGCTTAACAAAAACAGAACTACTGCCCTATTTATATTAATCTCTCTGCACTAACTGTGGTCTTCGCAGTTTGCGACAATGAGTTTTTTACCTTAAACTTTTTTTGAGCTTTTAATTACTTAGCTCCCTTTGGTCTCTTAGCACCGTACTTTGATCTTGACTGCATTCTGTTAGCTACGCCCTGTGCATCCAATGTACCTCTGATAATGTGGTAACGTACACCCGGGAGGTCCTTAACACGTCCGCCTCTGATCATTACAACGCTATGCTCCTGAAGATTATGTCCGATACCTGGGATATAAGCTGTTACTTCGTGTCCGTTTGTGAGCTTTACTCTGGCAATCTTTCTCATAGCTGAGTTAGGCTTCTTTGGTGTTGCAGTTCTTACTGCTGTACAAACGCCACGCTTCTGTGGACAGCTCTGGTCAATAGCTGTTTTCTTCTTTGAGTTGTAACCCTTCTGAAGAGCTGGTGCTGTTGACTTGGTTTCAAGAACATTTCTTCCCTTTCTTACTAACTGGTTAAAGGTTGGCATCTTCTCTCTCCTTTCCTCAAAATTATACGCTTTACGCCTGTTTACACAATACGCCAGCATACGTTTTATATGATACACTAATCCGTTTCATTTGTCAAGGGCTTTTTATATAAAAATTCTCAGAAAATTTACAATTTCCCTATGCACCCTGCAAACAAAAAGGACGACATCACTGCCGTCCCAATTATTATGCGTCAAATCAAGTATTTTTATCCACTGTATGGAATTTTTTCAGATTACCTATTTTCTCATTTCTCTCATCCAGCACTCTCTCAACATCAGCCCAGTCAAGTCCCTGGTTAGCTGCCAGCACCATAACGTGATAAAGCAAATCGTTAATCTCATTCATAAGCTCATCATTATCGCTGTTCTTCGCTGCTATAACTGTTTCGGTAGCTTCCTCACCGATTTTCTTACAAATCTTATCAACGCCCTTATCAAAAAGATAGGCTGTATATGAATTCTCCTGTGCCGTACCGTTCTCATAGTCAGCCTTACGCTGTTTGATTACCTCAAAAATCTCCTGATATACTGTCATATTAATTCTCCTCATTATACATTTCTTTGAAAAAGCAACTATATGCACCTGTATGGCAGGCAACTCCCGTTTGCTTTACATTCACAAGCAGAGTATCGTCATCGCAATCTGCATAAACTGATACTACTTTCTGAAGATGTCCGCTTGTTGCACCTTTATTCCAATACTCCTGACGTGAACGGCTCCAATACCAGGTATAGCCTGTTTCCAGAGTTTTTTTCAGACTTTCCTTATTCATATATGCAAGCATAAGAACTGTTTTGGTATCCACGTCAAATGCTATGGCAGGTATCAGTTCACTTTTCACAAAATACTTATCCAAGTCATTCATATCTACTTTAATCGGGTTCATATTCTTCTCCATATTATATAGTATTATCTTACTGCGATACCTTTTGATTTACAATCAGCTTTCACCTGCTCAACAGTCAGCTCTTTAAAATGGAACAATGATGCTGCCAAAGCTGCCGAGCAATCGGTTTCGATAAACGCTTCTGCAAAGTCTCCCAGTTTTCCTGCACCGCCACTTGCGATAACAGGGATTTTCACAGCTTCACAGACAGCTTTAAGCATAGGCAAATCAAATCCACCTCTTACACCATCGGTATCAATTGAATTAAGACAGATTTCGCCTGCACCCAGCCTTTCAACCTGCTTTACCCAGTCGATAAGGTCAATTCCCATATCAACCCTACCACCATTTATATATACAGTCCACTTATTTTCTGCAACTTTTTTTGCATCCACGCCAACGCAGATACACTGGCTACCAAAGATGTCAGCACCGTCTTTTATAAGCTGTGGATTTTTAACTGCCTGGGAATTCACCGACACTTTATCGGCTCCTGCACGGAGTGTTTCTCTGATATCATCAACTGTTTTGATTCCACCGCCAACAGTCAGAGGAACAAAAACCTTTTTCGCAGTTTCTCTCACCACGTCAAGCATAACACCTCTGCCCTCATATGATGCAGTTATATCATAGAAAACAATTTCATCAGCACCCTGAAGATTATACTCATAGGCACACTGGACAGGGTCTCCCACTTCTTTTATTCCCTCAAAATTAACGCCTTTAACAACCTTGCCGTCACGGACATCAAGGCACGGAATAATTCTTTTTGCAAGCATTTTATTCTTCCTCCTTAACACCCATTTTTGCAAAGTTTTCAAGTATCTTCATTCCTGCTTTACCTGACTTTTCAGGGTGGAACTGGCAACCGAAAAGAAACTTTCCGTCTGAAACCACTGCCGTTACATCACTACCATAGACGCAACGTGCATACAGGTTTTCCTCCTTACAGAAAGCCTTATAGGAGTGAACGAAATATACATACTCGTCATCGGTCAGCCCTTCAAAAAGCGGACAATCCTGTGTATACTCAAGCTTATTCCAGCCCATATGAGGAATTACAAGGTCAGGTTCAACGATTTTATCAACCTTACCTTTAAGAAGTCCCAGTCCGTCGCACTCCTCGAACTCATAGCTTTTCTCAAAAAGCATCTGCATACCCAGGCAGATACCCATAAGAGGCTTTATTTTTGCTTGCTCTTTAATTGTATCCACCAGACCACTTTCCTCAAGCATTTTCATTGCATTCGGAAAAGCTCCCACGCCGGGAAGGATAATTGCATCAGCTTCAATCAGATCCTGAACTTTATTAGTCAGCTTATTTTCAAAGCCAAGATAATCCAGTGCATTTTTCACCGAAAAGATATTGCCTGCACCGTAATCTATTATTGCTATCATTTAAAGTACTCCCTTAGTTGAAAGAATTTTATCTCCCTTAATTTCCATTGCTTCTTTCAAAGCGTGTGCAACCGCCTTGAACAAGGCTTCTGCAACGTGGTGGTCATTCTTGCCATACTCTTTTCTGATGTGCAGAGTAATACCTGAATTAAAGGCAAATGCTCTGAAAAACTCCTCTGTCAGGCAGGTATCATACTCACCTATTCTTTCATCATTGAAATCTGCATTAAACGCAAGGAAAGGACGTCCGCTTATATCAAGTGCACAGAAGCCAAGAGCCTCGTCCATCGGCACAAAAGCTGAGCCATATCTTGCGATACCTGCTTTATCTCCCAATGCCTTACTGAAAGCCTGTCCCAGCACAATCCCGATATCCTCCACAGTATGGTGTCCGTCAACCTGCAAATCGCCCTTACACATAACCTGCAGGTCAATTCCACTATGTACGCCAAAGGCTGTCAGCATATGGTCAAAAAAGCCGATGCCTGTATCAACAGATACTTTTCCCTCGCCGTCAAGGTTTACTGCAATTTCAATATCAGTTTCCTTTGTTGTTCTTTTAATTTCAGATGTTCGCATATTCAGCACTCCCCTCTTCAGAAACGTACTTTTATCGCATTTGCGTGAGCTGTAAGACCTTCCTTTTCTGCAATAAGGACAATATCGTCCTTTGCTTCCTCAAGAGCCTCTTCTGTATAATAGATAAAGCTTGAACGCTTTTCAAAGCTGTTTACTCCCAGTGGTGAGAAAAATCTTGCTGTACCACTCGTCGGCAAAACGTGGTTGGGACCTGCATAGTAATCACCCAACGGCTCAGGTGCATACTGTCCGAGGAACACGGAACCTGCATTATCAAGTCTGCCCAGATACTCAAGTGGGTTTTCAAACAGCACTTCAAGGTGCTCAGGTGCAAGACGGTTTGCAATATCGCAAGCCTGTTCCTTTGTTTCACAGATAAGGATTGCCCCAAAGTCTGCCAATGACTGCTCAATAATATCCTTTCTTGAAAGCTCCTGAACCTGTCTTTCAATCTCTGCTACTGTTTTATCTGCAAGCTCCTCACTTGTTGTAACAAGAATTGAAGATGCAAGCTTATCGTGCTCAGCCTGAGACATCAGGTCGGCTGCTACATACTTAGGATTTGCCGTTTCATCTGCAAGCACAAGAATTTCACTCGGTCCCGCAACCATATCAATATCAACTACGCCATAAAGCACTTTCTTTGCTGTTGCAACAAAGATATTTCCAGGTCCTACGATTTTATCAACCTTTGGAATTTCCTGTGTTCCATATGCAAGGGCTGCAATAGCCTGAGCTCCACCTGACATAAAAATTCTGTCCACTCCACATACTGCTGCCGCAACAAGGATATCCTTATTTGGTGTACCATCCTTGAGTGGAGGTGTAACCATTATAATCTCCTTGACGCCTGCGATTTTTGCAGGGATTGCATTCATCAGAACAGATGACGGATAGGCTGCTGTACCACCAGGCACATAAAGGCCTACTCTTTCAAGTCCTCTGACACGCTGTCCCAGGATAACTCCGTTTTCCTTCGGATTAACAAAGCTCTGTGATTTCTGTCTGTTATGAAAATCAGAAATGTTTTCGATTGCGTCAAGCAGAGCATTTACAAAATCAGGGTCAGCTTCAGTCAACGCATCATTAACCAATTCTCTCGGTACTTCATAATACTCAGGCAATTTGCCGTCAAACTTTTCTGTATACTTCTTAACTGCATCATCGCCGTTTTTTCTTACGTCCTCGATAATCTCAGACACAACGGCTGTTACCTTTTTATCAGTTTCGCCGTTTCTTTCTTCAAGCTGTTTAAAGAACTTCTCCTCATCACAGCCGTTTACATAAATCTTCTTTATTGCAGACATTTTCTATCCCCCTATTACAGATTTGCTTCAATAAGTGAAACAAACTTCTCTATTTCCTGTTGTCTTAATTTCATACTTACCATATTAACTATCAGTCTTGCTGAAATCGGTGCAATATCTTCGATAACCTCAAGGCCGTTTTCTTTCAAGGTTGTGCCTGTTTCAACGATATCCACGATACCGTCTGACAGTTCAAGCAAAGGTGCAAGCTCAACTGAGCCTTCAATCTTAACTATATCAACGTCCATACCCTTGCTCTCAAAATAATTTCTTGTTATATTCGGATACTTTGTAGCAATAGTCTTTACGTTATATCCTGCATAGAAATCAGAGCCTTTTTTTGTGGCAAGTGCAAACTTACATCTTCCGAAGCCCAGGTCTGCCAGCTCAAAGAACTTACCCTGCATTTCCATAATTGTATCCTTACCCACAACGCCGATATCACATACGCCGTGCTCAACATATGTAATTACGTCGTTTGCTTTTGCAAGGACCACTTCTAAATTTCCGTCGGGCACAGGAAGAATAAGCTTTCTGCCTTTTTCCCTTACTGCTGTACAGTCAAAGCCTATCTTCTCAAGCAATCCTACTGTATCCTTTTCAAGTCTGCCCTTGGTCAAGGCAATTCTCAATGGTTTATTCATATTTATCTCCCGTATTCTACACGTCTATTTCAGTAATGTTTTTATTCTCGTCAACCTTATAAATCTTAGTTATTCCTGCAGTTTTTGCATACACGGCAGTTTCTTCAAGTGTATCAAAAAGGCTGTTTTCGATTGTCTTACCCTGTCTTACAAGCTCCTGTCCGAAAGCAATAGCTTCCACAACACTTCCCTGTTCGCCGAACACTATACAATCGGCAGTTTTAACCTTTGGCGACATATTATTTTTTCTTATATACTGTGCAATCAAATCACAGGTTACTGCAAATCCCACAGCAGGGTAAGGTTTACCGAACTCACCGATAAGCTTATCATATCTTCCACCCTTCAGGACAGATTCACCTACACCTGTCATATACCCTCTGAAAACAATACCGGTATAATAGTCGGTATGGCTGACAATTCCCAGGTCAAGTGAAATCCTGCCTTCATAGCCAAGGCCTGAAAGACGGTCATAGACTTCTCTGAGGTAGTCAAGGATTTCTGATATATTATCATCTTCAAAAAGCTCTGCTGCTTTATCAAGGACTTCAGCACCACCGAAAAGACGTGGAAGCTGTTTGAGAGCCTTGGTAATCCTGTTATCGCCGATACCGTCCAGCAGGTCATTAAGGGCAGGATAGTTCTTTGCTGAAATAAGCAGTCTAATTTCTTCCCTCACGCTGTCATCCACATCGAGTTTTGACACAAGCTCCTTGAAGAAGCCGATATGACCTATCTCAAGACGAAAATTATCCTTATCAAACGAAGCCATAGCCTCTACGGCTGTACACATAGCTTCATAGTCGGCACGCTTAGAATTCTCACCACCGATAAGCTCAATTCCTGCCTGAACGATTTCATCTGAACGTCCTTTAAGCAATGCATTATTCTCAAAAATACTCTGATTATAATAAAGTCTCAACGGAAGTCTTGCTTCGGGAAGTCTTGTCGCCACAAGTCTTGCTATAGGAATTGTGGAATCGGGGCGAAGTGTTATCAATCTGCCCTTTGAGTCCACAAGCTTATAGAGGCTTTCCTGCTGAAAGTTTCTTGAACTGCCACTGAACAGGTCATAAAACTCAATCCCCGGGGTTACAACTTCACTATATCCAAACCCAAGGAACAGCTTTTCAAGCTTTCTCTCTACTGCTCGTCTTGCAAGGCAATCTGCAAACAGCAAATCTCTTGTTCCTTCAGGTGTTATCAGGTCATATCTTTTCATTATTCTTATCCTTTCATTTGTCTGCTTTATCGTAGTAAAGTATTACTATGCTATCACGCTACTATGATATATTAGCACACATATACGCTATTGTCAAGTGTATCTATTAACAAAGCGTTACTATATATAAAACAATTTGTTAAAACAGAGATATCTGGTTTGATTTAGGCAGGTCGCCAAATGCACCGATTTTATCCAGAGTTTCCACTACTGATTTACCGATACCACTCTGCTGCTGGAATTCTTCCACAGAAATAAAATCCCTGTTCTGTGCTTTTTCGTACAAGCTCTTGGCGGCATTTTCACCTACACCAGATATTGACACAAACGGCAGACGAAGCTTTCCGTCCTCAATCTGATAAACCGTAGCGTGTGATTTGAAAATATCAACAGGCAAAAACTCAAAGCCTCTGCACAGCATTTCGTTTGTAAGCTGTAGCATTTCAAGCACGCCGTCGTCCTTGGCTGTTCTTTCTGCCTTCGGACGATTCTTTATTTCGGTCATTTTATTCTGGACCATATACTTGCCCTTGAGTGCTGTTTCGCCGTCAAAGTCCTCGCCACGGACTGTAAAATAGGCAGCATAGAATTCAAGTGGATGATATATCTTGAACCAGCAAAGCTTAATTGCAGATGTAACATAAGCTGCTGCGTGGGCTTTCGGGAACATATACTCGATTTTGCGGCAACTGTCAATATACCATTCAGGAACGTTGGCAGCTCGCATATCTTCCTCCATCTTTTCCCAATCTTCTTTTGAAATCTTACCCTTTGCAACAAGACCTTTTCGTACTGTTTCAGTAATTTTAAAAGCTCTGCCCTCTTCCATTCCTTTATGAATCAAGTACACCATAATATTATCACGGGTACCGATAACCTCTGAAATGGTACAAGTTCCGTTATCAATCAAGTCTTTTGCGTTACCTAACCAAACATTTGTACCGTGAGAAAGTCCTGAAATCTGCAACAGGTCGCTGAAATTCTTTGGCTTTGCATCAAGAAGCATCTGGATTACAAAAGGTGTACCCATTTCCGGGATACCCAAAGTTCCTGTAGGGCAGGATATATCCTCCTCAGTTACTCCAAGAGCCTCAGGTGATGCAAACAGACTATACACCTTTTCATCAGACATAGGCACTTTCAATATGTCAACGCCTGTCATATCTTCAAGATACTTATATAATGTAGGCACATCGTGCCCAAGCTCGTCCAGCTTCAATATAGTATCGTGCAAGGAATTGAAGTCAAAGTGGGTTGTAACAATATCCGAATCAGCTTTTTCTGCAGGGTGCTGGACAGGGGTAAAGTCATAAACCTCATAGTCGCTTGGAATAACCACCATTCCACCAGGATGCTGACCTGTAGTTCTCTTAACATCAAGACAGCCGTTTACAAGACGCTGTTCCTCTGCGGAATGTACCGTTTTTCCTCTTTCTTCAAGGTAATTCTTAACATAACCGAATGCTGTTTTATCGGCTACACCTGAAATTGTACCTGCTTTGAAAACGTGGTCGGAGCCAAACAGGTCTTCGGTATACTTATGGGCAAAGGACTGATAATCTCCTGAGAAGTTAAGGTCAATATCAGGTGCTTTATCGCCGTTAAAGCCCAGGAATGTTTCAAACGGAATATCGTGTCCATCACGGTGGTACTCTGTGCCACACTTCGGGCAGTTCTTTGGTGACAGGTCATAGCCTGAGCCTACTGAACCGTCGGTTATAAACTCGCTGTTTTTACAATTCGGGCAGACATAGTGAGGCATAAGCGGATTTACTTCAGATATACCTGACATTGAGGCTACGAAGGATGAACCAACAGAGCCTCTCGAGCCCACCTGATAGCCGTTTTCTACCGAATTGGCAACCAGCTTCTGTGAAATCATATACAGCACAGCAAATCCGTGCTTGATAATTGATGAAAGCTCCCGGTCAAGACGCTTATACACAATTTCAGGAATATGCTCCTTGAAAGGTTCAGCTATACCCTCATCACCCTCGGGGAGTTTCACTTCCTCAGGGTCGCAGTCGCCATAGATTGAGCAGGCTTTTTTCCAGCAGATAACCTGCAACTCTCTTACTGCACCGTCAATGAACGGTGTATATGTACCATTAGGAAACGCTTTCAGGTCCTTATCAATCATATCGGCAATAAGGTTTGTATTCTTTACTACAACTTCAAAAGCCTTATCTTCACCCAGATATGCAAAATCAGACAGCATTTCTTCTGTCGTCTTCAGATACAGAGGTGGCTGATTATCGCAGTCGCTATACTTAACCGACTGGAGAATTGAACGGAACTGTGCATCTCCCTTATTCAAAAAGTGAACGTCCCCTGTTGCACAGACTGGAATATTAAGATACTCTCCAAGCTTTATCACAGTTCTGTTATACTCACGGATACCTTCAAAGGACTTGACTGTACCGTTTCTGAGCATAAACTCATTATTGCCCTCAGGCTGAATTTCAAGATAGTCATAGAAAGACGCAATCTGACAAAGCTTTTCCCAGCTTTCCCCTTCGACGATTGCTCTGTATAATTCACCTGCTTCGCAGGCACTGCCCACTATAAGACCTTCTCTGTGTTTGACAAGATCAGACTTGGGAATTCTTGGACGTTTTTTGAAATAGTCAAGATTTGAATGTGAAATAAGCTTATACAGATTTTTCAGTCCTGTATTATTTCTCACAAGAATAATCTGGTGATAAGACTGTGCTGACAACACGTTATCGTCATTGGCAAGCAGGCTGTTCACCTTATCCACAGTTACAAGCATATGCGGATACTTTTCTACAAGTTCTCCTGCCAGCTTAATGAAAATCCTGCTCAGCACTTCTGCATCATCACTTCCACGGTGATGATTGAACTCAAGGCCGAAATGCTCTGCCACAAAGTTCAGCTTATGCTTCTGCAGTTGTGGCAGCATAATCTGACACATAGGAACTGTATCAAAATATGAATAGCTCATTTCAATATTATTTCTTTTCAAGGAAGCATTTATAAAGCCTGTATCAAATTTTGCATTATGTGCCACAAGGGCAGGGTTATCCCCACAGAATTCCACAAAGGCTTTTATTGCATCCTTTTCTTCAGGTGCATCAGCTACCATATCATTTGTAATCCCTGTAAGGTTAGAGATGAACTCCTTAATTTCCTGATGAGGATTTACAAACATATCAAATCGGTCAACTATTTCAAGGTTTCTCACCTTTACAGCACCGATTTCGATAATCCTGTCATCATTAGGTGATGTACCCGTAGTTTCCAGGTCAAACACTATAAACTCATCGGTGAGCTTACGCTTGTCCCAGCCTGTATAGATATTTACGTCATTATTTACTTCATAGGCTTCAATTCCATAGATAGCTTTAAAATCTCCGCCATTTCTTCTGATACCTGCCACTTCGTTCATTGCAGCAGGATAGCCCTGAACAACACCGTGGTCGGTAATTGCTATAGCCTTATGTCCCCATTCAAACGCTCTTTTTACAAGCTTGTCTGCTGAAGTGAGTGCATCCATACTTGACATATTGGTATGACAATGAAGCTCTACTCTTTTTTGCTCGCACTTATCCTTCTCGGTTTCACGCTTGACAATCATTATATCTTCAGGTATTATATTCAAAATATGCTCGAAAGTATCTTCTTCAATCTCACCTGAAACGATAATTGTTGTTCCATTTTTCAGCTTTTCAAGCATACACTCAAGGTCAGGTCTATGTAGCTTAACAAACTTACCTTTCTTTTCTGAGCCAAACATTTTCATTGAAAATGATGATGTAAAGTCGGTAAAAAACAGCTTTGCAATAAGTCCGCCGTTTCTTGTATCCTTTGTCTGGACATCAAAAATCTCACCCCAGACAGTAATTCTGCCCTGAGTGCTGTCATTCAAATCCTTCATTGCTGTTACTTTTGCATCACTGCTTATTGGTCCGCCTTTAACTACCAACGCATTATCTGCAATAAGGTTAAGTCTTGTGAAGTCAACGCTACAGGTTCTGAAATCCACATTCTGAGGCTGTTCAGGCTGTTTAGTCTTTTGCTTGTTTTCAGGCATCGGTGCAGAGTTGAGATAATTCTGAAGTTCGGCTTCTATTCTCTCATACATTTCCTGATCGGATTCCACTGTTCCCACAAACTCGATTTCAGCGTTGGTTGAAAACCAATCGGCAACAAGTGATGAAAAATAGCTCTCAATCCCTGCTTTTTTCAAAAACTCTACCCCACCGTGTTTCATATCCACAATAAACTTGCCGTTATGAAACCTTGCATCTGCATCGTCAAAAAATCCGTTTACCACGGGAAAGTGGTTTTTCATATATTTAACCAGCTGATCAAATGCTTCATCACAAAGCAAATCAGGTGTATACTTGCACTTGATTTTAAATCTGCTGAGATTAAGCTCTTCAATTATACTCTTTTCGCTTTCTGCTATTATATCGTAATTCAACAGCTGATTGAATTTTGCCATTACAGTTAGTTCGTTCTGCTTTTCGTCAAATATGACTTTCAAAACCTCACCATCACATATGACTTCAGGCAATACTCTGCAATGCTCATCAAACAGCTCTGCTATTGTATATCCTATCATAATCTATCCTTACATTCTTTCTATTTCATCAAGCAATGCTTTCAAAGCATTTTCTTCGTCTACTTTATATAATTTTTCGCCGTTTTTAAACAGAACGGCACAGCCGTCGCCACCTGCGATACCGATATCGGCTTCTCCTGCTTCACCTATACCATTTACAACACAGCCCATTACGGCAACTGTAATATCCTTATCAATATTCTTTGTTGCTTCTTCCACCTGTTTTGCAAGTGAAATAAGATCAATCTTTGTTCTTCCACAGGTCGGACAAGAAACGATTTTTACGCCGTTCCCCTTACCGATAGCTTTAAGTATGTCTTTAGCCGCATAGATTTCCTTAACAGGATTATCGGTCAAAGATACTCTTATAGTTTCACCAATACCGTCTACAAGGAGTGAGCCGATACCAACGGCAGATTTTATAATACCCATACGCTCTGTTCCTGCTTCGGTAACGCCCAGGTGAAGTGGATAATTACACTTATCCGCAAGCAGGCGATAGGCATTTATCATTGTATTTACATCTGATGATTTAAGTGAAATGACAATATCATCAAAATCGCAATCCTCAAGAATTCTGACGTGTCCCAATGCACTTTCAACCAATGCTTCAGGTGTTGGTGAGCCATACTTTGCAAGCAGATACTTTTCAAGCGAGCCACCGTTCACGCCTATTCTTATAGGAATATTTCTGCTCTGGCAGGCTTTTACCACAGCCTTTACCTTTTCCATATCACCGATATTCCCTGGATTTATACGGATTTTGTCAATTCCTGCTTCACAGGCTGCCAATGCAAGGCGATAATCAAAATGTATATCTGCAACAAGTGGAATATTAATCTTCTCTTTGATTGCAGGAATAAGCTTTACTGCCTTCATATCCGGAATCGCAGCACGGACAATTTCACAGCCTGCTTTTTCAAGCTCAACGGCCTGTTTAACTGAATCCTCCACATTTTCAGCAGGGATATTAAGCATAGACTGGATATATATTTTCTTTCCGTCAAGAGTAAGATTTCCAACTTTTACAGCTTTACATTTTCTCATAAAATCACCCATTAAAATAATTTCAACACATCACTTACTGTTACAATAATCATAAGAAGCATAAGTGCTGCCAATCCGATAAAATGCACCATTCCCTCTTTATCAGCCGGCACAGGCTTTCTTCTTATTGCTTCAATTATCAGAAACACCAGTCGTCCTCCGTCAAGTGCAGGCAGAGGCAACAGATTGAACAGACCGATATTTATTGTAATAAACGCTCCCATAGACAGCATTGTCTGTCCCAATGCTTCCCAGTCAATTCCCGTTTCCTCATCAGTCTGGACATCAATTACATCACCGATTGTATCAACAATACCAACAGGTCCCGACAGATCACGGATTGAATACTTGCCCTTAACCAAATCAGCCAAGGAAATATAGATAAGTCTTGCATTACTTGCAGTTTGCTTCAACGAGCTTGACAAAACTGTTCCCACGGTCGCTTCCACAGGCATTACCTTGAAGTCTATATGCATTGTATCATTTTCTGTACTGAACGCAACATTATCAAGCTTCACCTTTTCGCCGTCACGGATAACAGTCATATCAAACACGCTATCCTCATCATTCTGGAACTGATAGGACAAGTCCATTGGTGTGAAAATACGCATATTATTCACTTTTACAATTTCGTCCCCAAGCTGAAGTCCTGTGGACTGAGATTTCGCATTTTCCTCAAACCAGGAAACCTGAGTTGAGGTAATCGGTGCTGTCCAGGCTGTATGGATTACAAGCAACACATAGCCGAGAATCAGGTTCATCACAACGCCTGCTACAACTATCGCCATACGCTTTGGCACAGATTTTCTGCAAAAGGCTCTGTCATCTTCACTTTCGGCATCTTCACCCTCCATTGAGCAATAGCCACCAATAGGAAGAATTCTCAATGCATACTGTGTTTCGCCTTTTCTGAACTTTATAATTGCCGGTCCCATACCGATAGCAAACTCGTTCACTTTTACTCCACAGGCCTTAGCCACAATAAAATGCCCGAATTCGTGGACTATAATAATTATCTCAAAAATAACAATTGCAAAAATTATACTCATTTGTGTCCCTTTCTCTTAATATCAGTTTTTCTCTATTTGTTCTATCACAAAATCTCTTGCAACTCGGTCTGCTTCCAGCACGTCCTCAAGGCAGGTTATTTCTTTTCTCTCTATATTTTCAAGAGCTGATGTTACAAGCTCGCCAATCTGTAAAAATGAAATCTTACCCTCAAGGAATGCAGCCACCGCTTCCTCATTTGCACCATTTACAACGGCAGGCTTATTTCCGCCCTCTGTTATAGCCTTTATACAAGCTGTCAGACAGTCAAACGTATCATAGTCAGGTTTTGCAAAAGTCAGGGTACCGTAGTCTATAAGTGAGAGTCTTTTTGTCGGGCACTCCATCCTATCAGGATAAAGCAACGCATACTGAATAGGAATTTTCATATCAGGAACACCCAGCTGTGCTATTACCGAGCAATCGTCATATTCAACTGCTGAATGGATAACGCTTTCTCTATGGACAACAATTTCAATCTGCTCAGGCTTCAGGTCAAAAAGCCACATTGCCTCAATAAACTCAAGCCCCTTATTCATAAGTGTAGCAGAGTCGATGGTTATTTTTCGACCCATACTCCAATTAGGGTGATTGAGTGCTTCCTCAACAGACACCTGTGCTATATCCTCTTTAGTCTTGCCAAAGAATGGTCCACCTGATGCAGTAAGGATAATCTTACTTACCTGGCTTGTTTTATTACCCTGCATACACTGGAAAATAGCAGAATGTTCACTATCCACAGGGTAAATCTTAACGCCTTTTTCCTTAGCCGTTTCGGTTACAAGCTTACCGCCTGTAACAAGAGTTTCCTTATTAGCCAAAGCTATATCTGTACCGTGATTTATTGCAGTCAGAGTAGGCATTAGTCCCACCATACCCACTACGGAATTGAGCATAACATCTACTCCCTCCAGTGATGCAATAAAATTAAGTCCGTCCATACCTGAAAG
>DEPR01000066.1:5052-6667 GCA_002358895.1 Ruminococcus sp. UBA3387 | reverse complement strand
CATTGTTATCCAAAGCCTGCTTTGCAAGCAAATTCACATTGGAATGTGCAGCAACAGCTTTCACTTTAATATTATGTTTATTTGCAACTTCCAATGCCTGAGTACCGATAGAACCTGTTGAACCCAAAATAGTAATAGTTTTCATTTTTTATACCTTTTCATTATCACATTAACATTCAATAGGGGTAGCTCCCAAAAGCTCCCCCTATTATCTACTATTTAAGCATAAATATTCATTATCCAGCCTTGTGTAAACACATAATACATAAAAGGTGCTACAAAAAGTACGCTGTCAAATCTGTCCATAACACCACCGTGTCCGGGCATCAGGTTTCCATAATCCTTGATACCTGTCTGACGCTTTATGATTGACGCTGTCAGGTCTCCCACAAGTCCGATGATTGCACAAACCATTCCTGCCAGGAACAAAGGCAGATAATTAATTGACGTGCCTTTAAGGACAAAGTCATAAAACAGTCCCACGATAATCAGGATAAGACCGTTACAAACTACTCCACCAAGCACACCTTCAACAGTTTTCTTCGGACTGATTGACGGGCAAAGAGGTGTTTTGCCAAAGAATGTACCTGCAAAATACGCACCTGAATCTGCAAGCCAGGCACCACACAATGTAGCAATAATCATAAACAGACCTGTGTTTTCAAATGTATTCATTTTCAGCATTGATGAGAATGAATAAGGTACTACCAATGCAACTGCAAGCATCAGGAAAAAGTCCTTGTAGTTATAAGTTTCGTGTTCTTTCAGATAAACTACAGACAACGCTATTACAAATGCAACTGCAAAGAACTTATCATTAAACAATATCTGTTTACCATTCTGCCACCACATATATGAGACGCAGGTCAGAAACGCATATCCCATACAAATCCAGGACTGCACCCTGAACTTAAGATAGTCCATAGCCTTGAACAGCTCATACACTGCACCTACTGCAAGGCAGCCAACTGCAATATCAAAAATAAATGTCTTATGTAAAATCAGAACTATAACAGCAAGAATTATTGCAACAGTTGCTGAAATAATTCTGGTACTCATAGCTTTTGTCATAACAAACTTCCTCTCAGATAGTTATTCAGACGCCACCAAATCTACGGTTGCGTTCACTAAAGGTAAGAACTGCTTTTTCAAGGTCCTTCTTTGAAAAGTCGGGCCACAGAATATTTGTGAAATAATACTCTGCATAAGCCGACTGCCAGATTAGGAAATTGGACAATCTCTGCTCGCCACTCGGACGGATTATCAAATCTACATCAGGGATTTCTTCTGTATAAAGTTTTGACTGTAACAGTTTTTCATCAATATCCTCAGTCTGAAGCTTTCCTGCTTTCACATCATCAGCAATACACTTGACGGCATAGGTGATTTCATCCCTGCCACCGTAGTTTATTGCCAGCACAAGTGTCATTGAGTCAAAATCCTTTGAAATCTCCTCAACGTGCGCCATTTTTGCCTGCAAGGATGGTTTCAGCATTGTTCTGTCGCCGATAAATCTTACTCTGATATTTTCGTCGATAAAGTCCTCAACCTCGTCAAGATACTTATCGAACAAATCCATAATTGCGTCCACTTCTTCCTGAGGACGTTTCCAGTT
>DEPR01000066.1:1868-5007 GCA_002358895.1 Ruminococcus sp. UBA3387 | reverse complement strand
AGCATAGAAGGTAATATATGAAACACCCAGTGCTTTTGCGTGCCGTGCTATAGTTCTGAAAGTTTTTGCACCTTCACGGTGTCCGAACTTTCTCGGCAGTCCACGCTTTTTAGCCCAACGTCCGTTACCGTCCATAATAACGCCCACGTGGGTAGGTACCAGCAAATCATCACCAAGAATTGATTTTTTAAATATTGCCATTAAACAATACCGTCCTTAAACTAACTAAATTAAATTGAAAGAATTTCCTTTTCCTTTTCAGCAACGTGAGTATCAACCTGCTTAACGAACTTATCAGTAAGCTTCTGAATCTTATCTTCGCAATCTTTCAGGTCATCCTCTGTGATTTCGCTGTTTTTCTTCATTGTCTTATATTTTTCCATAGCATCACGACGGATTGAACGGATAGCTACTTTAGTATCCTCACCCATCTTCTTGATATCCTTAACGATTTTCTTTCTGTCTTCTTCTGTAAGCTGTGGGAAAATCAATCTGAGTGCTGAACCGTCGTTCTGTGGATTGATTCCGATATCTGAAGCCTGGATAGCCTTTTCAATCTGTGTAAGTGTAGACTTATCCCAAGGCTGGATAACAAGAACTCTTGCTTCTGCAACCGATACAGCAGCCATCTGGTTTACGGGTGTAGGAACACCATAATAGTCAACCTTAACTCTGTCAAGCACGTTAGGGTTAGCTCTACCTGCTCTTATTTCGCTGAATTCTGTCAGCATTACATTAACGGATTTCTCCATTTTACTATTTGCTTTTTCTCTGATTTCTGTCATATGACTCATCACCTTTCAAAATTTATATTCAACAAAGTTTATTATTTATTTTACCAAAGTGCCCAATTCAACACCCATACAAGCGTCATAGATATTGTCAGGTCTGCTGAGGTCAAACACGAGAATAGGAATGTTATTATCCTTACACATTGCAGCAGCTGTTGAATCCATTACTGCAAGGTTATTTGACAGGATTTCTGTAAAGCTTATTGTATCATACTTAACTGCATCGTCATACTTATGAGGGTCCTTATCATAAACGCCGTCAACCATAGTTGCTTTCAGCATAATATCAGCTTCAATTTCAGCGGCTCTCAATGCTGCAGCAGTATCTGTTGAGAAGAATGGGTTACCTGTTCCACAACCGAAGATAACTACTCTGCCCTTTTCAAAGTGACGCATAGCCTTGCCTCTGATATAAGGCTCTGCCACCTGTGTCATAGAAATTGCAGTCTGCACACGAACCTGAAGTCCGCAATTTTCAAGACCGTCAGCAACAGCAAGTGCATTCATTGCAGTTGCAAGCATACCGATATGGTCAGCTCTTGTTCTGTCCATTGCACCACTTGAACGACCTCTCCAGAAGTTACCGCCTCCTACAACGATACCTACCTGGACTCCTGCGTCAACACATTTTTTGATGCTTTTGCCGAAGGAAGTGATTACGTCATAATCAAGTCCCATTTTCTTTTCCCCTGCCAAAGCTTCTCCACTTAGTTTAAGAAGAATACGGTTATACTTTGGTTTCATAATATACACTCCTTATAATAATTTACAAAATATTATTCATAGGTAAATTATACAATATTTCAACCAAAAAGTAAAGAGGTTTTTATTATATTAATTATTTATTATAAATTCCGTGCGTTGTTAAGAAAATATGAATTGTTTGTAATCTTTAAGATAATTTTTCATTGGAATATTTTAATATTTTCTAAAGTTATTGAAATGCATTTGACTTTTTGGTAAAATAATGTATGAAAAGAGAGAACGGAGGTGGTTATCTTGTTGAACGGATTATCGGTACTTATTGCTTGCGAAGATATAAACATTTACACTCCACTTACCGAAGAACTGAAACTGGAATCCATTACAACAATTCAATCACCCGCCGACTGTATGTCTATCGAAATTTCCATACTCAGATATGAGCCGGACATTCTGCTCCTGGATGCAGATGAACTTGACTTTGTTCAGCTTCAGAGACTTCTGAAAAACATTGACCTTCTTGAGAAGAAGCCGTATATCTTGGCAATCAGTTCCTATGAAGATTCAGACAAGGACAATGAGCTTTTATCAAATGGCGTTGCTGAATGTATCAAAGCTCCGTTTGTAATGTCTGACCTTTACAGGCTTATCAAGGATTATAAGGATTCAATACCTGTAGACAAAAGCAGGTTATACAGTGAGATAAACAAAAACATTAATGATATGCTGACCCTGTTCCGTCTTCACTCAGGTATTCAGGGCTACAACTACATAAGAAAAGCCATATTCATTTCAATACTAAACAATAATTCCAAGCTGAATTTCTCAAAGAATATTTATCCTGAAATTGCACAGACTTTTGATACAAATACTGCCTGTGTTGAATGGGCTATACGGTCTGCAATAAGCAGGGCGTGGAAACTCACAGCTGACAATGTCAAGTACTTTTTCTTTCCTCTCAGCAAGCTTAAAAATCACAGCAAGCCAACAAACAACGAGTTCATCACCACTCTTGCAAACATAATACACAATGAATTTGCAGAGCTTATAGATAAATCAGCAAAACAGGCTGATATTGAGAATTGTTCAAGCCCTTCGTAGCATAAAGTATACTATATATACTTTTGCACGGAGGGTTTATTATGATATGCAGTTTTTCAAATCTTCGAAACAAAGAAGTCGTAAACGTAAAAACAGGGCTGAAGCTTGGATATGTTGATGATATTGAAATAGACACTGTTACGGGAGATGTGGTTTCTCTTATCGTTTACGGTCGGCCAAGAGCTTTGGGAATAATGGGCAGAGATGAGGATATTACTATAAAATGCAGTGATATTCACCTTATTGGTGAAGATACTATCCTTGTTTCCTTTTGTAATGATACAATATGCACAAAACAAAGAAGCTTTTCTGTGGAAAATTTGTTAAAGTAAAATACTGAAATTGCTTGAAAACGGCGTGAAAGTGTGATATAATATTAAAGCAATTCGCACGTCCGTGATTTTGCAGTGGTTCCTGTGGCAGAAAACACAGGTGAATGCAAGCTAAGACGGACGGAGGATACACATTTATCCGACAACTCGGTCGGATAAAAATCTAAAAACCAAACAGGAGGTTACTACAATGGGAGTAGTATCAATGAAACA
>DEPR01000066.1:1644-1814 GCA_002358895.1 Ruminococcus sp. UBA3387 | reverse complement strand
GGTGTACACTTTGGCCACCAGACAAGAAGATGGAATCCGAAAATGGCACCATACATTTTCACAGAAAGAAACGGAATTTACATCATCGACCTGCAGAAAACAGTTAAGAAGCTGGAAGAAGCTTATATGTTTATCCGTGATGTAGCTGCTGAAGGTAAGGAAGTACTTTT
>DEPR01000066.1:0-1436 GCA_002358895.1 Ruminococcus sp. UBA3387 | reverse complement strand
ACATTTGAACTTCTTCCTAAGAAGGAAGTTACAAAGCTCAACCTCGAAATCGAAAAGCTTGAAAAGTTCCTTGGCGGTATCAAGGATATGAAGGAGCTTCCGGGAGCACTCTTCATCGTTGACCCAAGAAAGGAAAAGATTGCTGTTGCTGAAGCTAAGAAGCTTGGTATTCCAGTAGTTGCTATCGTTGACACAAACTGTGATCCTGACGATGTTGACTATGTTATCCCAGGTAACGATGACGCTATCAGAGCTGTAAAGCTTATTGCCGGCTGTATGGCTAACGCTATCATCGAAGGCAGACAGGGTGAAGACGCTACTGCTGAAGAAGCTGCAGAAGAAGCAGTTGAAGCTGTAGAAGAGGTTGCTGAATAATCAGCTTAAATCAGAAATTTTCAGGCAGACATATTTGTCTGCCTTGATTTAATAATAATCAGGAGGAAATAATATGGCAAACGTAACTGTAAAAGATATTAAAGAGCTTATGACACTCACAGGCGTTGGTATGATGGACTGTAAAAAGGCACTGGTTGAATCAGACGGTGATACAGACAAGGCAGTTCAGCTTCTCCGTGAAAAGGGTCTTGCTACACAGGCTAAGAAGAGCGGCAGAGTTGCTGCTGAAGGTATTGTAGCTGCTGTAGTTGAAGGCAACGTTGGTGCAGTTGTTGAAGTAAACATTGAAACTGACTTTGCTGCTAAGAACGAAGAATTCAAGGCTTTCGTTGACGCAGTTGCTAAGACAGTAATTGAAAAGAACCCTGCTGACGTTGACGCTCTCAAGGCTGCAACAATCGCAGGTGGCGATAAGAGTGTTGAAGAAACACTTCAGGACCTCTTCATCAAGATCAGAGAAAATATGGTTATCCGTCGTTTCCAGAGATTTGAAGGCGTTCTCGTACCATACGTTCACGGTGGCGGAAGCATCGGTGTTATGGTTAAGCTTGACACTGACCTTGCTGCTGATAAGGTATTCGAAGTTGGTAAGGACTGTGCACTTCAGGTTGCAGCTATGAACCCAGCTTACCTCAACAGAGAAAGCGTTCCTGCTTCAGTTGTTGAAAACGAAAAGAACATTATGCTCGCTCAGATGGCTGAAGACCCTAAGATGGCTAACAAGCCTGAACAAGTCAGAGTTAAGATTGTTGAAGGTAAAATCGGCAAGTACTACACAGAAAACTGTCTCCTCGAACAGGCATTTGTTAAGGATGACAAGGTTTCAGTTGGCAAGTACGTTGAAAACGCTGCTAAGGAACTTGGTGGTTCAATCACAGTTGCTGACTATGTTCGTTTTGAACGTGGCGAAGGCGTAGAAAAGAAGGAAGACAACTTTGCTGACGAAGTTGCTTCAATGATTAAGTAATCATTTGATTAAGTAATCTATCTACAGATAAAAATTAACTCCATTGGATTAATTCCAATGGAGTTTTTTGTTT
>DEPR01000009.1:9751-14026 GCA_002358895.1 Ruminococcus sp. UBA3387 | reverse complement strand
TCCTTTCTCACTTTCATAAACTTAGTCCACAATGTTAAACTTTCATCTGCTGAGCAATATCTGCGTCAACGATTTCCTCGCCTGATTTGTCTTTTAGCTGTTCTCTTGACAAATCTGACAGACCGTCATTTACCTCAGCACACAAATCGCAGGTACTGCATCTGTCAAGGTCTTCCTTTGTTACCTTGCCATCACGATAATCGCATACAATTTTATTCTCATACATACTGTATTTTTTGTCCTTATTAAAACGAAGGAATTTGTGTATGAAAATCCACCATAAAGGCTTCCATATATACTTATGCATAGCAGGTGAAACCGAGCCGATCATCCAGCAATCACGATCGCAGCAACGTACCTTTTTGCGTACCTGTTCAGCCTCAGGACTGTTCCAGAGTTCATCCCAGGTCTGAGTGTTAAGGTTGCCCATAACTTCCTTGTCCTTAGTGCCGTTGCAAGGCATAACATCACCGTAAGGGTCAATAAAGAAGGTATCAAAGCTCATATCACAAGGAAGCAGTCTTTTCTGCCCGTAAATATAGTTGATAAGCCCGTGGTTGAAATATGCCCTGAACCACTTCTTCGGGCTGTTTGATTTGAGAAGCTCATTTACAAGGTCCTCAAAATTCTGTGCAACCATAGGTCTGTCGTGAATAATATTCTTTGCCTCCACGAAATAAAAGCTGTTGTGAAGTGAAGCTGTTGCAAACTCCATTCCCATCTCGTCTGACAATTTATAAAGAGGCACAAGGTCAGGAGCGTTTCTGTCCTGTACCGTCATACCGAAGCCAACGTCCTTCATACCCATCTCAACCAGCTTTTTCAGGGTTGTATATCCCCTGTTGAAGCCGTCCTCAAGACCTCTGATTTCGTTATTTGTCTGCTCAAGTCCCTCAATGGAAATTCTTATACCGATATTAGGGAACTCCTTGCAAAGCTCAACAATACGGTCAGTGAAAAAGCCGTTTGTAGAAATAACAATACGATCACTTTTGGTGTAAAGCTCACGGACAATGTCCTTCAAATCTGTACGGATAAACGGCTCACCACCTGTAATGTTTGTGAAATACATAGGTGGAAGCTTCTTTATTGTTTCAACTGAAATTTCTTCTTCAGGCTTTGACGGAGCCTTGTATCTGTTGCACATTGAGCATCTGGCATTGCAACGATATGTAACTATAACCGTACCGTTTAATTTTTTGTTAGCCATAATTATACCCCTCTTTATCTGCAGTATATTTTCATCAGCTTTTCGCAGTATTCTTCAACTGTGTCAAACTTTACATCAAGACAATTCCTGCTGTATTTTAAAAGCTTGTCCCTGTCATTATATAATGCCTGTATCTTTTCTGTCAGCTGTTGAGCATTTCCACTCTCAAAAAGCTCACCTGTTACCCCTACTTCAATAAGCTCAGGAATTCCACCGATTTCTGCACCTAAAACAGGTGTGCCGAACATCTGGCTTTCCATTACCGAAAACGGGCAGTTTTCATACCATTCAGACGGATAAACGCTGAACAAAGCCTCTCTTATAAGCTTTTCAAGCTCCTCACCCTTTTTGAAGCCTACGTTTTCAATGTTTCCGATTGAAGCTATTTCATCTTCAAGAGGCCCTGTGCCTGCAAAAACGAATTTTATCTGAGGCAAAGCTCTGCATACCTTTATAAGAGTATCAATGCCCTTTTCTTTCGAAAAACGACCGAAATAAAGAACATAATCCTTTTTCACGGTTTCGGTTCTCTTTATTTCATCTGTGAAATTATGCAAAGCAACAGTCTTTCCTGCAAGAACAGGGTTGCTGTCCATCTTTGTTTTAAGAAATTCCGAACAGCAGATTATACTGTCAATCTGCTTGTATACACCACGGAATTTCCAGAACCAGCCCTCCATTGCACCGATAACGGATTTTGCAGTTGAGCCGTGTATACACCTGCCCTTTATGCAGTTTGAAAAATGCCCGCCAAGGCACTTTTCGCAGTTTTCACCTGTATCGGGATTGTTAAGCATATGATTAGGGCAAATGACCTGATAGTCGTGAGCAGTAAAAACAATTCTGCACTTATGCCCCGTTTCTCTTTCCCACTTTCTTACCTCAAGAATAATTGACGGCGTAAGCTGATAATTAAAATTGTTAAGATGCACAACATCAGGGCAAAAATCATCAAGGACAAGACGGATTTTCCGCCTTGCCTCTGTAGAATAAATAGTCTTTATAGGATATGTCAGCTTTAACAGCTTCGAGCCACCGTGGAAATCCATATCGGAAGTATAAGCTCCCACATTATTTCCCACGCATCTTCCCTCGTGCTCCATTCCGAAGAACTGCACCTGGTGGCCAATGCTGTTAAGATATTCACCCAGCTTGAATATGTAGGTTTCCGACCCACCGTTAGGGTGAAGAAATTTGTTCACCATAAGAATTTTCACGGCTAATCCTCATTTTCATATATTTTCAGTGTTTTTTCAACCACATCATCCCAGTTGTATTTGTCGCATATAAACTCTGCCGACTGGGATTTATATTTTTTCACAAGCTCAGGGTCATCACAAAGCATCTGTATTTTCTCACCCAGGTCTGAAACATCACCCTTTTTGAAAATAACAGCCTTGTCCTCAACCACGTCTGCACATTCGGGAATGTCCGATACCAGACAGCAGTTTTTATAGCTCATTGCCTCAAGCAGACTCAAAGGCATACCCTCAAGGTCTGACGGGAGAATATAAACATAAGAGTTGCTGAAAAGCTCCGACAAAGTCTGTCCCTGCACAAAGCCTGTAAAAACAATTCTGTCATCGTCCTGAGCCATTTCTTTTATACTTCTGAAAAAGCCGTCCGTATCACTTGCACCACCTGCAATAACCAGCTTTTTATCTGTGTCCACCTTTTTGAATGACTCAATAAGATATTTAATCCCCTTTTCAGGCACAATTCTACCCAGATAAAGGATATATCCGTTCTTCTCAAGCCCGAATCTTGAAGTTATAATATCCGCCTTCAGCCTGTCAGCAGGAGTTGCACCGTTTGGTATAAATCTTGTTTTCCTGCCGTAAACATCTTTGAAATAATCTTTCACGCCATAGCTGAGCACAATGATTTCATCTGCAAACTTCACAGCACATTTTTCACCCAGCATTATATATGCACTTGCAAGTCTGCCCCACTTATCACGCTGATGGTCAAGACCGTGTATTGTAGCAATACAACGTTTTCCGAAAAGCTTCGGCAACCAAAGCATAGCACAAGGTCCCTCTGCGTGAAAATGCACAATATCATATCCTCCGAAGGCAGACTTTATTGCACCGAAAACCGATGAAGTAAATGCGGCAAAGCCTCGTCTTTCAATAGTAAAAACAGGCTTAATCCTTATGCCCTTATATTCCTTTGGCATCTCAACATCATATTCTACACCGCTGACGTGATGACCTTTTCTGTTAAAGCAGGTTACTTCATATCCCCTCTGAACCATTCTGGTGGACAGTTCTTCAACAACAACTTCAATTCCACCCTCACGGGAAGGTACTCTTTTCTGTCCCAACATAGCAATTCTCAGTTTCCCGTTCTTCTTTTTCATAAAACTGTCCTCCTTTCTGAAATACTGCTAATATCTTTTTGATTATACCATAAACTTGCATTTACGTCAATAGGATTTAGCGTATTACCACAGAAAAGCATCTCATATTTTCCGTGAACATAACATATAATTTAACTAACTATTCCCCCGAAAGGAAAAAGGCTATGAAAAAGCTGATTTGTGTCATAATTATACTTATTTTCTGCACCTCCTGCAACAATACAAATCCCGCCTCACACCATACAACCCTGCAGAACTCCTCCCCCGTCCCTGCTATGGACTACATCTCCCACAAAAGCCATAAGCCTGAAACAATACTGAAGAGACCTGATAGCTATTCACCTCTGAATTATGAGGAGCAAAAAGCTATCTGGATTTCATACATCGACCTACAGCCTATGCTTCTTGATAAAACCGAGGAGCAATTTTCACAGAACATAACCTCTGCATATGAAAAAATCAAAAGCCTTGGTTGCAATACCGTCTATGTCCATATAAGGAGCTTCGGAGATGCATATTATAACTCAGCTCTATATCCGTATTCCAAGAATATAACGGGCGAAATCGGTGTTAAACCTGACTTTGACCCGCTTGAAATAATGATTGAAAAAGCCCATAATCTTGGCTTGTCCTTTCACGGCTGGATAAACCCTATGCGTTGTGAAACGGAAGAAAATATGAAAAAAATCGGGGACAATTTCAC
>DEPR01000009.1:5767-9593 GCA_002358895.1 Ruminococcus sp. UBA3387 | reverse complement strand
GTCTGATTTCCGAGGGAGTAAAGGAAATTGTAGAAAATTATGATGTTGACGGAATACATATAGACGACTATTTCTACCCAACAACCGATACATATTTCGACTCAGCTACCTATAAGGAAGCCGATACAGCCGAAAGCCTCGAAAAATGGCGGACGGACAATGTTTCAAAATTGGTAGAAGCTATGTATAATGCAGTAAAATCTGTGAATAACCTGGTGCTTTTCGGAGTTTCACCCCAGGGAAATATAGAAAATAATTATGATTATATGTATGCCGATGTGAAAAAATGGTGCAGTGAAAAAGGCTATCTTGACTATATCGTGCCACAGATTTATTTCGGAATGGATAACACTGCAAGGCCCTTCGTTGAAACTGCAAAGGAATGGAGTTGTATCGTAACGGAACAGAGCATATCCCTTGTTATCGGGCTTGGTGCATATAAAATCAACGAGGAAGATGAGTTTATAAATACAACAGGCATAATCGGTGAACAAATCGATGTTTCAAAACAGCTCTCCAACTATAACGGCTTCGCTTTGTATAATTATATAAACCTGTTTGAGCCTGAAAAAAATCAAGCCCGACGTGCAAATGCCGAGCTTGAATATATCAAAAAAGCAATAAACAAGGACTAATCCTCAATGTATTTTATAAGGGACTGCAAAAACAGGCGACATCAAGTCGCCTGAAATAGTTTATTCTGATTTTTCCGAGGAAGTGTCATCCGCAAGAGAGCTTCCCTCCACAGCCGAGCTTATTTCATCTGTGGAAAGGCTTGAAACTCCACTTTCATCAGAGCTGTCCGCCTCACCTGAGTCCTCAGTTTCTGAGTCAGCCACAGGAGCTTCAACTATAGTCTCCTCAACCGTCTGTACCCAGACAATATATCCGTCTGTATTGTTGCTTGAATAGCCGTATTTGTATTCCTGGTCGTTTTTATCAAGCGGAATAGGCAGGTTTGTTGTCTTGTCCTTGCCTGCAGCCACATAGTAAAGCACAAATTCACTGCCGTTTTCACAGGCAAATTCCAAAGGCTTTTCAAATGAATATCCCTTGATATAATCAAGATATTCCTCAAGGCAAAGTCCGTTCTTTGTCATAATCTCAGCGTGAATCTGTCCCACATATCTGAAATGATTTGATAAAGCCTTGATTCCTGTCTTTGCTTCCTTGTCCTCGGTATATCTCTGTATAAAGCCGTATTTCCAGCAGTTTTCACCAATCCAGGCGTATTTTCCCGTAGCCTCAAACTTCGGATAAGAACCATTTTCATCATTGTATGTGTTCAGGTCCATTGCATAGCCTGTAGCGTGTTCAGGGCTGTCAACAGTAACCTCCTTGTCGTCATCAGCAGAGTTGTCGGAGTAAATTGAGTTGACTACAATGTTATCAAGCTTTGTTTCCTTGTAAAAATCCTTCACCATAGCGTTAAGAGCAGTAAGCAACAAAGTGTTACCCTTTACACCCGTACCGCTTGCCTGCATAATCTGTTCGTCGCCCTCAAAGAGATAATCATAAATACCTTCCAGCTCAACAGAATCATCAGCCTTGTATGGGTGGTCGTCGTTTACAAGCAAAAGCAATCCCTTGTTAATGTTTTCCTCATTTTTAATGCTTACATACTTATAGTTGTTTGTCAGCTTTGTGTCGTCAACCGAGCTTGAATCAATAAGGGACGAGCTGTCCTCGTTACTGCCATTATCCGAGCAAGCTGTTACTAATGAAAGTATAAGCAGAAGAACAACTGCCAGAGCAATGGCGATGTTCTTGTATTTAAGATGAACTTTTTTCTGTGCCATAAGTTATCAATCCTTCCTTAAAATATAGTATAACACAATTTTCATTTGCTGTGAACAACAATTCCACCAAAACGGCTATTATTCATCACCCTGCACAAAATTCCACGACTTAATTTGTAACTGTCTACAAATCTGTAGTATCAAGATTTGAAATAATGTCATTTGCCGAATAAACAGGTGTTGCACCATCACGGAGCAAGCCGATGTTGCCTGCATAATCACCTGAAAATATATCGTGAGGTGGCAGAACAAAAATATCCTTGTTCTGTGAACTTGCGTGAAAAGCCGTGTTGAGAGTACCGCTTCGCTGTCCGGCCTGAATTACCAAAACACCGTTTGAAAGTCCCGAAACAAGTCGGTTTCTTATCTTGAAATTCTCAGGCAAAGGCTTGACAAAAGGGAAATATTCAGATATAACAGCACCGTTTTCAGCAATTCTTTCCTTGAATTTACGGCTGTTTATCGGGTAGTCATATTCAAGTCCACATCCTAAAACAGCAACAGTCTGTCCACCTGCACGAAGGGTAGCATTGTGAGCAGAGGAGTCAATGCCCCTTGCAAAGCCACTGATAACAGTAATCCCCTTTTCAGCCAGCTGATAGGATAGTGTGTCTGCACTTCTGACAGCGTATTCATCAGCGTCTCTTGCACCAATAATCGCAACCGACGGGTTAATCCGCACATCCTCCAGCCTGCCGTATGTAAAAAGCAGGGACGGTGGGTTTTCTATGTACATAAGCCTCTTGGGAAATGCCACATCATCAGGACAATATATGTTTATGCCACGGCTCTGACAGTCCGAAATAAAATCCTCTGCCTGTCTGAGAGTAACAGCCTTCAGTTTGCGGAATTCAGAGTCCGTCAAACCACATTTGTCCCCGTCATTTATTGAATCATAAACTGCCTCAGGAACGATTTTATCCTTCAGCAAGGCCCATTTTCTCCTGTTTGCAGGGGAAAGACCTATTGTGAGCCATACCCAGTATGTAAGTGGATTTACCATAAGTCTTCCCACCTTCCGTCAGTAATGCTGTAATTATATCACATTATGCAGATAAAATCAACTTTATACTTTATATATAAGGTATGATGACCAAAGACAAACTGTAATAATTGCACAAAAACGTTATTAAAAATTTGTTAGATATTTCGGCTGAAAACAGAAATATTTTTTGGAAAAAGCCTTGAATTTGGAATATAAATCTGCTATAATAGTTACAAGAATTGGTGTACAATTCGTAAAATTATTAATTTTATATTAAATGGAGGAGATTGAAATGAAAATTTCAAGAATTTTGGCTGGCTTTTCCGCTTTGGCAGTAGTAGCTGCAATGGCTATTCCTGCATCTGCTGGTAACGGTGCAGCAATCGGCTATCCTGAAACATGGAAATCAGGCAATGCTAAAGACACTTTGGTTACAAGATTCCTTATCGGTAATGAAGAAGACGGTGCTATGCTTGAAAACACAGAAGCAAACTGGGATACATTATTCCCTGTAACAACAATCAGAGTAACAATCCAGGGCGACTACTTTGGTGAAGCTGGCTGGGACGCAAATGGATCAATTGCTATCAACCAGAACTACTGGGGCTGGGCACAGGTTGACTGGAACATCGGTTCAAGTGTTTACAACTACAACGATGACGGTTCAATCGCAGAAGTTAACCCTGAAAAGAACGTTAACGTAGCAAACATCTATGTAACAGACAACAAGTACACAATCGAAATTGATGGTACAGGCTTCTGTACAGCAGCAAGTATAGACCCTGTAACAACAGGCATTTTTGAATTTATGAGAACAGCTCGTGACACAGAGGATTGGGATCTTACACAGGACTTCCTTTCATTGAGCGTACAGAGCTTCAACGAAGACGAAACAAAGGGCTGGAACGTAATTGGTTTTGAAATGCTTGACGCAAACGGCAACGTAGTACTCGGCGAAGGCGAAGTAGCAATGGGCGATGTTTATGATCCTGCTGCTGCAGTTGGCGGCGACAGCTCATCAGATGATGATTCAACAGGCGAT
>DEPR01000009.1:0-5737 GCA_002358895.1 Ruminococcus sp. UBA3387 | reverse complement strand
AACTTCAGACGGTTCATCACCAAACACATCAGGCAACAAGACACCAACAAGTACATCAGGCAACAAGACACCAACAAGCACATCATCAGACAAAACAGCTGATACAGGTGTTGCAGAAGGTCTTGCTCTTGCAGGTATCGCACTTGCAGGTGCTGCATTCGTAATTTCTAAGAAGAAATAAGAAATTTCAATATAGAGCTTCGCAAAATGCGAAGCTCTTTTTTTATAAAAGCGACAAAACCGTTTGTGAAAAATGCCCAATTAATTTAAGTTTAATTGTGCAAATGTTATATTGCTTAAAATCAGTAATTGTGCTATAATCATAATGTAAATTAAGTTTCATTTTAAGTGAAACAAATATATGGAGGTAATTTTCATGAAAAAAATACTTGCAGCTGCATTGGCTGTTATTATGGCAACAGCAGTAATGGCATCGTGTAGCAAAGAAGAAGAATCAAGCTCAAAGAAAGAAGAAACTACATCTTCAGCAGTTGAAGAAAGCTCTGCAGCAGAAGAAAGTGCTGCAACAGGCGAAGAAAGCGAAGAAGTTGCTGAACCAAAGCCACTTTCAGACATTCCTGCTTCACTTGTTAACCAGGAAACAGCTTCATTCAAATTCACAACAGATATGGATCTGACAGATTTTGTTTCAGAAATGGGTGCTAACGACTATAAAGACGACGAATCTCACACAACAATGACAATCGAAGAACTTGAAGGCATTCCAATGCTCAGAATCCAGACACTTGATATGGACAGAAGAGGCGAAAACTATAAGGTTCCAAAGATTCAGTTCAATATGGCTAAGCTCTTTGCTGGCCAGGAAGAAGACCTTCCAAAGATTTTCTCAGTTAAAATGGACGTTGTAACAAAGGCTGAAGGCACAATCAAGAACGACGAAGGCGTTGACTGTAAAGTACCTGCATTCTTTGGCGGTAAGTTTGTAACACAGCCTTGGAGTGAAGATGAACAGACACAGACTTGGAATGAGCTTCTCGAATTTGAGTGGTCAGAGTGGACAAGTGAATGGGGTTCATATGAACTGGCTATCCGTCCTGGTATCAAGGAAACAGCTAAGTATGTAAATACAACTAAGGACCAGTACCTCAGCATTATGAAGTGGTCAGTACCTAACGTACAGGACCTCTACATTGCAAATATTACATTCCTTGATGAATCAGGAAACGTAATCGAGTGTAATTACGGCAAATAATTGAGTACACCAAAACAGCAAGCTTTATAGCTTGCTGTTTTTTATTTTATGTTTACCGATAAGGTTTCGGGAATTTCCATTGTTGTGGGCTTGCCGTTTTTCAGCTTCACCTGAAATTCAAGTCCATTAACTTCACCCGTCTCTGTAATAATCGAGCCACTTTCTTTGCATTTCACCTTTGCGTTTATACATTGGTCAAACGCCGAAGTTATGAGCGATACCATACCCAGTTCAGGAAATTCATCTCTGCTCCCCGTGTAGCTGAGCCCCTTGAAGTTGACCGTGCAGGAGTCGTCAAATAATGCAATCTCAACCCCCTCAATAGTCTCTGGTGTAGTGAAAACAGCCTTCCAGCCCGCATTCCCTTCACGGTCAAAATCTGCCGAGTATGTGGCTTCATCTTGTGTGATTTCACAGCTGAAGGATAAATCCTCTGCCAGTTCCACAGGCTTGCATTGTACGCTTCCACAGGAGCATAACCCTACGCTTGCACCCATAAGCAACAAAACTATAGCTTTTCTTATTCTCATATGAGCAACCTCCATAAAAAAACTGCCTTTCCAAGCATCTGCGAAGAAAGACAGTCGTTTTTTATTTCTCCCACTCTTTGAGAATTTCGGGTATGGCATTAATTATGTCGCTTGCTACAATTCCACGTTCAGATAAATATACCGATAGCCTTTCTGCCGTGCAACCCATCAGACAACTGCCAAGTATGCAAGCATCGTGGATCTTGATGCCCTGTGCAACAAATGAGCCGATAAGCCCGGCAAGCAAATCACCCGAGCCACCCTTTGCAAGTGCCGTGTTGCCGAAATCCGATATGTAACAGCACCCGGAAGGAGTAGCCGTTATGGTCTGAGTACCTTTTGCGTGAACAGTAACACCATACTTTTCAGCTAATGATACTGCATACCCTAACCTGTCAGCAATAATGTCCGAAACCCCGACGCCACAAAGTCTTGAAAGCTCTGCAGGGTGAGGAGTGAGAATAATCTCCGATTGTTTTTCTTCTAATATATCTATATGCTCAGACAGGCAGTTTATTCCGTCAGCGTCAAGTATTACAGGGCATTCCGAAGCCCTTATAAGTCCTTCTACCAGCTTTTTGGTACCATCAGTTACCCCAAGTCCACAGCCGATAACCATTGCCGATGCCGTCTTTGACATCTCTATAAGTACAGGGAGATTGCTTTCCGATACGCAACCCTGTTCATCAGCTTCAAGCGTAGTGAAAACACATTCAGGCATTGCCGAAACCAGAGCCGAAGCCACACTTCTCAGCGTGCAGAGATTTGCAATTCCAACCCCACTTCTGAGAGCAGAGCTTGCTGAAACCATAGCTGCACCCATATATTTTTCACTTCCGCAAACAAGCATAAGTTTTCCGTAACTACCCTTGTGGCTGTCTCTCCGACGTGTTGGCAAAAGCCCCATAACCTGCGAAAGCTCAGCCTTTTCTATAGAATATCCGACCTCCTGCTCCCAGCCATCAGGTAATCCTATGTCAACTACAGTTATTTCACCACAATACTCATTTGCAGGACATAAAAGCATTCCAAGCTTTGTGCGATGAAAGGTTACCGTCCTGTCAGAATGCAAAGTCCCTGCCGATACCTGCCCGTTAAGTGCATTTACCCCTGACGGCAGGTCGCAGGCGATTTTATAAGCTACGGACTCTTGAGCAAGCTTGAAAATCTCAAGTGCCTGCCCAACCATTTCACCACGGAAACCCGTGCCAAAAACGCAATCCACAATTATCCCTGCATCTGAAATTATATGATTACATTCTGCACTTTCACCGTCAATTACCCTGATTTGTGGATAAAGCTTTGAAAAAACAGCCTTGGCAAGGTCAGTTTTCGGCTCACCACACACTAAAATTACAGTAGGCACTACCCCACTTTCATAAAGATAATTCGCACACACAAGCCCGTCGCCACCATTGTTTCCACTGCCTACGAGAATTACAATGTCCCTGCTCATAACCTGCTGAGCCGAAGCTAAAACTTCTCTGCCCAACCTTTTACCTGCATTGTCCATAAGGGCAGAAAGAGAAACTCCAAGTTTAACGGAAGCCTGCTCCGCACGTTTCATCTGCTCAGGCGTAAGTATACCGAACATATAATCAGTCCTTTCTGTATGCAATAACAACTGCCTCTGCAAGGTCATCTGTGTGAGAAATGCTGACGGAAAATTCAAGATTTTTCTCCCTTGCAATTTCAAGTGCCTTGCCCGACAGCCTGATATAAGGACAGCCCAGCTCATCTCTGAGAACTTCGACTTCGCTTAACCCAAATCCCCTGACACCTGTTCCAAGTGCCTTTGAGAAAGCCTCTTTCGCCGCCCAGTTTCCTGCCATTGAGGGATACGGGTTTGATTTTAAAGAAAAAAGGGCTGTTTCCTCCCTGGAAAAAACCCTTTTCATAAAACTGTCTCTCTTTGAGCTTTTTTCAATACGGCTGATTTCAGTTATGTCAACTCCGATTTTATACACAGCCTACCTCCCGAAACGAAGATTTCTCGGAAGATTGTTCTTCACCATTTCCAGCATCTCATCATTAGGAGTGAAAAGAAGCACAGTTTCTCCAAGAGTCTCGTGGTTAAGTCTGATATAATAATTCTTCTGAGCAGGGTCATTTGCATCAGCTTTAATGAATGTAGCATTTGTGCTGACGTGCAAGTCCTGACCTGCCTCACCAAATTCAACAGCTGTTGACAGCTTTACTGTGGCAAGTCTTTTTCTTGAACGCTGTGCAATAATTTTATCAATGTCAATTTCTCCACCTGTGAGAATGTACTCATATTCAACAAAAAGATTTGTCAGCAGATAATACCCACCGTAAATTGCAAGCCCTGCAAAAATAATACCTAAGGTTTTCAGTAGCACGAAGCAAAGTACAGCAACAACTACAGCTCCTGCAATTATAAGTGCCTTTTTCATCCGGTCGCTTTTATCCGGCATCTTCTTTACAATCTGTTCCTTAAAATTATCCATATTTATTACCTTTCTTTCATTGTCCGTAGTAACGCAGAAAAGCCTCTGCAATATTAATTATAACACATCTGCCTGCTATTTTCAAGACGGTAAAACATAATAAAAACCTGTTGAAAAAACGGCTTGATTATGGTATAATTATGTTAGCTATATATCATTTGAAAGGACATAAGAGAAGATGATAATTGATTTTCATATCCACGCTTTTCACCCCAAGGTTGCAGAAAAAGCTGTGGGTCAGCTTGCAAAAATCGCACAGATTGAGCCATACACTCACGGACTGATTGAACAGACTATTGAAAGATTTGACGAGTGGGGCGTTGACAAGGGCGTGCTTTTACCTGTTGCAACAAAGCCAACACAGCACGAGGTGCTTAACAACTGGTCGGCTGAAATGAACAAGGACAGAATTATTGCCTTTGGTGGCGTCCACCCTGACGGTGGAGATGAGGCAATTTCAGAGCTTCAGAGGATAAAAGACCTTGGACTTCACGGCGTAAAGCTTCACCCGGATTATCAGAAATTTATGGTTGACGAGGAAAGACTTGAGCCGATTTATGATGAAATTCAACGGCTTGATTTGCCTGTTGTTTTTCACGCAGGCTTTGACTGCATTTCTCCCGATTTGATACATTGTCCTCCCGAAAGGTCAAGAAAAGTATGGGAAAAGCACAGAAATATGAAGATTGTCCTTGCCCATCTGGGTGGAAATGAACAGTGGCAGGAGGTTTATGATACCCTTGCAGGGCTGGACGGCGAGCTTTATTTTGACACATCTTTTTCTCTGGGCTGTGATAGCAGTCTTATGGAGAAAATCATCAGAAAGCACGGTGCAGACAGAATTTTGTTTGCAAGCGACTGTCCTTGGCAGAGCGGAAAGGAAATAAAAAAGAAAATTTTAGCCCTTGGCATTTCCGATGACGACAAAGAAAAGATTTTAGGCAAAAATGCTCAGCGGCTGCTGAAGCTGAAGGATTAACAGGTGATATTATGATTTTTTGGAAAAGAACTGCTGTTTTGCTGACTGCTTTATTGATGCTTATGTGTACAGGCTGTAGTCTGTTTGAGAAAAAGGGCGACCTTAATGAGCAGATTACCGAGGCGTCCTCTGACATTGACAACGACAGATATATTTCAACCACTCAGACTGCAAGGCAGACCCTTGACGCTGATGCCAATGACGAGGATTTGCAGGGATATTCCACAACTACTCAGGATACTGAAACAGGCACTCTTGAAAACCCGCCTTCAGATGAACCTGACCCTGATATTCTCGCTACAACATCTGCTACTAAACGGACTACCACAACCACCAAGAAAAAAGCTACTTCCACCAAAAAGACCTCGGCGACCGCTGAAACTACTCTGGTGAAGAACAAGCTTCACAGTCCTCTTGAGTCTGAAAAACATTCAACCAAGAAAAAATACAAGGTGGTTTCAGACACAACTTATCTGAATCTGCGTTACGGGCCAAGCAAAGAATATGACGTGCAACTGAAAATCCCTGACGGTGAAACAATTTACGG
>DEPR01000092.1:17191-19441 GCA_002358895.1 Ruminococcus sp. UBA3387 | reverse complement strand
CCTTCCTTGTTGCAATCCTCATACCAATCCCTGATAGTTTCTTCAAAAGTATAGTAGAACTTATATCCACAGTCTGCAAGCTTCTTGCCACAGATATTTGTAGAAATCATAAGCTTCTTTACTCTTGCAGGGTGAATACCGATTTTTTTACCACCGATAGGTCCTAAAATTGTTGCAGCAGTTTTCAGAATCCACGCAGGAATAAGGAATGTATTTCTTTTCATACCTGTTTCCTGCTTGATTGTTTCACAAATCTTATCAATTCTGTATGCAGGCTCAAATGTGCAGTTGTAAACGTCCACACCCTTGAAGCTGTTGTCAATCATACGATACTTCATAAAACGTACAAGCTCTTTTACATAAACGCAAGCCTTGATAGTATCACGACGTCCTGTGTAGAAGAAGTATCTCTTTCTGATACCCCAGTAAAGACGTGTAAAGTTACCGTGCTCACCCTTACCGTAAACAACGCCGGGACGTACAATAGTCAGCTCTCTTTCAGGGTCGATAGCCTGCCACTTTTCGTGGATTTTTTCAGCTACCAGCTTACTGATGCCATAAGGTGTGTTAGGTGTCGGCAATGTAGTTTCCTCTTTAAGCTCCTCAGCAGCACCATATGGAGCAATAGAGCTTGTGAAAAGGATTTTCTTTATACCGTGTTTTTCAGCAAATGCAATAACATTTTCGGCACCCTTTATATTTGTTTCAAAATACTCATAATCCTCGTGTCCGGGTGTTCTATGTACAGCAGCCAGATTAAAAATTATATCATCTTCGGTTGGTGTAAAGTCAAATTCAATAGGCTGACGGACATCCAGTCTTACATACTCAACGCCGTCAATTTTTTCTACTACACCCGGAACGACACCTTCTTCACCCGGCATTACAATATCCAGGTCATAAATCCTGTCGCCTTCCTTAACTACCTCAGCCTTCAAAAGATTGATTAAATGTGTTCCAATAAAGCCGGAGCCACCAAAAATAATATAATTCATAATTAAACCTCCAAAATGTTTAATCTCTCTTAAAAATATCTCTTGTATATACTTTATCTATTACATCATCAAGACAGCTGTCATAACGATTAGCAATTATCGCATCGCACTGTGCTTTGAACCTGTCCAAATCGTTTACTACCACACTTCCAAAGAAGGTTTCACCGTCTTTAAGCGTCGGTTCATAGATTATAACATTAGCACCCTTTGCCTTGATTCGTTTCATTACGCCCTGAATTGAGCTCTGTCGGAAATTATCACTATTGCTCTTCATCGTAAGCCGATAAACTCCGATTGTAACAGCCTTTTCCTGTGCAGGGTCAAACTCGTTGTCATCATCATAACTGTAATAACCTGCCTTCTGAAGCACTCTGTCAGCAATAAAATCTTTTCTTGTCCGATTGCTTTCGACAATAGCCTCAATAAGATTTTCAGGTACGTCCTCATAGTTGGCAAGAAGTTGTTTTGTGTCCTTCGGTAAACAATATCCACCATATCCGAAGCTTGGATTGTTGTAATGATTACCTATTCTCGGGTCAAGGCAAACACCATCAATAATCTGCTGAGTGTCCAGCCCTTTCATCTCTGCATAAGTGTCCAGCTCATTGAAATAGGAAACACGCAAAGCCAGATATGTATTGGCAAAAAGCTTTACTGCTTCTGCTTCGGTAAAGCCCATAAACAAAGTGTCTATGTCCTCTTTTATTGCACCCTCACGCAAAAGTTCAGCAAACGTATGGGCAGCCTTTACAAGCCGTTCATCCTTCAAATCAGTACCGACTATAATTCTGCTGGGATAAAGATTATCATACAAAGCCTTGCTTTCACGGAGAAACTCAGGGCTGAAAATAATATTCTTACTGCCTGTTTTTTCTCTGATACTTTCAGTATATCCTACAGGAATTGTAGACTTTATAACCATAATCGCCTGAGGATTATGTTCCATTACCAGTTTAATTACAGTCTCAACTGCAGAGGTATCGAAAAAGTTTTTCCTGCTGTCATAGTTGGTCGGTGCTGCGATAACTACAAAATCTGCGTCTGTATAAGCTTCTTTTGCGTCCAGCGTAGCAGTTAAGTCCAAATCCTTTTCAGCCAGATATTTTTCAATATAGTCGTCCTGAATAGGTGAAAGCTTCTTGTTAATCATATCCACCTTTTCAGGCACAATATCCACAGCATAAACCGTATGATTTTGTGCTAACAGTGTAGCTATGCTTAATCCCACATAGCCTGTACCAGCCACTGCTATTTT
>DEPR01000092.1:12094-17098 GCA_002358895.1 Ruminococcus sp. UBA3387 | reverse complement strand
TTTTTCAAAAGCTTAATTCTTTTACCGCTGAACTGATTATCCTTTTCGCCATTCTTACCCTTTCTCAACAGGAAAACCACTCCATAAGCCAGTCGTCTTACCCAATACAAAGGCAAAAGCTTGGGCTTGTCGCATAAAATCGGATAATGTCCCTGCATATAGGAAAGTTCGGGAAAAACAAATCTTATATATCTTTTTATCCCCTTGTGGGATACAGCAGTCGTAGTAAATAATGAGCTTCTTGCAAGTGCTTCACTTTCAATGCCGAAAGTTCCTGCGTTCTGAATATCATCAATGAGCATTTCAGGATCCGTTACAGCACTCCTGTTCTTGAAATCAAACCCAAGATAACGGTTTCCGATAGCAATTATATCCCCATACAGCTTCCACGCCGAAATGTCCCTAATCGCCTTCTCGACCGTATCCCGGTCGATATGCTCACCGTAAGCCTTTTCAAACATAAACAAATCCATCATCGGTCTCAGTCCGACACCCGAGCTGATAAAATGCTTGTAAATGTGAAAAAACAGGTATATATAATTCTTTGTGTATTCCAGAGTGTAATAATTTTTGCCATTAACCTGAAAAGTTACAGCGTCATCAAACTTATTTTCAAAATATCTGTTGATGATTTTCAGCTTGTCATTGCTGTCGCTGAAAAAGTTGAAATGCAACTCAATTCTCAGCCTTTTTTCAGGGTTTATATAAGATAATTCCTGAATCTTTGAAAGATTTTCCTCTGCCACATACTCATCCTCAAGAACATAGCCATTATCGGCTAAAATCACCTTTGCTTTCTGAAAATCCTCAGGCAAAATCATTATGTCCTCATCGCCCGAAGACCTGTGGTCGCAAAGCTCCCCGTATGTGGACCTGCAAAGAAGTCCCTTTAAAACCAAGGGCTTTACTCCACCCTCAATCAGCTTTCCATACAGCTCCTCAAAGGCGTCGGTACGCTGAGCCTGAACAGAAAGCACAGAAAAAATCCTGTTCATCAGCTGTTGTGAGCTTTTATATGTGCCAAAAGCCCTGTCCCGACTGCAACCCTCATACACCACAGGCAGAAGCGACTGCCTTGATGCATATTCAAATATCAGGTCAAAATCAGGGTTTTCCAACGTATCAGCCGTATTGTGAAGTGCATTTTTGACTGCAATACACATATTTTTCATTTGCAAATCCATAAATACACTCCTGTTTATAATATATCATACTGCTTCAACAGCTTTTTTCGCTGTTTTGCAATCTTGTTTGTTTCAATTAAATCCTGCCATTTGCCTTTGCGTGAAAACTTTGCAATGTTCTTAGCAAACCTTTTCACCCACACAACAGGCAACAGATATGGCTTTTCATAAAGTTCAGGATAGCCTTTTTTCATCTTGTCAACCGATGGAAACAGACATTTGAGAAAAGCCTTGTCCTTTTTGTCATCAAGTGCAGTCCGTGTAAAAGCCGCACTTCTCAGCTGTGCCTCGGTTTTTCCACCGAAAACGCCTGCCTGCTCAATGTCATCAATAAGCATCTCAGGGTTTACCCTCGGACTTCTCTGCGAAAGCTTAAAGCCTAAATACTCATTTCCCACAGCAAGAATATCGCCGTAAAATCCCCAGGCAGAATACCTTTTCAGCATTTCTTCAACTCTGTCCCAGTCAATGAACCTGCCATAAGAAGTTTCAAACATATGCAAATCGGTTATCTGCCGAAGCCCAACACCTGAGCCAAGAAAATGCTTATACAAATGGAAAAACAAGAACAGATAATTGTCCGTATAATCCAGTGTGTAAAAGTCTGCATCGTTTATACTGACAGCAATCTTATTGTCAAACGCATTTTCAAACTCACGGTTTACCCTTTTGAACATTTCACTGCTGTTGCTGAAAAAGTTGAAATGCAACTCCAGTATCAGCCCACTGCTTTTATCAACAAAAGTAGCTTCCTGAACGTCATCGAGATTATTCAACGGCAGATTTTCATCTTCGAGCACAAAGCCGTTCCCAATAAGAATATCCTTCGCCTTGTAAAAATCAGCTGTATCAATTATAACATCTTCATCAGCCGAAATTCTGTAGTTCCCAAGTTCACCATACAAACTACGGCAGACAATACCTTTGAGCACTACAGCCCTGATTCCGTTTTCACGGAACTTCTCATACACATCGGCAAAGGCATACGCCATTACCGTCTGCATAGAAATAATATTATAAACGTCAGTCCTGACGTATGCTAATTTTTCATAATTATCCCGTTGTGCCTGTTCATAGCATCCCTGAAAAACTATAGGCAGAAGCGACTGCTTCAGGGCGTTTTGAAATATTACTTTATAATCAGGCTCAACAAGTGGTTCAGATGTGTTATGAAGTGCATTTTTAATAGCAATAAGCATATTTTTCATCTGCAGATTCATAATCACACCTCTTATTCCACCTTATAGTTTATATTTTGTTTTATCGTTTACATCAATATCAGAGCCTAACTGAACTTCAATTATGCTCATTTCAGTATCGGCAATAACCGTATGCTTACAGCCTGTTTCCATAGTAATAATATCTCCGGGCTTTACTATCTTTTCTTCATTGTCAAGAACAACTCTGCCCTGTCCGCTCACTATTGTCCACACCTCATCACGATGCTCGTGGCTGTGATAGTGAAGCCCGTGTCCGGGCATAAGATTAATTCTTATAGTCATACTTTCTTCCTGAATATCAAGCACCGTAAAGCTTCCCCAGGATTTCTCAGCATACATAACCTGCTGTTGGAATTCGTCAACATAAGCTTTCATATAGCTTGACTCACTCTTGTCAGAAACGAGAATTCCGTCGTTGCTTGCAACAACAATCATATCCTTACAGCCCATACAAAGCACAGGAATATTCAGCTCATTTACAACATTCACATTTTCACAGCTATCGCTGAGTACAGCCTTGCCGATTACAGCCTCGTCCATCTCCTCAGCAAAAGTGTTCCAGGAGCCGATGTCCTTCCACTGTCCTGTAAATCGCATAGCCTTGATTGATTTTTCCTTTTCAACCACAGCATAGTCAAATGAAATCTTGTTAAGCGACTTATAATTTTCATATATATCGCTGTAGCCCTTAAAATCAATATGCTGATGAGCAATATCCAGCAGATATCCCAGCTTGAAGGCAAAGATACCACCGTTCCACAAAGCTCCGTCTTTTATGTACTCAAAGGCTTTTTCTTCAGTCGGCTTCTCTACAAAAGCAGATACATCAGCAATATCACCCTTATCTTTAGTAAGAATATAGCCGTACTTAGCCGACGGATAAGTCGGGTCAATTCCCATAAGTGTAAGGTTATGACTGCCGTTCTGTGCCAGGTCAAAAAGGTCTTTGAACGCCTCAAAATAAACCGTCTCTACATAAGGGTCAACAGGACAGACTATAACAGCTTCGTCCCTTGATATATTTTCGACCTCATTAAGATAAGCCGAAGCTAAAACTATTGCAGGAAAAGTATCACGCCTTGCAGGCTCAACGCACACAGACACGTTTTCACCAAGCTGATTGCGTATTTCACTTACCTGCTTTTTGCTCGTAGCAACTGTAATTCTTGCATCAGGGTCAACATCCTTAATCTGTCTGTACACCCTCTGCACCATAGATTCATATTCACCGTCATCGGTTTTGAACATCTTGATAAACTGCTTGGAACGAATATCATTTGAAAGTGGCCATAAACGTTTTCCACTTCCACCTGACAGAAGAATAATATTCATTAAATCACCTTTCAGCTCTCATCGGGTTGTTTAAGAAATCCTCATACGCCAATTTTATGCCCTCAGGCAGTTCTGTCTTGTATTTCCAGCCAAGGGACTCCAGCTTGCTTACATCAAGCAACTTTCTCGGAGTACCGTTCGGCTTGGTTGTATCCCATTTGATTTCACCTTTATAGCCTACAACTTCAGCCACAAGCTCTGTAAGCTCCTTGATTGTCAGCTCCTTGCCTGAACCAAGGTTTACAGTTTCGTTTCCACTGTATGTATTCATCAGATAAACGCAGGCATCAGCCAGGTCATCTACATAAAGGAACTCTCTCAGTGGTGTTCCGTCACCCCAGCAGGTAACACTTTCAAGTCCCGCTTCCTTTGCTTCGTGGAAACGTCTGATAAGTGCAGGAAGAACGTGGCTGTGAGTCGGGTGATAGTTGTCATTAGGTCCATAGAGATTTGTTGGCATAACCGAAATATAATCTGTGCCGTACTGTCTGTTAAGATACTCACAATATTTCAGACCACTGATTTTTGCCAACGCATAAGCCTCGTTTGTCTTTTCAAGCTCACTTGTCAAAAGACAGCTTTCAGGCATCGGCTGTGGAGCCATTCTCGGATAAATACAGCTTGAGCCTAAGAACATCAGCTTTTTACAGCCATTTTTCCAGGCTGAGTGAATAACGTTCATCTCAAGAATCATATTATCATACATAAAATCTGCAAGAGCTTCACTGTTTGCAACAATTCCGCCGACTTTTGCAGCAGCAAGGAAAACATAATCAGGCTTTTCTGCTTCAAAGAAAGCCTCAACCTTATCCTGCCTTGTCAGGTCAAGCTCTTTGTGTGTACGGGTAACAATGTTTGTATATCCCTGATTTTCCAATGCACGGACAATAGCTGAACCAACCATTCCTCTATGTCCTGCAACATAAATTTTTGCGTTCTTTTCCATAAAAATACCCTCTGTTACAAGTTTACTTGGCTGCCTTTTCTGCCGCAGCCTTCTTCATATCGCTTTCAACCATAATTTTAACCAGCTGGTCAAAGGTTGTCTTTGTAGGGTTCCAGCCAAGAACTGTCTTAGCCTTAGTCGGATCACCCCAGAGGTTTACAACGTCAGTCGGACGGTAGAAGTCAGGTGATACCTCAATAACAACCTTACCGGTTGCCTTGTCGATACCTACTTCATCCATACCTTCGCCCTTGAATTCCAGCTCAATTCCCGCATAATGGAATGCGTGCTGACAGAATTCACGAACGCTGTGCTGTTCACC
>DEPR01000092.1:3511-11974 GCA_002358895.1 Ruminococcus sp. UBA3387 | reverse complement strand
GATGAAAGGTTACCAAGATAAAGTTTATCCTGAAGTCCCTGTGCAATTCTTGCAGCCGCAAGGCTGATTTTTCTTGTAACAAAGGTTTCTCCTCTGCGTTCAGATTCGTGATTGAACAGAATACCTGAACAACAGTACATATTATATGCTTCTCTGTATTCCTTCACAATCCAGAAGCCATACTGCTTTGCAACAGCATAAGGACTGTAAGGGTGGAAAGGTGTTGTTTCTCTCTGTGGAACTTCCTCAACCTTTCCGTAAAGTTCAGAGGTTGATGCCTGATAGATACGGCAGGTATCAGCCAGCCCGCAAAGTCTTACTGCTTCAAGCACACGAAGTACTCCTGTCGCAACAACGTCGGCTGTATATTCAGGTACATCAAAGCTGACCTGAACGTGGCTCTGTGCCGCAAGGTTATATATTTCATCAGGACGAACCTTGCCGATAATAGCCATAAGGCTCATAGAGTCAGCCAGGTCTCCGTAATGAAGATGGAAGTTCTCGTTATCCTCAATGTGAGAAATACGTTCACGATAATCTACAGATGAACGTCTTATCATTCCGTGAACCTCATATCCTTTCTCAAGAAGCAATTCTGCAAGATAAGAACCGTCCTGTCCTGTAACGCCTGTGATTAGAGCTTTTTTCATTACAAATCTCTCCTATACAAATGTTAATTTTTTATTAATTTCTATACGCATAATTATACACCATAATTATATACTATTTTAATAAAAATGTCAATATATTTATTCATATTTCATTTTTTGACATTTAACAAATATGAAAAAATTAAAAAATAAATTATCCACGAACATTTTACAAATTCGTCATATAATCTATCGGATAATATGTTACTATGAAAAGGAAATTTATATTGTGAGAGGTAAAATTATGGATAGATTATTCTGCAAGGGATACACCTGGGGCTGGTGTTCGAGAAGTGGCGATTATCAGACGAAAGCTGCACGGGCTTCAATGACAAGACTGGCCTCAAACGGACTTGACTGGATATGCATTACCGTGAATGTTTTTCAGGAAACATATTATTCCACACGGATTTTTGCGGACTTCAAATTTACTCAGACCGACGAAGACGTAATTCACGCAATAAAAATGGCAAAGGATATGGGGCTTAAAGTCTGCCTTAAACCAGTTGTTAACTGTATGGACAGGGTATGGCGAGCAAGAATCAACTTCCCTAAGGAGAACAAAAGCTATTGGGAAGACTGGTTCAGGTCATACAACAATTTTATTGCTCACTATGCAAAAATCGCTGAAGAAACCGGCTGTGAAATGCTTTGCACAGGCTGTGAAATGGAAGGAATGGATTCCCAGACAGACCATTGCAGAAAGATGATAGCAAACGTGAGAAAGCTTTATCACGGAATAATTATGCACAATGTAAACCACGGCGATGAAATGAGATTTCCTTGGCTTGGGGATGTGGACGTTGTGGGAATTTCGGCATATTATACCGTATCAAGTCCTGAGGACAGAAGCCTTGATGCAATGAAAAAAGCCTGGCTTTCAAAGGTTGAAATTCTGGAAAAATGCCACGAATATTACGGCAAGCCTGTGATGTTCGCAGAAATCGGAGTTCGTAATGAGCAGGGTTGCACCCAGTATCCTTACGACTTCACGCATCGTCCCGATGTCCCGTTTGACGAAGATGAGCAGGCAGATTTCTATGAGTCAGCAATGTGGGCAACCTGGGACAAACCTTGGTTTTCAGGCTATTTCTGGTGGGACTGGAAAGCAATTCTTCCACCCGAAGAAAAGGCTCACGAAAACAAGGATTTTACCGTTTACGGCAAAAAAGCAGAATCAGTTCTTAAAAAGTGGTATACAAAAGATTGATATACAAAAAGAGCAGTTCGTTTTGAACTGCTCTTTTATATTGCATTTTCCTTATAAACGCTACGTCGCAGATAATCAAAATCCTTGTCATCACGAAACATTTTCCAACGCAGAAAATCATCGAAAGCTATACCGATTGCCGACAAAACAGCCCATAGCACCACGAAAGGCAGGCAAATCTGTCCGTCAATATTTAGTGGCAATTCAGAGTAATCCCAGATGTTCATACCCAGCCGTACGTTCAGTATTTCCCCGGTAATAAATTCAATGGACGTGATAAACAGTGTAATAATTCCAATCTGGATAAAATAGTTCAGCCCTTCCCGTCTGGCGTCATTTGAAATGTGAATTGCCACCATCGAAAGCCCACCCAGAAGTCCCATACTTATATGGGTATAGCCTCTGCCTGCAACTTCAAGAAAACCATAAACCAACGCACCAACAGCGAAAACCGTAAAATATTTCAAAAAAATTCTGTGCAAATCTCCACCTCCTTATGATAAATTCTCATAAGATTAATTTGCACAGAATTATTGATTTTAAAACCGGATTATATTTGTAATTTTTGATAATTTCATAAATTCAAAAGGTAAGGGGTGATGCCCAAACATACAAAATATGTTGGTACGCCGTAAATATCTGATGTTCATATAACGGGACGTCGAGGACGCCGTCCCCTACAGTCTTAACTATTAGACCTCCCAGCTGTTGAGGTAATGTTCCTGTTCCTCAGTAAGCGTGTCAATCTCCAGCTCCCAGAATTTCAGCTTTCTGAGTGCAACCTCCCTGTCAATCTCATCAGGAACATTGATAACCATATCCTGTACCTTGCCTCTGTTTTTCACAAGATAAGCAGCCGACAAAGCCTGAATAGCAAAGGACATATCCATAATTTCAGCAGGATGTCCATCACCTGCAGCTAAATTTACAAGTCTGCCCTCACCGATAACATAAAGCCAGTTGCCGTTTGAAAGCTTATATCCGTCAATGTTCTTTCTTGCAACCTTGCTATCAACAGCAATCTTTTTCAGCCCTGCAACGTCAACCTCACAGTCAAAATGACCTGCATTGCAAAGAATTGCACCGTCCTTCATATTCATAAAGGACTTTTCGGTGATAACATCCTTACAGCCTGTTACAGTAACGAAGAAATCTCCCACCTTTGCAGCCTCTTCCATCTTCATCACCTTAAAACCGTCCATCACAGCCTCAAGAGCCTTTATCGGGTCAACTTCAGTGATAATTACCGAAGCACCAAGTCCCTTTGCACGCATAGCAACGCCCTTGCCACACCAGCCATAGCCTGCAACTACAACGTTTTTACCTGCAACAATCAGGTTGGTTGTACGGTTAATGCCGTCCCAGACCGACTGACCTGTGCCGTAACGGTTGTCAAAGAAATGCTTGCATTTCGCATCATTTACAAGCACCATAGGGAATTTCAGCTTTTTCTCCTTGTTCATAGCAATAAGCCTGATAATTCCGGTAGTTGTTTCCTCACAGCCACCGATTACATTTGGTATAAGCTCAGGATATTCATTGTGAATAAGATTTACAAGGTCCCCACCGTCATCAATAATGATGTTAGGACCTGCCTTGATAACCTGTGAAATGTGGCGATGATATTCCTCATCTGTTGCCCCATACCAGGCAAAAACCTGAAGTCCGTCGTGCACCAGTGCAGCAGCTACGTCGTCCTGTGTTGACAACGGGTTGCTTCCTGTTATGTACATTTCTGCTCCACCTGCCGCAAGCACCTTGCAAAGATATGCAGTCTTAGCCTCAAGGTGTACAGACAAAGCAACCTTAAGTCCTGCAAAAGGCTTGTCAGCCCTGAATTCTTCCTCTATACTGCGAAGCAGGGACATATTATCCTTCACCCACTGAATTTTCTGTGCACCTGTTTCCCATAAATTTATATCTCTGATTTCACTCATAGTTACACTCCTCAATCATATTTAACAGAATAAGTATACCACATTATTTCACTTTTTTCAACACCCTGCAGAATATGATAATCCCGTGAAAAGAGTTTGTACACAGGGTTACAGAAACGCTGTGTTTTGTTTAGGTTAAACAAAAATCAACCGGAATTTTCTATCTCAGTCGAATGTTCAAATCTATTTACAAAACGAGCGAATTGTGATATAATGTAAGTTAAATCGGAAAGGAATGGACTAAAATGAACTGGGTTGAAATAGATATTTTTACAACAACTGATGGTATCGAAGCCGTAACAGGAAGCCTGCTTGGAATGGGCGTCAACGGCTTTGTTATAAAGGATTCTGCAGATTTCGAGGATTTTCTCTCGGATAAAACGGTAAACTGGGATTATATAGATGATGACCTTATGGGACTGAAAAACTGCGAAACTACCGTTACCGTGTATCTCCCTGAAAATGCACAGGGACTTGAAAACCTTGAGGCAATAAAGCTGGAACTGAAAGCACTCAAATCAAGAGATACCGACAATAAATTCGGCAGACTTGAGTATGCTCTCAATAACGTCAAGGAGGAAGACTGGGCAAACAACTGGAAACAGTATTTCAAACCACTTTGTATCGGTGAAAAGCTTCTGATTAAGCCGTCGTGGGAAGAAGTTGCCCCTGACGAAAAGAGAAAAATACTGGAGATTGACCCTGCATCATCTTTCGGTACAGGTCAGCATAACACCACTCAGCTTTGCCTTGAACTGGTGGAAAAGAACCTGAATAACGGCGACAGAATGTTGGATTTAGGCTGTGGAAGCGGTATTCTTTCAATCGGTGGGCTTCTTCTTGGTGCAAAATCCGCATATGCTGTTGACATCGACGAGAATTCCGTTAAAATTGCATCAGAAAATGCAGAGAAGAACCATATTTCAAAGGAAATTTATACAGCAAAGTGTGGAAACATAATCGAGGACGAAAAGCTTGTTGAAGAAATCGGTACAGGTTATGACCTTGTGTGTGCAAATATCGTTGCTGATGTGCTGATTGCAATGAGCGACAAATTCGGGGGCTTTCTGAAGGATAACGGCACACTTATCGTTTCAGGCATTATCGACAGTCGTAAGGACGAAGTGCTTGACGTTATAAAAACAAAAGGCTTTGAGCTGACAGAAATCCGTGAAAAAGAAGACTGGGTAGCAGCATCATTTATAAAAAGATAAATATACATAAGAAAGGAAGAACGCAAATGCAACTATTATTTTTAGTAATCAAGAGAACAGAACTTGTAGACGAAATTATGAAGGAGCTTGCAAAAGCAGGCATCAGGGGTGGCACAGCTATCGACAGTATCGGTATGGCAAAGTCAATTTCCGATATGGACAGCCTGCCGATGATTGGAGTACTTCGTCAGATACTCAACGGTGAAGATGCTTCACAGAAAGGCAAGACTATTTTCGTTGCCGTACACGATGAACAGGTAGAGGCTGCAAAGAAAGCAATTACAAGCGTTACAGGCGACCTCTCAAAACCTAATGCAGGCGTGCTTTTCGGAGTGCCAATCACATTCGCTGAAGGTATAAACTAAACAAAAAACAAGAGCCTTGTCGGAAATCCCGATAAGGCTCATTTTTTATTCCCTATTAACCCCAATAGCTTCTCCAGATGTTGAAATATCCCCAAGGAATTCTGTAGGAATATGCAACCTTGTAGCTGTTAGGTCTGTAGCTTGTGTTGCTCCAGAAATAAATATCATAGTCGTGCTTTATGCCCTTATATGAAGTAACATCATAAACTGCACTGTATACTGCATTCTTTACTCTTGCAGGAACTCTTGCATATGTTGCACCGTCTCTTGTAAGACCTGCTGATGACATAAACCCACCGCTGTTGTAAATAATGCTCTGAATGTTTGAGTAATTTCTGTATGAAGATTTCCAAGCGTTGCTTCCACTGTAATATTTAGCAGCTGAGTATCTGTTTACGATACAGTCGGAAACATAAACCATAGGCTTATCCCAGGTTGAGTTGTTAATCTGTCCGACTTCGTGATAAACTATACGGCACATTGCCTCCCAGCCTGCTCTGTCAAAGTCCATTCTTGCTGTTTTCAGAAGCTGATTGCCTGAGAAAGCACTGTATGATGTTCCGTTAACTGCTCTCACCTTAAATGTATATTCAGTAGCTCTCTTAAGTCCTGTAACTGTGCATTTTGTGTACTTTGCATTTACAGTCTTGTATTTAGTCCAGTTCTTGTACTTTCCGCCCTTTACATACACCTGATACTGCTTTGCATTCTTTACAGCATTCCATCTAACAACAAGAGTGTTTGTCTGCTTGTTGAATGGGTGTGTATCACCGTTTTCATATCTTGTTGCAGATATAAGCTTTGGCTTTGAAAGTGAAACCTTTTTAACAGTTGTTGTAGCTGTTGTAGTAGTTGCCGTTGTGGTTGTTTCAGCTTCTGCAGCCGATACATTTACCTCAGCACCTACAATAGTTACAGCTATACAAGCTGCCATAAGACAAGAACTAACCTTTACTACTGATTTCTTTAAGTTGTTAATTAACTTGGTATTCATAAAAAATACGGCTTTTTCACATTTGCTCGATGTGAAGCCACTTCACTCCTTTCAAATTTGCGTACCTTTTCGGTACTCAGTTAATTATATTATCAATACATTATTTTTATGTATTAAATTTGTAATCGAACTTGCTGATTTGTTACAAATTGATTACAAATTACTACGATAGTGTAACATACTTTTTTAGGTTTGTCAAGGGTTTTTTTGAATTTTTTTGAAAAAACCTTCGAAAATACGGGATTTGTAACATTAACTGTACTAAAAAACGGTTACAAAGCATAAAATTTAGAGAACTGAAAAAGTAACAATTTGCAAACAACAAAAATTTCTGCAAAAAATATCAGCAGAAATTTATTGAAAGGAATGGTCTAAATGAAAAAGTATCTGCCTGAGGGAAAATTGTATTGTACCAAGGAGAACAAACGATATATCCAGACGGAACAGGGTATGGCAGAAGCATTTGCAAGGGATATTATTCTTGAAGCACCTGCCGTTATCTGCGACAGTGAGCATAATCTTGTAGTTGACATACCCTGTGGCAAAGGGGTCATTCCCAGAATTGAAGGTGCAATGGGCATTGAGGACGGTTCAACCCGTGATATAGCCCTGCTTTCAAGGGTAAATAAGCCTGTGTGCTTCAAGATTATGAATGTGGTTCACGAAACCGACGGCACACCTGTATACACCCTTTCCAGACGGCTCGCCCAGGAAGAATGTATGGAAAACTTTGTTTCAAAGCTGTCTGCAGGTCAGGTCATACCTGCCAAGGTTACCCATCTTGAGCCTTTCGGATGCTTTGTGGACATCGGCTGTGGCATACCCTCGCTTATCCCCATTGACGCAATCTCCGTGTCAAGAATTTCCCACCCCAATGACAGATTCTATAATGGTCAGGACATTCTCACCGTAGTGAAATCCAATGAGGGGGACAGAGTATTTCTCAGCCACAAGGAACTGCTTGGCACCTGGGAAGAAAATGCTAAGCTATTCCGTGCGGGAGAAACTGTGGGAGGAGTTGTGCGTTCAGTTGAAAGCTATGGCATTTTCATTGAGCTTACACCAAATCTTGCAGGGCTTGCAGAGCCGAGAGATAATGTCCGTCCGGGTCAGGCAGCCAGCGTTTACATAAAAGCAATTATCCCCGAAAAGATGAAAGTGAAACTGATTATCGTAGATACTTTTGATAACAGCGACTTCCCTCTCAAGCTGAAATATTTCATAAACGGTGGTGAGCTTCATCACTGGGAATATTCTACTCCACAGTCTGAGAAAACGATTATATCAGTGTTTGAATAAAATGTAGGGGTCTGCGTCCCCGATGACCCTTTTTCATAAATCAATGTTCATAAAAAAAGCCACAGGATATCCTGTGGTAATTTTTTTGGGAAAAATTAAAAACTATTGCAACACTTTGGCATTTATTATATACTTATAATATGACGGCGTCAAAAGAGGTGATAAGATTGAGTGAAAGACAGTTGATTTTAAAATCCAAAGCAGGCGATAAACAGGCTTTCGGTGAGCTTTATACATTATATAAAGACAAGCTCTATCGCTATGCCTATTATCGGCTTGGGAACGTGAACGATGCAAAAGACGCAGTTTCCGACTGTGTGGTTTCAGCCTTCCGACAGATAAATTCCTTAAAGAAAGCAGACTCCTTTTCCTCCTGGATATTTACAATACTCCATAGTAGCTGTAACAAGTATATTACTTCTCAGGCTCAGTTACGACAATCAGTTGAATTCGGAGAAATATCCAATACATATATTGCAAATACAATAAAAATGGAAAACAAAACGGAAGTTATGCAGGCTCTTGAACATTTAGATAAAGATGAAAGAGAAATCGTCTTTTTAGCTGTACTTGGCGGACTGAAAAGCAAGGAGATTGCAAGAATAAAAAATATGACAGCAGGAAGTGTCCGTTCAAAGCTTTCACGCAGTCTGTCAAAAATGAGAACTTTTTTGGAGTGAGTTATAATGAAATACCGAGATAAACAAAACCTGAAATTTATAAAGAAAAAAATATCCGAAGAATTTCTGCCTACTCCTGATGCCCTGAACAAAGAAAATATTTCAAGGCTTCTT
>DEPR01000092.1:0-3436 GCA_002358895.1 Ruminococcus sp. UBA3387 | reverse complement strand
GCCTGCGTTGTGATTGTCCTTTCAGCTATTTCCCTGAAAGACCTTTTCACCCCTGTTATTGCTCCTAAAAATATGGATTATTCGTCCAAAAACACAAGCTATAATGAATATTCCGAAATAAAAAAGCAGATTGAGGAGATACAGAAAAAGAATAGCCCTGAAATCTGGTTGGATAAAGCAGAGGAATACCTTATTGGTGAAGGTGTTATAGACGACGGAACAGATTTTGGAACCGGTAGTTTTCAGTCATTCAACGGAGAATTTGCTGAAGATACTGTTTATGAAACTGATGGGGACCACTACGGAGAAACCTATACTCAGGTTGAGGGCGTTAATGAAGCAGATATAATCCAGAACGACGGGAAATACATTTATGCAACCTATGATTCTGCAAGGTCATTTTCCATCTTTAAAGCAGACGGAAATGCAGTCACCCCTGTGTCAACAACAGAGTTGTCCAAAGGCTATATCCGTGATATGTATCTGTATAAAGACAAACTTATAATAAACTGTGCTTATCCGAATACTGCACCAACAGCATATGATTTCTGGTATGTTGACGTAACAGGGAAAACAGGTACTCTGATTTATGACGTTTCCGATAAGTCAGCTCCACAGCTTCTGACAAATCTGACTCAGGACGGAGACTATATCTCATCAAGAATTATTGATAACCAGCTTTATATTATCACAAACAAAAACGTAAACGATAAACCGAAAGAAACAGAGGATTATGTTCCATCTGTTGCGTATAATGATAAATCCGTGTTTATCCCTGCCGGTGATATCTGCTGTATAGAGAATCCTGATACGGCAAGCTATGTTGTAGTAAGCTCATATAACCTTGACAACGGCAAGGCATTCACCGATACAATGGCTGTTTTAGGTGCAGGCACTAACATCTATTGCTCACAGGATAACCTCTATGTTGCAAGCGAAAGCTACAATTATTTCTCAGGTGAAACTTTTATTGAAACATATGAAACAAGAATTATGAAATTCACCCTGAATGAGGGAAATATTGAGTTTGTAACAGATACAAAAGTCAAGGGTTATACAAACAATCAGTATTCATTTGACGAAAAGGAGGGTTATCTCCGTGTTGCCACAACATATACAGATAACAACGGCAATGCTGCCAATGCCCTGTTTGTACTTGATGAAAATCTGAAGAAGGTCGGAAGTGTTACAGGTTTTGCAAAAAATGAATTTATTGAAGCTGTAAAGTTTATTGGAGATATGGCATATGTCATCACCTTTGAACAGACCGACCCACTGTTTGTAATCGACCTTTCAGACCCCACAAAGCCTGAAATCAAAGGCGAAGTAGAAATAACAGGCTTCTCAACTATGCTTCACCCTGTTGACGAAAACACCCTGTTGGGAATAGGATATGCAAGCTCATCTTTGCCTGACGGAGGATGGGTTGACGGAATAAAGCTTGCCTTGTTTGATATAAGCGACCCCGAAAAGCCTGCAGTCCTTGACAGCGAGGTTATAAAAGACTGCTTTTCCGAAGCTCAATATAACCCGAAAGCATTTATGGTAAATAATGACACAGGCTACTATGCGTTGCCGTTTGACAATTCGCTTTACGGTAAGGATGGTGCAATAACCTTCGAAGTCAATGATAATCAGATTGAGATAACCAACGAATACACATTTGAAAATAATGACCCATATTGCAATCCATATACTGCTTTACGTTGCACATATATTGACGAGTATTTTTATCTCATTGGCACAGACTGGGTCGAAGACTTTGCAATTCAGGCATTTGAATATTCAGAATAAAACCATAAAGGAGCTGGTTTTATGAAAAAATCAACGAAATCCTGTCTCTGTTTTCTGATAGCTCTTGTTCTAATCGGACTGGCTTCATTTTCGGTAATCAGGCATATAAATAAGTATTATCCTACATTGGGTATGTCTGATAGTGAAAGAATACGGTTTTATTTTGACTTAGAATTACCGACTGACAGTACTATTGTTGAAAGATATAAAAAAGATGGTGAATTTGCATATAAAGTTTTGCTTGGACCAACCTCATTGAACGAACTAAAACTGCCCGACAACTATACAGTAAAACGATATGACTCATATATGCAAACTATTGTTACCGATACCAAAAAGTATATTGACTGGTGGAATATAAACGAAAGCGATGTAAAAATTTCATATGAAAGAATAGCATCTCCCAAAAGAGGTACTGGTAAAAAAACTGCATTGACACACATTATTTTGGTTGAGAAAGACGGGAAAGCATATATGTATATGAATCATATTGATTAACCACAAAACAGGGAAAGCATTAATTGCTTTCCCTGTTCTTTATGTAATGTATAATATCCATTTCATAATCATATTCACCCTTGCAAGGATATGTATTTTCCATTTTAACTGCAAGGTCATATTCTTTTTCTGCCCGACTTATATCATTTTTAACAATCAGATAATAAGCATACATCAAACGCTTTCTTGAGATATATGTCTTTTCGGTGTTTTTGATGTAAGCCTTCAGCTTTTTATCATATAAGCTTTCAACTTCTGAAATATCACAGCCATTCATAATCTTGCAGAACATAAGCTCACACTTACATTCGTTTTTATATAACTCAATAATATTGTCTGAGTTTATAACAGCTTCGAACTTTCTTTCTGCACTTAAAAAATCAAGTAACGCAAAATCTTTGTTTGCACTTAAAATGTATATTGCTGTTTTCAAGGTATTGTCATCAAAATTCCCGTTAATCTCAAACAGCTTGTCATCTGAATCTGCCAGACGCTTTCCATCATAAAGATTACCGTTTATCAGAAGCTGACGATACATAAGAATTCGGTTTTCAGGTGATTTATGAAGCAGATAAATGTTATATCCGTCATTTGGTACACCTGCAGATTTCATAGGAATAAGGTTTATCAATCCAATAAAAGCTGACCATATAGAAAATACAATCAACATATATGCAAAAAAGTCATTGTTTAATGCTATGCCGATAATAAACAGTAAAACCGCAGATATCAGATCGAAAAAGCCACCACCGAAATGATACCAGAAATAAGGCATATCTTCAGGCTTTTCCGTCTCCTTTACTTTCATAAGACATTGTCCACCTGTGCCTGCAATAGAAAACTTCTTTCTGACAAACCTGCCGTTTTCTTTAAGTAAAGTAAAACTTCCCACTCTGAATGATAAAAATTCATAACCGGTCAAAAGTCCCATTACAAGATGCCCTGCTTCGTGGATTATAAATGAAACAAACTCAAACAGAAACAATGCCACCAACAGCAATACCATTTCAGTGGTACTGACAGCAAACTGACCTCCCACATATCCTATCGCTAAACCGAGTAAAAAACAAAGTACAAAAAAAATTATATTTATGGATTTGGATTTATTCTTTTTCTCTTTTTTCATTTACTTCTCCTTTATCTT
>DEPR01000075.1:6994-7482 GCA_002358895.1 Ruminococcus sp. UBA3387 | reverse complement strand
ATAATTTCATATTGGCACCTCGATATTAACAATCCTGCTCACTCAATTTATCCAACGACAGTGTTGCGACACCGTTCAGCGTTTCATCTGCACGCTTACCTGCAAGGTAATCAAAATATCCCTGACAGCCAATCATTGCCGCATTATCTCCACAATACTTGAAATCAGGCATATAAAGCTTATACCCACGCTTGTCGCAGGCCTCCTGCAACGTTTTTCTCACGCCCGAATTGGCTGAAACTCCACCTGCAAGGGCAATAGTATTATATCCATATTCCTCTGCGGCTTTCATTGTTTTGTCCACAAGAATCTCTGAAATAGTCTGCTGGAACGAGGCTGCCAAATCCTCTCGGTTTATCTCCTCGCCCTTTTGTTTAGCGTTATGCACAAGGTTTATTACTGCTGTTTTCAGTCCCGAAAAGCTGAAATCATACTCGCTTCCCTGCACTTTCGGACGAGGAAGCTTATAAGCATCGGGGTTGCCCAGT
>DEPR01000075.1:0-6825 GCA_002358895.1 Ruminococcus sp. UBA3387 | reverse complement strand
ACCTCCACTATATGGCTGTGCCCTCCTGACACCACAAGGCAAAGATAAGGTGGCTTCAGGTCGGGGTGTGATATATAGTTTGCGGCAATATGCCCGGCAATATGATGAACGTCAATCAAAGGCTTTCCTGCCGACATAGCAAGTCCTTTTGCATAGCTAATTCCCACAAGCAAAGCTCCGATAAGCCCCGGTGCATAGGTTACTGCAACAGCGTCTATATCCGAAAGGGTACATTTACTCTCAACAAGTGCCATTTCCACAACCTTTGATATATTCTCACAATGACGGCGTGATGCGATTTCAGGCACAACGCCACCATACAGCTTATGCTCGTCAATCTGCGTTGCAACTATATTTGAAAGGACCTTTACGCCGTCCTCCACAACTGCACAGGCAGTTTCATCACACGAGCTTTCTATAGCAAGTATTTTCATTTTTGTTCCTCCGTTTTAGTGGATTTTACTTACATTATTATTTCTGATTTAAAATACTGTTCTTGAAAATTAATTAGCTTCATTATTTCTTCTTTGGTTAATGAAACAATTTCAGGTGCTACAACCCATTTATCTTCTATATCGTCAAGCCTATGAACAATGGCAATTATCTTGCCGACAAATTCTTTTACAGGTTTGTCCACTCCCAATATGTATGCGTCCTGTTCTTCACCATCAGGTGCGATTATTCCCTCAACATATCCGTAATTAATGGGATAATACATATCTTTATGCTCAGGGTGATAGCTTCCCATAGGTCTATCTACAATAACTTTAACGATTTTTCCAAGCATAGTTTAACCTCTGAATTGTCCATTGTCAATTGTCATCTGTCAACTGATATATCCTTTTCATCTCATCTGTATACTCCCCGTTTTTGTCGTGGGTAAAAAGCTGTGGCTCAACCTGTAAAAACGGATTGCCACCCTTTCTGCCCTCCACCATCACAAGCCAGGGTGCAGATTCAGGATTTTTGGATACAAATCTTACTCTTTTCGGCTCAAGCCCTGCATTCCTCATTGCCACCATTATATCACAAAGCCTCTGAGGACGATTGCAGATACAAAGCCTGCCACCGAATTTCAGGTTCTTCGCTGCCGAGTTGCACACGTCATCAATGGTACACATCATCTCGTGCCTTGCAATAGACACAGCCTCAAGGTCGTTTTTTGCACCTGTGTTGTCAATCTTATAAGGTGGATTGCAGGTTATAAGATCAAGCTCCTGCTGGGCTTTCCAGTTTTTCAGATCCCCTGAAATCGGGGTAATATTGGTTATACCCGAACGCTCAAGAGACATTTTAAGCTGAATATGAGCCTTTTCCTGAATTTCAACTGCATAGATATGTTCGGGATGAAAATTTCTTTCCATAAGAAGGGCGATTATGCCACTCCCCGTACAGAAATCGCAGACCTTGTCCTTATGACGTGGTTTTGCAAAATCAGCAAGCAGAAATGCGTCAGTACCGAAGCGATGCTCCGATGAAACGCATATTTCTATACCGTTGCCCAGCTTTTCAAAAGTCAAATCAGTATAATTCATTCCCGTCTCCCATTTTCTTTGTCATAAGTATAGCATCTTCTGTGGGGTTGCTGTAATAGTTCTTTCGTTCTCCCACTTTTTCAAAGCCATATTTTTTATAAAGCTTCTGTGCAGAAATATTGCTTTTTCTCACTTCAAGCAAAGCAACCTCAGTTTCAGGATAAGCTTCAAAAGCATACTCCAGCAGTCTGCCACCAAGTCCCTGACCCCTATATTCAGGCATTACGGCGATATTATTCACCGTCAGCTCACCGACAATATACTGCACATTTACAAAACCGACTGGCTTTTCGCCCTGAAAAGCTCCGATTATTTTCCCATTGGGACTTGTAATCTGATATTCAAAATCAGCCCTTGCCCAGGGGTCTGAAAAGCAAGCCTTTTCTATCTCAAAAAATGCATCACATTCGTGAAGCTCTATTTCACGCAGTATAAATTCACTTCTATCCATTAGCCTTTTCCTCAACAAGCATAGCATAAAGCTCGCCCTTTGAAAAGCCTGTAGCCTTTGCAATTTCCTTGCAGGCATCGGCACCACGCATACCCTTTTCAACCAGTGCCTTAACCTGCTCATAAGCCTGCTCAATAGTTTCAGCCTGGAGAATATCCTCTGCCTTTGCACCCTCTATCACAAGGACAAACTCACCCTTCGGCTTATTTACTGTATAATGCTCAACAGCCTGAGACAAGGTAGTTCTGAAAATCTCCTCGTGAATTTTTGTAAGCTCACGGCAAAGGGAAATCTTTCTGTCGCCGAAATATTCAAGCATATCTTTTAATGTGTACAGAAGCTTATGGGGAGCTTCGTAAAAAATCATTGTGGATGTGCAGTTTTTCACCTCTGCAAGATGAGCAAATCTCTGCTTTTTTGTAACTGACAAGAAGCCTTCAAATGCAAATCGTGATGTATCAAGTCCACTGACTGCCAGGGCTGACACAACTGCTGACGGACCGGGCACAACGTTTATTTCAATGCCCTTTTCTGCACACAGCTTCACCAGCTCCTCGCCCGGGTCGGAAATACAAGGCATTCCCGCATCTGTTACAATGGCACAGTCTTCCCCTGCTGAAATCCTGTTTGTTACCATTTCTCCAGCCGTTTTTGCATTATGCTCGTGATAGCTGACAGCAGGTGTCTTTATGTCAAAATAATTAAGCAGTTTCGCTGTAACCCTTGTGTCCTCTGCACAGATAAAATCCACCGTTCTCAGCGTTTCCACTGCTCTGTAGGTCATATCTCCAAGGTTTCCTATCGGTGTTCCAACCACAAAAAGCTTTCCCATATTTATGTCCTTTCCAATATCTGTTCCACCATTTTTTCCAGGTCCGCATATTCATTCAGCAGTCCACATTCCCCACGCATTTTCGCAGAATTCGGAAGCCCTTTTATATACCAGGCAACGTTCTTCCGCATTTCTTTCATACCCTGCTTTTCGCCCTTATAATCACAGAGCATTTTTCCGTGCTTCAGCATAACAGCCATTTTTTCGTCCAGAGACATTTCAGGCAAAAGCTCACCTGTTTCAAGGTAGTGTGCAACTTCACGGAAAATCCAGGGCCTGCCATAAGAGCCTCTGCCAATCATAACAAGGTCGCAGCCTGTCCGTTCATACATTGCCTTACAGTCCTGCGGAATTTTCACGTCTCCGTTGCCGATAACAGGTATGCTTACAGCCTCTTTCACCTGCCTGATTATCTCCCAGTCGGCTTTCCCCGAATACATCTGGTTCCTGGTTCTGCCGTGGACAGCAATCGCCGAAACGCCAGCCTGCTCCAAGCCTTTTGCAAAATCTACAGCGTTTATATTCTCACTATCCCAGCCTGCACGGATTTTTACCGTTACGGGGCAACTTGCATTCTTCACCGTTTCTCTTGCAATTTCAAAAGCAACCTTCGGTGTTTTCATAAGTGCTGACCCCGAGCCGTTACCTGCAATCTTCGGCACAGGACAGCCCATATTTATATCAATTATGTCAGGGTTATACTTATTGAGCAGATACGCTGCTTTTCCCATAAAAACCGGCTCTTCGCCAAAAAGCTGTAAAGCCATAGGACGTTCCTCAGTTTCAATCTCACAAAGCCTTGCAGTTTTCTTATCGCCATAACAAAGACCTTTTGATGAAATCATCTCGCTGACAAGGTAGCTTGCACCGAACTCCTTACACAAAAGTCGGTATGTTTTATCAGCAACTGACGCCATTGGTGCTAACGCCGATGTTTTATCTATCAGAATATCGCCGATTTTTATCTGTTCCATAATCGTTTCCTTCGTAAAAACATAATAATTCAATTTATATTATAGCACAAAACCATCAAAAAGGCAAATTTGTTATAAAATTTGCACAAAACATAATGCACAAATTTGTGTAGTATTTTTTAAAAAAATTGTATACAAATTACAAAAAGTGTGCTATAATATATTTATGCTAAAAAAGGTAAATAGATTTCATAAAAAAGGAGGGCTGTTTATGAAGCACATTATTACCATCAGTCGTGAGTTCGGAAGTGGCGGACGAGAAATCGGAAAGTTGCTTGCTGAACAACTGGACATTCCTTTTTATGACAAAGAACTTCTTGAGATGGCGTCTAAAGAAAGCGGAATCTGCCAGGAGCTTTTTGAATCCAATGACGAAAGCTACACAAACAGCTTCCTTTATTCGTTGGTAATGGGCAACTACCCTGTTTCTCCCGAAGGCAGAATTAATCCTGAAATGCCTTTGAACCACAAGCTGTTTCTTGCACAGTTTGACACCATCAAGAAGATTGCTGAAAACGGTCCTTGTGTAATTGTTGGCCGTTGTGCAGATTATATCCTGAAAGAAAATGCCGATGTACTTAATTTCTTTGTAATGGGAAATCTGCTTGAAAAGAAAAAAAGAATACTCGAAAGATACGATATTGAAAAGAACAAGGTCGAGGATTTCATAAAGAAAACCGACAAACGTCGTGCCCACTATTATAACTTCTATACTGATATGAGATGGGGAGAAGCCAAGAACTATGACCTTTGTATCAACTCCTCCAAAACAGGAATACAGGGTGCTGTTGAGCTGATGAAATCCTACATTCAAATTAAATAATCGCTTACTTCCTAATGAAAACATTTCATTTTTAATTATCTTCCTTTATTATGATAAAAGCTGCCAACCCATAGGCAGCTTTTATCATACCTACACATTTTTACAGAAAGGTTGGTTTTATGTATTCAGCTAACGAGAAAAGGTATGACAATATGATTTATAACCGTTGTGGTAAGAGTGGGTTGAAGCTACCTGCCGTATCGTTGGGGTTGTGGCAGAATTTCGGCTATCAGAACAGCTTTGATAACATTGAAAAGATGTGCCACACAGCTTTTGACCTTGGTATCACTCATTTTGACATTGCAAACAACTACGGCAGTCCTTATGCAGGCTCCGCTGAAGAAAACTTCGCTCTTGTGCTTGACAGAGGTATGAGAAAATACAGAGATGAGCTTTGTATTTCCACAAAGGCAGGATATGATATGTGGCCGGGACCTTATGGCGACAAAAACGGCTCAAGAAAATATCTGCTTTCCTCCCTCGACCAGTCGTTGAAACGGCTGAAGCTTGATTATGTGGACATTTTCTATCATCACGTCCGAGACCCTGAAACGCCACTTGAGGAAACTGCTCTTGCACTTGACCAGGCTGTAAGGCAGGGGAAGGCTCTTTATGTTGGCATTTCAAATTACAACAAGGCTGACACCAAGAAAATAATGAAAATTTTTGAGGAGCTGAGAACGCCTTTTATCGTAAATCAGCCTTCATATTCTATGCTCAACCGTTGGATTGAAGATGACGGGCTTCGTGATTTCGCTTATGACAAGGGTATTGGACTTGCTGTATTTTCACCGTTATACCAGGGATTTCTCACCGACCGTTATCTCAATGGTGTACCTGAGGATTCCCGTGTAGGCAAGGGGAACACCTGGATTGGCAAGGAGCTTAATGAGGAAATGCTGAAAAAGCTCAACGCACTTAACGAAATTGCCCGTAACCGTGGACAGAAGCTTTCACAGCTGGCTCTTTCCTGGGTACTCCGTGAAGGCAAGGTTACAACTGTTCTCATTGGTGCAAGCCGACCTGAGCAGATTGTTGAGAACGTTGAAGCTATACACAAGACAGAGTTCACCTCAGAAGAGCTTGAGGCTATCGAAAACATACTTAAAGGCTAAATCCTGCTTCGTGCCCCTATAATATGAATAAGCCTTGCCTTTTCATAGGTATAGTTGCTCAGGGGTCGCATAAAAGCGTCGTAGGTATGTGCGGCAAGGTAGATTTCGCTCTCCCCCACAGCCACAACAACAGGTGAATGGTAAAAATGCCCCTGTCCGTTGCCAAACTGGATAATATCTCCCCTTTGAGCATTTGCAAAACTTGTTTCTACGCCATATGGCCCCACGCCTTTATTACCTGTGAGGAAATTATAGAGATACTCCACTCCTGTCCAGGCAGGTGCACGGTCGTTGATGGTGTTATAATACCAGCCGTATGTTCTTGTATAGTTCATCACACCACAGCCTGCGTAGACACACTGGGAGGCAAAGTTAGTGCAATCTCCACCTATATTTTCAAAATCATAATAACGGGGATTTCTGTTGAACGCCCATTTTTCGGCATAATCCACTACTTTTTCACGATTATACGGTATTTCTCTCATAACAAAACCTCACTTAACTTTTTTATATTATATTCAAACAAAGCAAAAACGGTATTGCAAATGCAATACCGTTAATTTGGTTTTATCTCTAATTTGTTATAAAAATAGTACAAAGTCTGAGTTTCTATATCGAAATAATAAATTTTATAATCATCAGAATAAGGGCTACCGTAATCATAAAGGTCTAATGCATCCACATAAAAATAGTCGCCCTTTTCAATCGTATCTATATCAAAATCATAAGATTTCAAAAATTCAGTGTCTTTGTGGGCATAACGCTCATAGTGAGAAATATGCGAACGAACAGAAGCTACATTTTTTTCGTTGACAGGTCTCAGATAAGGGCTATTATTCAACTCATCGGCACCAACATCTGAATAATGAAATTTCATATACTTGATTTCATTTCCGAAGTCTGTAGAACTATACTTTTCTCGTTCCTCATATTTCGGCAAAGACACTACAACCGAATCAACATATTTATCAATAACAAAAGCCAACTGCAAAATTATCAAAAATGTTATTAATGCCAAAAACAAGGTCCTGACAATTACAATCAATCTCACATCTTTACCCCCTTATTAAGACTCAGATATTATTATGAAAATAA
>DEPR01000028.1:9727-9971 GCA_002358895.1 Ruminococcus sp. UBA3387 | reverse complement strand
GGTGAGCTTGCGGTGGAAGCTATTTAACTTCTTTAAAAGTAGGATTATTAAATGTTACGGGCTGATAAACATACGTTGTATGTTGGGCATCAGCCCCTGCACCATTTCACGTATTCGTTTGTGAATTAGGTAAGTTCCGTCCTCGCAGAGGATAATTTGAACCTCATCCTTTTATTTTTGATAAAACAATAGAACTAAAATACCCTTTCACTAATAGTGGGTTTTTAAGGTTTTTTTGCACGCA
>DEPR01000028.1:5298-9714 GCA_002358895.1 Ruminococcus sp. UBA3387 | reverse complement strand
ACGCAAACGTCTCATTATGAACAGAAATTTACAACATATTCATAAAAAATTTAAAAGCACACCCGTAAGAGTGTGCTTTTTTGCGTTTATTTATATGAATTTATTATCTCGTTTGCTTTTGTATAAATTCGCTGTGCTTCCTCATTAATATGGAAAATGCCGTTTTCATACAGGATTTCTCCTGCGCACATTGTCATTTTTACGTTCTGCTTTGAGCCACTGTAAACAAGATTTTTGCTTATGTTGTTCAAAGGCTGCATATTCGGCTGGCACAGGTCAATTACAATCAAATCAGCTTGTTTTCCTACGGAAATATCCGTGCAGTCATCAAGTCCCATAGCTTTTGCTGAACCAACAGTTGCAGCATAAAGAACTTTATCGGCAGAAAAGGCAGCCGCATCATTCTGCTGGATTTTCTGGAGTGCTGTCATCAGAAACATTTCCCTGAACATATCAAGGCAGTTGTTACTTGCAGGTCCGTCTGTACCGATAGCAAGGTGCACGCCTTTTTCAGTCATTCTGCAAAGTGGGGCAATTCCACTTGCAAGCTTGGCATTTGACCCGGGACAGGTTACGGAATATACATTTCGTTCTTTGAAAATGTCCATATCATTTTCGGTGAAATGAACGCAATGGAAGCCTGCACCACCGTAGTTATAGATACCAAGGGAGTCAAAAAGCTCGGTGGGTGTTTTGCCGTATTTTTCAATACATTCTCTGACCTCTTTTTCCGTCTCAGAGTTATGAACGGAAACAGGGGCTTTATATTTGTTTGCCAGCTCTCCCACAGCTTCCATAAGCTCAAAATCGGCAGTATACTCTGCGTGGAAGCCAAGTCGGTAAGACACAAGAGGGTCAATGTCGTTAAATCTGTTATAATAGCCCTCAAGACGCTGGATATTGGACTTATCGCCACTTACAGAGCCACAAAGAACAGTACGGAAGCCTGATTCGATATGAGCCTTAACATAATCCTCGTGCTCAAAATACATATCAAAATTAGCCGTAACGCCACTTGTGAGATACTCTAAAATCGCCAGCTTTGTGAGCCAGTAGACTGCATCACCTGTCAGCTTTGCTTCCATTGGGAAAACCTGCTTGAAAAGCCAATCCTGCAAAGGCATATCGTCAGCAAATGAACGTAAGAATGTCATAGCCGAATGGGTATGAGCATTCTTGAAGGAGGGCATAAGAAGATTTCCCTCAAGGTCGATTTCTCTTTCAAATGCTGTAGATTTAAGCATCTCATCATCAGGAGTACCCACAAATGCGATTTTATCATTATCTACCCAGACTTCGAGGTTTTCAACCTCAATGCCATTGGTCATAGTTAAAACTCTGCCGTTTTTAAATCTTATCATAAAAATTTCCGTCCTTTAATTGTTTGATACTATTATATCACGAAAATCGGGGCTTTACAACACAAAAAAAGAAAAAGCAGGAAACTTTTTTGTTTCCTGCTGATATTTTAGGGTAGTATTAATTTATTCGGGCTGATGTGGGCAACAGCCCCTACACTCATCGTTTGAAACTTCTTGGATTTTATTCTTCAAGCATTTTTTCAGCTGTTGCAAGCTTAACTGCAAGTGTGAACACTTCCATTGCTGATTCAAGCTCTGAAACAGGTGGGAAGCTTGGTGCAATTCTGATGTTGCTGTCTTTTGGGTCCTTGCCATATGGGAAGGTAGCACCTGCTCCCGTAAGCACAACGCCTGCTTCCTTACAAAGCTGACAAACTCTCTTTGCACAGCCGTCGATTGTATCAAAGCTTACGAAATAGCCACCGTTTGGCTTATGCCATTTACCGATACCAAGTGGTGCAATCTCCTTATCAAGCATATCAAGTACCATCTGGAATTTAGGCTGTAAAAGCTCCTTATGCTTATCCATATGCTCCATAAGTCCCTTATAATCCCCAAAGAACTTAGCGTGTCTCAGCTGGTTGATTTTATCAAAGCCGATAGTCTGAACTGTCATAAGGGATTTCATATATTCAACATTCTTAGCTGATGTTGCAAGAACTGCAATACCGCCACCTGCAAAAGTAATCTTTGAAGTTGAAGCGAATGTGTAAACCATATCTTCCTTACCGTTCTTCTTAGCTTCTGCAAGGAGGTTAAGAAGCTTATCGGGTGTATCTGAAAGGTGGTGGATACAATATGCGTTATCCCAGAAAATTCTGAAGTCCTTAGCTTTTGGAGCAAGGTTAGCAAATCTTTTTACAACCTCGTCTGAATATGTGATACCTGTTGGGTTTGAGTACATTGGTACACACCAGATACCCTTGATTGTGTCGTCTTCAGCCACCAGCTTTTCAACTACATCCATATCAGGGCCATCTTCATTGAGAGGTACGGTAATCATTTCGATGCCAAAGCTTTCACAGATTGCAAAATGTCTGTCGTAGCCAGGTGCAGGGCAAAGCCATTTTATTTTCTCATAATCCTTCCAAGGCTTCTGTTCACCGTCAACGCCGAAGATAATACATTTTGCGATAGTGTCATACATAATATTCAGGCTTGAGTTACCACAAACGATAACTTCATCAGTTGAAACGTCAAGCATTTCAGCGAACAGCTTCTTTGCGTCAATAATTCCGTCAAGTCCGCCATAGTTACGGCAGTCTGTCCCGTCTGAAGCCTTATAATCTGCGTCATAGCTGTTTACGGCAGCAAGCATCTGCATAGCCAGGTCAAGCTGGTCGGAAGATGGCTTACCTCTCGCCATATTAAGGCTGAGACCCTTGCCCTTTACGTCCTCATATTCAGCCTGAACCTTGTTTTTGAATTCAAGCAACTGTTCTTTTGTCATTTCAGATAACAGCATAAATAAATCCTCCCGTTTATATCGAATAATAATTTACATATTGCATATTTTATATTGTATACCTTTTCTGCTGATTTTGCAAGTTGTTTTTGCTTTTCCTGCAAAAAAATTATGATTTTGCACTAAGTCCACCACTTTTATCCACCGTGAATGGGCATTTTTCATAATAAAAATTCAAGATGTCATAAAGCTATAGCTGGAAGGTTACTTATAAGTGTACAACAAAATGTACTGAAAATCACCTTGGCGGGTGTAACTGTCCGTACTTTGGTACATTTGATATGTTATAACTAAGATACACCAACTGAAAGGACGGATTTTTATGAACGAAATTATTGTATTGACAGGATTGTTTGTAATTCTTGCAAACAGCGTATGGGAAATCGGAAAGGCTGCTATGGAAAATTCACGCAGAAAACAGATAAAATATTCAGATGCAAGGCATAAGGAAAGAATATTACTGTAAATTTATTGACTTATTGGTTTTAATTGAGTATAATAAAAATATACACTTATAGGAATATTTATGAAATGGAGGGCAGGAAGTGAAATTTTTAGATTCAATTAAAGCTTTATACAACAGGTCGGAAGAAAAAATTATTGTAGTTGATGAAAATTTACGGATTTTATGGAAAAGCGATGAAAACCTGCCTGATTTTCTTATGACAGAGGAGTTCTCGAAGCTGAGAAACTGTGGTAGCCGTGAAAGCGTAGTTATAAGATACACAGATGATTACACCATAAAGGCTATGCCTTGTTTTGATGAGGATAAGCTTCAGGGATATCTGCTGACATTCTTTGACCCTGAGGAGATTGAAACGCTATTTGACAGGTCGGTACATCTAAAATACAAGAAAAACTCTGTTGGCAACCAGAAGATAGCACTTATGCCCATTGTAAACGCACTTGACAATTACAAGATGCTGGGAAAGGTACTTGAACCTGATTTCTGCGAAGATGCAAAGGTGCAGGTTCTCAAGCTGTTGTCTGCAACGGTAAATCAACAGGAGCTTACGAAATATTATCAGGGCGATATGTTCACGGAGCTTCTTAACATTACACAAGCACTTGAAGAAACGGCAGAGCTTTTCAAATCACGCTTCTCGGATAAATGTATTTTTGAACATCACATTCAGCACGGAATTTTTCTTAATATGAATTATGATTGCCTGCAGAATGCAGTTTTAAACCTCCTTGTAAACGGATATATGTATAACAACAAAGAGAAGAAGCGTTTATCGCTGAGGGGTTTTACGCGGGGTAACGAGCTGTTTATTGAGGTCTGGGATAACGGTGATGATGCAGACCCTGAAGTGCTTGAAAGGGCAATGGTGCCTTTCAGGGGGCTTGAAAAATACGCACAGAAAGAGGCGTTGGGGCTTGCGGTTTCAAGCAAGTTTTCGGAATATTTCGGTGGCAGGCTGACATTTGAAAAGGGCAACGGGCTTACTATGAAGATGATTCTCGATTATCGCATAAAAGAAATGCCTACAAGCTTCAGGTTAAGACGCAGACCTATGGTTACAGGTGAATTTCAACCTGCTTCCTGTCTTATGGCAAAGGCTTTATACAAATAAAAAGGACGACAGA
>DEPR01000028.1:4210-5289 GCA_002358895.1 Ruminococcus sp. UBA3387 | reverse complement strand
CTGTCGTCCTTTAATTTTTATCTTAATCGTTCAGCATAATCAACAGTATTGAGAAGTAGTGGAACACTGTACCACCCACGGTGAACAGGTGCCACACGGAATGGAAGTATCTGATTTTCTTTACTGCATAGAACACAATGCCTGCTGTATAGAAAATGCCACCGATAAGCAAGAATACCAGTGAAGTTTTCGTTACTGATGCAATCATAGGCTTGATTGCAAAAATTATTGCCCAGCCCATTGCCACATAGCACACAAGTGAAAGCTTTTTTGCCTTTTCAAGGCTGATTGAGTTGAATACAATTCCGATAATTGCAGCACCCCAGATTATACCGAAAAGTGTCCAGCCCACAGGTCCTCTCAGTGGTACAAGGGTATAAGGTGTATAAGTACCTGCAATAAGAATAAAAATGGTGTTATGGTCCATTATTCTGAAAAAGCTTTTTGCCTTTTTGTTTGTAATTGCGTGATAAAGTGTTGACATAGTATAGAGGATAATCATACTTGCACCGTAAATTGCTGAACTTACCACACCCCAGGCGTTGGAATAGAGTGCAGCTATCACGATAAGCACAACTGTACCTGCAATAGCCAGCATACCGCCTGCACCGTGAGATACGGAATTAAAAATTTCCTCACCTAATGTATAACGTTTTGTAATATCCTGTGTTGCTTCTGCTTTGCTCATAGTTATCTCCTGCCTTTCGTTTACGAATTGATAATGCTTTCCACAGGTGCATTATCACGAAGCTGTTTAAGTTTCTTTCTCTTTTTAGTGAATTTAACTGCCCATATAATCGTTAAAATCAATGAAATTGCTAATGTAATCAGTATTGGGTAATAGTGGAGCATATATTCACTATCCATATCCATAAGCTCAGGATTTGCACCACTGTAGTTTTCCAGCTTGTCTGATATTTTTCCAACTATATATGTAGCGGCTCTCATATAGCTTATTGTACCGCCTGCTACAAGAATAAATGAAGGCAGATATTTTTTGCAGAAGGCAAGAATTACACCTGCTATTATAACTGCAACGCCTATACCCATAGCTCCTGCTATCCATTTTGGCATATCGT
>DEPR01000028.1:0-4037 GCA_002358895.1 Ruminococcus sp. UBA3387 | reverse complement strand
CTGTGCTGCAGCCTGACGTTCAAGCGTTTCGGCTTCAAGCTGGGCTTTTGCCACTGCATCTTGTTTTGCTTTTATTTTATCAAGTCTTTCTTTTTTTGACATAAAAAACCTCACATATGTATTAAAATCAGATTATAAATATACTTTTTATATTATAGCACATTTAATTCTCAATATCAACAGGAGTTATGTGAAATTTTTCGGCAAGGTTTTTTCGGTTATATTTCTTGCAATTCCAATGAAAAATATACTTGCTTTTCAGTCTGCATTTATTTTTCGTCAACGTCAACAATAAAAAAGCAAAGATTGCAAAAATAAAAAATGAAAGGAATGAAAAAGATGGCGAAAATTATTAAAACGGTTACACTTGCAGTATCAATTTGTCTTATGTCCATAATGGGACTGGTATGGTTTTATTCAGCAACGTTGCCCGACACATACTATGTTGGGGAAAATCCCCTTTCTATTTCTGCTTTGTTTTCAATTTCATCAAAGCCCTGCAAAAGCAAAACATCATACGCAGCAACATATGACACCGAGGATTTAAACCTTGTAACAAAAATAACCGACAGCACACTTTTGCTTTTCGACTCAATTCCTATAAAGCAGGTTCAGGAAAAGACAGTTACACGGCCTTTGCTTGTACCAAGTGGACAGCCCTTCGGAATAAAGCTCCTGACAGAAGGCGTTGTGGTAGTGAGATTGGAACAGATGAACGGTGTTTGCCCTGCAACGGATTGTGGAATTCAGGTGGGCGATGTAATCATTTCGGTGAACGGTGAGAAAGTGGACTCAAATACAAAGATTTCCGAAATAGTTTCAGCGTCCCGAGGAGAGCCTTGCGATGTGATATATATAAGGAATAGTGAACAAAAGGTGGCAACGCTTACTCCTGTTTTATATGACGGTGGATACAAATGTGGCGTATGGGTGAGGGATTCCTCGGCAGGTATCGGTACGCTCACTTTTTACGACCCTGAAACTGATGCCTTTGGTGGACTTGGACACGCTATATGTGATTGCGACACCAATCTGCCTCTGCCCCTTTCAACAGGTACAGTAGGTGATGTTGAAATTACAGGCTACGACAAAAGTAAAAAGGGTGAGCCGGGACAGCTGACAGGTGAGTTTATGGGCTATTCCACTTCAGGTGAAATCACAGCCAACGCTGACTGTGGTATTTTCGGTATACTTGAAGAATATTCAGGAGAAAACAGGGCTATGCCTATGGGTTTCCGACAGGAAATCCACACGGGTGAAGCAACGATTTACACAACCATAGACGGCGACACACCCGAAGAATATACCATTGAAATTGAGAGGGTAAATCTTCAGGAAAGCTCAGAGCACGATATGATTATCCGCATTACCGACAGGGAGCTTCTTGAAAAAACGGGAGGCATTGTCCAGGGAATGAGTGGTAGCCCTATCATTCAGGATGGCAGGCTTGTTGGTGCAGTTACTCACGTTTTCGTGGAGGACCCTGATAAGGGGTACGGCATTTTTGCTGAAACTATGTATGAGCAGGCTTGCTCTTGTGTAGAAGACGAGCCTGACCTTGCTTCTTAACTACAAAAGCTGACATTTTTCCTCGGTTTTCTGCAGGAATTTTACGGATAAATGTATGATTTCCCCTTTTTTCTTGCTCTTTCAGCTTAAATCAAGCACTTTGAAAATGATATTTGTCAGTTGTTGCAACAAAAGGCTAAAATATAACGAAAAGATATAAAAAATGAAAATATACTGTGCATATTATACAAATATGTCGATAAAAAATTGACGTTTTTTCTAAAAAAGTATTGCATTTTAAATTTAGCTGTGTTAAACTGAAGTCAATGAAGAATTAACTCAGCTGAAAAATTCTTGTTGGTAAAAAAACAGACTCAAAAGACATCATTTTCGGAGGTAAATTGACATGACAAATAAAATCAAAATTCTCATCGGAGACGATACGGCTCAGTATGGAGTATCCTGTGCATCTTCGTTAAGAACTCTGGGGTTCTTTGTAATAACAAGGCCAAAGGACGGACTTACTATTTATGATGCAATCAAAAATGAAACTCCTGACGTGGTTATAATCGAGGCAGTTATGCCAAATCTTGACGCTATTGAGCTTATCAAGAAAATTCAGGACTCATCTTATAAAAAGCCACAGTTTATTGTAACAAGTGCTTATGAGAACGCGTTTATCGAACAGCAGGTAATGCTTGCAGGTGCGTCATATTTTATGCTGAAGCCTTTTGATGTAAAGGTGCTTGGTGAACGAATCAAGGCTATGCTTGATATTGACACAGACATAACATCGGATATGACCTATGCTAAGGTTAAGGGCAACCCTAATCTTGAGATTATTGTAACGGACATTATTCATCAGATTGGAGTACCTGCTCACATCAAGGGGTATCATTATCTGAGAGAGGCGATTATTCAGTCGGTGAATGACAAGGAGATGCTTGAAAGCGTTACAAAATTATTGTATCCTGCCGTTGCTAAAAAATTCAGCACTACTCCGTCAAGAGTGGAAAGAGCTATCAGGCACGCTATTGAGATTGCCTGGGACAGAGGAGACCTTGACATTCTCAACAGCTTTTTCGGCTACACGGTAAACACAGGCAAAGGCAAGCCTACAAACAGTGAATTCATTGCACTTATCACGGATAAAATCTGTTTGAAATATAAGACCACAATTTCGGCGTAAAAAAATCCGTCACTCTCAGGAGTGGCGGATTAAATTTACAAAAAATTAATAAAATTGCGTTTTTAGCCCTTGACAGGGGGATATGGGTGTGTTATAATAATTGAGCATTCGTATCTAAAGACAGCTGGCAGTGAACCGAAAGGTGAATACGGAAGTCCAGCCGAGGAAAGAACGCAAAGTTATAAATTATGCTTTGTAATCTCTTTTTGTCTTTTGATGAAAAGGGATTTTCTTTTGCAGTTTTACTGCATTGATACGGGTAGTAATATTTCAAAGAGGTGAAATTATTATGCCAAGTGAAAAGGTTTTGCTTGCAAAACAGCAAAAGGTTGAAGAGTTGACAGAATTGCTCAAGAGCTCTGCTGCAGGTGTACTCGTTGACTACAAGGGTATCACTGTTGAAGAAGATACTAAGCTTCGTAAAGAGCTTCGTGAGGCTGGCGTTAACTACTTCGTAGAAAAGAACTCAATGCTCCGTTTTGCATTCAAAAACGCAGGTCTTGATGACTTGACAAACGTTCTCGAAGGAACAACTGCTATCGCTATTTCTAACGATGACCAGACAGCTCCTGCAAGAATTCTCGGTAAGTTTGCTGAGGATTGCAAGGATGAGAAATTCTTCCTCAAGGCCGGTTACATTGGTGAAGAAATCTATGACACAGAAGGCGTTAAGGCACTTTCAAAGATTCCTTCAAGAGAAGTACTTCTCGCACAGTTGGTTGGTTCTCTCCAGGGACCTATCCAGAAACTTGCTGCAACACTCCAGGCTGTTGTGGACAAGAACAACGACGCTGCTTAATAGCGTGGTGGCTGTCAGTTAAGATGGCAAGGGCTACTGATGAAGTGGCAAAGGCTACCGAAAAGGTGGCATAACTGCATAAAGCAGAACAAAACAGTGGAAAACCCACAAGACATTAAAATTATATTATAAAGGAGAAAATTATTATGGCTTCAGAGAAAATTTTGAAATTTGTAGAAGATATTAAAGAACTTTCAGTTCTTGAGCTTGCTGAGCTCGTAGACGCAATCCAGGAAGAATTCGGTGTAACAGCTGCTATCGCTGCTGGTCCAGTTGCAGGTGCTGCTGCTGGCGCTGCTGAAGAAAAGTCAGAATTCGACGTAATTCTTGCTTCATTCGGCGATTCAAAGATGGGCGTTATCAAGGCTGTTAAGGAAATCACAGGTCTTGGTCTTAAGGAATCTAAGGAACTCGTTGAGGGTGCTCCTAAGGCTATCAAGGAAGGCGTTGCTAAGGCAGAAGCTGAAGAACTCAAGGCTAAGCTCGAAGAAGCTGGCGCTACAGTTGAACTTAAGTAATTTATATTTGCTTAATATTAAA
>DEPR01000055.1:6640-7008 GCA_002358895.1 Ruminococcus sp. UBA3387 | reverse complement strand
GTTATAATGGCAACAAACCCTACAGTTGAGGGTGAAGCTACAGCAATGTACATCTCAAAGCTTCTGAAGCCGTTGGATATCAAGGTAACACGTCTTGCATTCGGTCTGCCTATCGGTGGCTCACTTGAATATGCCGACGAAATCACACTTTTCAAGGCACTTGAAAACAGAAACGAAATTTAAGCAAAAAATTACGGACGTCATTGACGTCCGTTTTTTATTTATCCCTTTAATCCTCTTGACTGTCGGTCCATATCTTCGATAACAATATCGTAGATTTCTCCTATAGTTGCACAGTATTCAAGTACCTTCCAAGGCTCGTTAGTATGAAAATGAATTTTTATCAGCTCATCATCGCCTACTGCAAG
>DEPR01000055.1:5952-6513 GCA_002358895.1 Ruminococcus sp. UBA3387 | reverse complement strand
GTTCTCCTTTTATACAACCAACATTCCAACCAAAAAAGCACCAACGATTATTATCATAATCATAATTCCCGATTTATAATCTTTTGGACGTTGTTTTAGTTCAGATTCAAGCATTACATCATAGTAATTATCTGGATTTACAATCAGATTATGTTCCTGTCCTGTAACCATAGTTTTGCTTGTGTAATCAACAAAAGTATATGGCATTAATTCGTGCAGATAATGCTTTTCAGTAAGAAATGTAGCACCAAAAGAAGTTACCCCCGAGATATGTTTCTTACCATTTATAATAAACTCAAATACAGGTCGGAAATTCTCTCCAAGATAAGTTGTTTTCTGTACTTTTCCGGTAACTCTTATACCTTTTGTTTTCATTTTATATCTGTAATGTTCTATTCTGATAAAGCTGATTATGTATGGCAAACAAACTAATAAAGCACCAATTACATAAACAGCAACGCCGATATACTCCATTTTACTGTCTCCTATGTTTTGCCGAAAATCTCTCGCATAGAATTAAATTAAATTCTATCAGTCCACAAATTTAACAGCTGTGCCGTA
>DEPR01000055.1:2678-5820 GCA_002358895.1 Ruminococcus sp. UBA3387 | reverse complement strand
GCTCTTGCCTCATTCATCATTTCTGTATATGCCTTCAGCTCACCGCCAACCATACTTTTAAATCCTGCAAGCATATCCTTGCCAAGGTTTTTTGATTGAATTGTTGAGCCTTTTACCAAGCTCAGCATCTCAAGATTCTTCCCCGAAATGTAATCAGTATTTACTAAGATCATCTTCTTCTCCCTTTCTGATTTCAATTATTCTTTGTACCAAAACGGTTATTGAAAGCCCGACTATTAAAAGTGAGCCTGCAACCACAATCAGCTTTATCGGCAAAGGCATCTCAACTAAAACAAATAACAGTGCAACACCGATAGCATAGAGGCTGATAGCCAACACAACAATTATAGGTGCAATCATCTTTTTCATATTATCACCTCTGATAGTTATTATATCACATTTTACTCCAAAAGTATATAGCAATTTTGATTTTTGTTGCAAATTTCTGAAAATAATAGTATAATATATTCAGATTGTTTTTAGGAGACGTAAAAATGCTTGTTAACGTAACAAACTTATATAAATACTTCAACGGTGAGCTGCTTCTTAAAGATATAAATTTCACTATTGAAAACAGGGAAACTATCGGTCTTATCGGCTCAAACGGCTGTGGTAAGACTACCCTGCTCAATATTATCGCAGGTAACCTCGATTTTGATAAAACTGCCGATGGTCTGGGTGCAGTAAGCATTGCAAACAACGTTACAATAGGCTTTCTCAGACAGAATAGTGGGCTTGAGTCTGACGCAACAATAGACGAAGAAATGAATAAGGCATTTTCAAAGCTTCTTGAAACCAAAGGAAAAATGGAAGAACTGGAACGCCGTATGACAATTTCCATAGGTGATGAGCTTGAATATATAAGCCAGGAATATGCTCAGCTTTCAGCCTATTTTGAGGCACGGGACGGCTATCGGATTGATGTGAAAATAAAGCAGATTTTAAACGGTATGGGCTTTTCGGATACACCAACCGACAGAGTCATAAACTCTTTGTCAGGTGGTGAAAAAACCCGTCTTGCTCTGGCAAAGCTTCTGCTTGAGGAGCCTGACCTGCTTATTCTTGACGAACCGACAAACCACCTTGATTTTGAAACGCTTATGTGGCTTGAGGACTACCTGAAAGGCTATAAGGGTGCAATACTTATTGTGTCCCACGACCGATATTTCCTGAATAAAATCTGTACACGAATATGCGAAATCGAAAACGGCAGACTTACTTCTTATAAAGGCGATTATTCAGCATATCTTGTGCAGAAAAAGATGAACTCCGAGCGTCAGCTCAAAGAATATGAAATGCAACAGAAAGAGATTTCAAAGCTGGAGGACTATATTGTACGCAACAAGGTTAGAGCCTCAACTGCAAAAATGGCAAAATCCCGCCAGCATATGCTGGATAAAATAGAACGTGTGGAAAAGCCTGTAATGTATACTAAGCCACCAAAAATCAAGCTTTCTTACAGTATAGAGCCGACTAAAGATATCGTTCAGGTGATTTCCTGTCCTGTTGCCGTAGGCGAGAATGACAGCAGAAAAGTGCTTGTGGATAACCTTGATTTACACGTCAGACGTGGCGAACACGTTGCAATTATCGGTCCGAATGGTATCGGTAAAACCTCAATATTAAAGCTTATTCAGGGTATGCTTCCGCACGACTCGGGCAAAATCATCTGGGGTAATAATGTGAAAATATCATATTTTGACCAGGAACACGCTATGCTTAATAAGCACGATACAGTAATCGAAGCAGTCAGCAGACGTTTTCCGAAAATGTCCGATGCCGAAATCAGAAAGGCACTGGGTTCTGTGCTGATTACAGGCGAAGACGTTTTCAAGCCTGTATCTGTACTCAGTGGTGGAGAAAGGGCAAAGCTTTGTTTCTGCCTTATGGCGTTGAATAACGGTAATGTGCTTGTCCTCGACGAGCCGACAAACCATATAGACCTTAACACAAAGGAAGTCCTTGAGGAAGCACTTGCAGAGTTTGAGGGTACAATAATCCTGGTTTCCCACGACCGTTATCTGCTTAATAAAGTAGCAAACAGAATTATTGCTGTTACAAAGGATGATGTAAAATCATATGATGGAAACTTTGATTCGTATGCTGAGACTGTTGTACAGGAAAACCAGCGTGCAGAGCTTTCTGAAAGCCAGTTAAAACAACAACAAGCTGAGGAGGAGTATAAGCAGAAAAAGCAAAATCAGTACCGTACCCGTGAACAGCGTGCAAAGGATGCCGCAAGACGCAACAGAATCAGAGAGCTTGAAAAAGAAATCGAACAGCTTGAAATCGACATTTTCAATCTTGAGCAGGAAATTTCGGAGCCAGAAATTTCTTCTGATTTTGCACTGATGAGCGAAAAATGCACACAGCTTGAAAACTGCAGAACTCAGCTTGATGAAAAAATGAACGAGTGGGCAGAGCTTGAACAATAGAATAACAAATACAACCTCTGGAGAGTATAATATAATAGTACTTTTCAGGGGTGATTTTTTTGGATATTAAGGTGATATCAAAATCCTGTGCAAAAATTACAATATCAAAGCAAGAGTCGGAACAGCTTGAAATTAGCTTCGAAAGCTTTGAAAGCAGAAATACAAAAGCCAAAACCTTTCTCACATATATTATTGCAATAATGAGCGATATGAATATAATCCACTCCCCTGATGATCATATTTCCATTGAAGTTTTTGAGCAGGACACCCAAGACATAATTATTTATATTTCTGCATTTCCATCTGTTGACACTAATCGGCAACCCTGTTCATACTACATTCTTTCAACTGAAACTCCTGATGACTTTTTTAAAATATCAGCCGAACTGCAAGGAAAAATATCGGATCCCCAACTGTATTTTTATTCAAACCTTTACCACCTCATATTTAAAAGCAAAATGCCTGAAAGTAAGCTTAAATCCCTATTCAGAACAGATAGAATTACAAGCACAAATCATATCCGGATTGCAAAAATAAAGGAGTACGGCACATTTCTGTGCGATACTCCATTTGAAAAACTTATATGATTATCTGATTGAGCTAACAGCCTCAACCATATCCTCAGCACCAAAAATATATGAACCCGAAACCAACACATCGGCACCCGCTTCTCTGACGAGCTTGCCTGTTTCACGGTTAATTCCACC
>DEPR01000055.1:1108-2544 GCA_002358895.1 Ruminococcus sp. UBA3387 | reverse complement strand
CAATAATCTCGCTGACAGGTGTCGCAGGCTTAATCGCCATACCTACCTTTAAGCCTCTTGAACGGATTTTATCAATGACAGCCTGAACATCTTTAGCAGCCTCATAGTGGAAAGTAATTCCCTGCACTCCTAAGTCTGCATAATTGTCAATATATCTGATTGGGTCAACAATCATAAGATGTGCGTCAATGGGCAGATGAATTATAGGTGAAATACTTTTGAGAACAGGCTCACCGAAGCTGATATTTCGCACAAAAACGCCGTCCATTACATCATAATGAATCCAGTCAACACCTGAGTTTTCAGCTTTATCTATCTCTTTTGTCAGGTCTGAAAAATCGCACGCCAGGAAAGATGCAGAAATAATTGTCTTCAAAATAAAAGTCCTCCAAAAATCACATTAACTTAAATCATTATACCTCTTTATTGAAACAATGTCAATGACTATTCCGTTAACAAAAAAGTGGACAGGCACAAAGCCTATCCACTTTATTGTAATTAACCCATATAATCGATAGCGGCAAGTGAGTACTTGTAAAGTGCTCTTGCAAGATTCTTGAGAGTATCATCGCTTGAGTATCTGATTACTTCAAAGATGTATGAGTATGCACCGTATTCAACAGTGTCAGACACCTGTGTGTTGCCCTCTGTGAAGTAAGCTGTGTACATATTTGAAAGCTTGCTTGCACCGATGTTTGGAATTTCACCATAGTACATACCCTTTGTTGAGCTGTACTTAACCTTTGTCTTCTCAGTCTTTCCGTCTACTGTGTATGTGAGGTAAAGGTTGTTTGCGTTTACACCGTTGAGGTCGCTGATATAGAATCTGATTGCTGTCTCAGCCTCAACTGTAAGTGTTGTTTCAGCAATAGAAACCTTCTTTGTGCTGTCAAATGCTGTTACTGAGCTCTTGTAGCTTACAAGTGTTGAAGCCTTTACATCTGAAACGTCATTTGGCTTTGATACAGAAGGTGTAGCATCAGTATTAAACATCTGCTGTGAATAGTATCCGTAAGTCCGGAGAGCTGAAGCAAGCTTTCTCAGGTTAGCATCGCTGTCATATTTCATAGCCTTCAGATAATCGTTTACTGTGAATTCCTTAACAGCTGTTGTAGCAACTGTTGTACCGCTTGAATTCTTGATAACCAACTTAGCTGAGAATGTTTCTGTCAAATCACAAGACTTAACAGGAAGTGTAAATCTGTAAGCTGTCTTTCCGTTAGCTGAAACTGTCTTGTTCTTGTCGATAGCAACTGTTGTTGTACCGTTTGCAGCAGCAAATTCAGCATTGATTGTGTAGTTGCCGTTTACATAACCACTTGGGATTGAGTAGTCAAAGTTTGCACCGATCATTCCGTCAAGTGTGAATGTGTTCTGCTCAAGTGCAGGTGTTCCTGTTACAGGTGTATCTGTTGTTGATGAGCTGTCATCTGGTG
>DEPR01000055.1:207-1055 GCA_002358895.1 Ruminococcus sp. UBA3387 | reverse complement strand
TCTGGTGTTGATGAGCTGTCATCATTGCCTGATGATGCACCTGGAAGAATTCCGGGAGCTGTGTATTCAATCTTTGTTACTGTTGCTAACTGACCCTTGATCCAGAGTTCGTCAGAAGAAGCAATCTGTTCAGCCTGTTCTGCTGTCAAAAGAATGTTGTATTCTGTTCCGTATGGTGACATTGTGAACTGCTTCTGACCTGTGTATGTTGGAACTGAAGTCCATGCATAATTTTCGGAAGCCTTCTTAGTTGCAATCTGAATCTGTGGGCTGTTTGTAATACCATCATCAGGTGTATATGTAATAGTAAGGATACCATTTTCTTCTGCGTCAGCAATACAATCGGTTACTTCTTCTACCGGGTCTGCCCAGTTACCGAGTACAATTTTGCCTGACCAGATTTCTGTTGCACTGCCGTCAGAATATGTCTGTCCAGGTGCACATACATAGTCAATCTGCTTAAGAACACAATTCTGTCCCTTGCAAGAAATAGTACCACTGTAATCAAGCTTTTCAGCGTTTTCAGCTGTCAACTCATAAGTATATGTTGAACCGTCAATGTCAAATGTGAAGAATTGATCACCTGTATCAGGGTCAGTGAATGGTTCCCATTCACTTTCAAGCTTAGGAATGAACTGAATCTGTGGAGGTGCGTCCTCTGAAGCTTTGCTTGCTGCTTCGTATGTGAAGATCAGTTTACCACCTTCTCGTGCATAAACGATATTTGATGTGCTGAGTACCTCTACCACACTCCATGAAGAAATATTAGCTGTACCCTGCCATACTGTGATTTTATCGCCTGATACTACAGTTGATCCACTTCCTGATGATGAACCACCTGTTGATGA
>DEPR01000055.1:0-142 GCA_002358895.1 Ruminococcus sp. UBA3387 | reverse complement strand
GAACTGCCTGTTGTTGAAACATAAACCTTGAGTGTATATGTATTTGCAGCACCGTCCACCTTAATTGTTGTGGTCTTATTCTGCAATTCTGAAACCTTTGGCAATGTCTTATATGCCAATGTTGAACCGTCAAGTACTGCTG
>DEPR01000082.1 GCA_002358895.1 Ruminococcus sp. UBA3387 | reverse complement strand
CCTGAGCAACCGATTGTTTCAACCAAAGCTTCCTGAATAACGCCTTCTTTAACGTTAAGAGTAAGCTTACAAGTACCCTGCTGAGGAGCACACCAGCCGATACCGTGTGTAAATCCGGAAATATCTTTGATTTCCTTAGCTTTTACCCATTTTGCTTCTTCAGGAATCGGAGCAGCACCATGAGCAACGCCCTGTGCGATAGGGCACATTGTTTCAACTTCATGAGAATAAATCATTTCAATTAAACTCCTCTCAATTATTCGTTGTGAAATACCAATATGTATTTTACATACACATCTATTATACAACATTTTGTTTTTTATTTCAAGTACTTTCGGCAATTTTAATGCTACATTTCTTTTAAAATATGTCTATTTGTTTTTGGTGTATTTGCACAATGCTTGCAATCCATTTATAAATATGGTATAATATGCATTAGTATATTTTTCTGAAAGGAATGTTTAATATGAATAAGAAAATTGCAGTTATAAAAGGCGATGGAATCGGTCCTGAAATAGTTACTGAGGCTATGAAGGTCCTTGATAAGGTTGCAGAGAAATATGGTCATATTTTTGAATATGACCAGCTTTTGATGGGTGGTTGCTCAATCGACGAATACGGTGAGCCACTTACAGACGAAACTATAGACCGTTGTAAGGCTGCAGATGCTGTACTTATGGGCTCAATCGGTGGCGATACTACAACTTCACCTTGGTATAAGCTTCCTCCGAATCTTCGTCCCGAAGCAGGGCTTCTGAAGATAAGAAAAGCGTTGGGACTCTTTGCAAATCTCCGTCCTGCTGTGCTTTACCCACAGCTTTCAGGTGCTTGCCCTCTTAAAGAGGAAATCAGTGCAAAGGGCTTTGATATGCTTATTATGCGTGAACTTACAGGCGGTTTGTATTTCGGTGAGAGAAAGACAGAAGAGGTTGACGGTGTTATGACTGCCGTTGATACACTTTCATATAACGAAAATGAAATAAGAAGAATTGCAATCAAGGCTTTTGACGTTGCAATGAAGAGAAATAAAAAGGTTACATCTGTTGACAAGGCAAACGTACTTGATTCATCACGTCTCTGGAGAAAGGTTGTTGAAGAAGTTGCAAAGGATTATCCTGAGGTAACTCTGGAGCATATGCTTGTTGATAACTCTGCTATGCAGTTGGTAAAAGAACCTGCACAGTTTGACGTTATGGTAACAGAGAATATGTTCGGTGATATCTTGTCAGATGAGGCTTCAATGATTACAGGCTCAATCGGTATGCTTGCTTCTGCAAGTATGAACGAAACAAAGTTCGGTCTCTATGAGCCAAGTGGCGGTTCAGCACCTGACATTGCAGGTATGAACAAGGCTAACCCAATCGCTACAATCCTTTCAGCAGCAATGATGCTCAGATATTCATTTGATATGACAGAAGAAGCTGATGCAGTAGAAAATGCAGTTAATAAAGTTCTTGATGACGGTATCAGAACAGGAGATATTATGTCTGAGGGAATGACGCTTGTGTCCTGCTCAGGTATGGGCGATGCAATCTGTGAGAGAATTTAGTCGTGAACTATTATATTTACGGGTTTACCGACAAAGGTAATTATCGCAACCATAACGAGGATTCAATTCTTGTTGACCACGAGGTTGCACAAAGTGAAAGCCTTGAAGCAACCGTGTCTGCACCTTTTCTGTCAGCAGTCTGTGACGGAGTTGGTGGCGAACAGGCAGGGGAGCTTGCTTCAAAGCTGTGCCTACAGCACCTTGCATTGCTTGATTATAGTAGTGCAACGGATATAAAAAACGAGCTTATGGATATACACTATAAGATTAAGAAAAAGGGGATATCCGACTTTGGCTCGGTTAATATGCAGACAACTTTGTGTTGCCTTGCTGTGGACGAGAACAGAGTAGCAACCTGTATTAATGTTGGGGACAGCCGAATGTTCCGTTATGTCAAAGGGGAAGCAAGGCAGATTTCCACCGACCAGACTTATGGGCGTTTTCTCTATGAGCAGGGTGAAATCAACGATATGAACGACCTTGACCCGTCAATGCGTTCTGCAATTATTTCATCAATGGGAAGTGTTCTACAAGAGCCGATGATTGATATAGTGCCATTCGTCTCCGATTTTGGTGCAGAAGCAGACGACACGCTGCTGATATGTTCAGACGGCGTATCTGATTTTGTCAGTCTTGATGAAATTGAGATTGCAATGTCCCTTGAGCTGAATTTCAAAGATAAAATGAGAGCAATCTGTCAACTGGCATTGGATAAAGGAACTACCGATAACGTTTCAATCATTGGTATAAAGCCTTTCCATTCCGAGGAGGAGCATAACCTGCTGATTAATATGCCTGAACCGATAGAAGAAGAGCCTGAAATTGAGCTGGCTGTGGAGGAAAAGCAAATGGCAGATGATGCAATCGCCAGCCTTGAACAGTTCATTTCAGGGTTGGAGTAAAAACGGATTTCATATTAAGGACAATGTTTGTACAGAAGTTTTACGTGTAT
>DEPR01000056.1:466-11086 GCA_002358895.1 Ruminococcus sp. UBA3387 | reverse complement strand
TTGCTTGAACCTGCACGTTTACCGGCATAAGCGCGTCTGCCCATATCAGTGAGCTTTGCGAACTGATATTGTCCGCACACACCCGCATATTAAATTCACAATGCATAATGCACAATTTAGCTTTAGCCTGTAATAAATCAGAACAGCTTTTGTATTATATCATACAAAAAATCCATTGTCAAGCTATTTTCACTTCAGCCTGAATTTCTGTAAAGGGCTTGACCATAGGTATTGTACACTCAGTCCCGTGAAAAAACCTGTAAGAATTGAAGCAATAACCATAACAGGCAAAAGTACAAAAGCATTCACGTTTTCAATCATAACGGATGCAATAATTAATTGTCCTGTGCTGTGTGATATTGCTCCGAAAATCGAAATTACCCATATCTGTTTTCTGCCAATAAATCTTAACGCTATGCACATTACTATATAGGCTAAAAGCCCTCCACATAAGGAAAACACAAAGCTCATAACCGTGCCACAAAAAACTGCACCAAGTATAACCTTAATAAGTAAAACCCCTGCACCTACAGAGTGCCCACCGAAAAGTATAGCAATAAGTATAACTACATTGGATAAACCAAGTTTTATGCCCGGAATCCATACAGGTGGAAGCTGTGCCTCAACTATAAATATTATCAGTGCAAGACAGCCGAAAATTGCCGTCATCGTCAGCTTCTTCAACTTCATTCTACCACTCCCCGTTCAGTGAATAATATCTGCACCTGCCTGCTTGTCAACTATCCTTATCTCCATTCCGTGAGGTGCACATATAATCGTAAGCCCTCTTACGGATAACCTGCCAAAGTTGACGCAGGTCTGATTTTCACAATCAGCCTCTTCTACCCAGATCTCACCGTTCTGCCAGCATACCTTGTTATGCCCCTTGCTACTCTCTACCACTACACTTTCAACCTTGTCAATGTCTATATTATCAATCACCCTGATACATTCACCGTTAAGATAAATTTCTGCTTGCTTATGCCCCGAAAGCTTTGACGCAAAACCAAACCATATACAACAAATTATAATCAGAATTATGAAAAATATTGCCCAGAAAATATTTTTTGATTTCATAGCTCATCACCCTAATATTAGTATACCATAGGCAAAAACAAAGGTCAAGAATACAATATATATGTATTAAAATAAAGAAAAATTCGATTTTTTGGCATTTTGCTATTGATTTTTTATAAGTATTGTGGTAAAATAAATCTATAAATGATTATTACTACTTAATTTGGTTTAAGATTTACAATAAAAAAAGAATTCTGCTAACGGATAAAAATTATCCCTTATATAAAATTAAATCCGTCATCTGCGACGGTTTTAAGGAGATGTTAATTTGGAAAAGCTTGTTATAAACGGCGGTAAACCTCTTCAGGGTGAAGTTACTATAAGCGGTGCAAAAAATGCAGCATTAGCAATAGTAGCCGCAACAATTCTTTGTGATGAGCCTTGTGTACTTGAAAATGTTCCTGAAATCAGCGATATAACCATCTGTATGAAGATATTGCAGGAAATGGGTGCTGATATTAAGCTTTTAAATAAAAACGTAGTCCGGTTTGATACAAGAGGCATAAACGGTCCGAAAGTTCCTTATGAAATGGCAAGGTCTATGAGAGGCTCAACCTATTTCTTGGGTACTCTGCTGGGACGTTTCCACGAAGCGTATGTTGCAATGCCCGGTGGCTGTTATCTGGGCGACAGACCTATCGACCAGCACCTTAAAGCATTCAGAACATTGGGTGCAGAAGACGAGATTGTGAACGGCGAGGTCCATTGTACAGCCGATAGCCTTATCGGTGGACAGATTTACTTCGACTTCAATACCGTTGGTGGTACAATAAATGCTATTTTAGCTTCAGTTAAAGCAAAGGGCAGAACAATTATTGAAAACGCAGCAAAAGAGCCACATATCGTTGACCTGGCGAACTTCCTTAACTCAATGGGTGCAGACATTATCGGAGCAGGTACAGACGTTATCAAAATCAGAGGCGTTGACTACTTAAAAGGTATTACCTATCCTATTATCCCTGACCAGATTGAAGCAGGCACATATATGGTGGCGGCTGCCGCAACAAAGGGTAACGTGCTTATAAAGAATGTTATTCCTAAGCACCTTGAATCTATTACTGCAAAGCTCCGTAAAATCGGTGCAACAGTAATCGAGAATGACGAAAGTGTACAGGTTTTTGTTGACGGACCTTTGACTAAAACATCTGTAAAAACCTTGCCACACCCTGGCTTCCCTACAGATATGCAGCCTCAGATTTCAACTCTGCTTACTCTGGCTGAGGGTACAAGTATCGTAACTGACGATATCTTTGATAACCGTTTCAGATATGTTAACGAGCTGAGAAGAATGGGTGCAGACATTTCTGTAGACGGAAAAGTTGCTATTATTCAGGGCGTAGGAAAGCTTACAGGAGCTCCCGTGGTTGCAACCGACCTGAGAGCAGGTGCAGCACTTGTTATCGCAGGCCTTGCTGCCGAGGGTACAACAGAAATCACCGATATCCACTTCATTGAAAGAGGATATGAATGTATTGATGAAAAATTCAGAGGACTGGGTGGCGACATTAAACGTGTTGTAGTCCCTGAACCAACTACAGTCTCAATGAGTGGCTGATAAATTTTGATAACCGACGGGATAATGTTTGCATTGTCCCGTTTTGTTGTGTAAATGACTTTATGAGGTAAAATATGAACTTGTTTGTGTCTGACCTTGACGGAACATTGCTTGATAAGAACGCAGAGCTTCCTGCCCATTCGTTGAGTATGCTCAACGAGCTGATTGATAAAGGTATGCAGTTTACCGTTGCAACAGCAAGAACCTTTGCTACTGTAGGCAAAATCCTTGCAGGGCTTAAAATTAATGTTCCTGTCATTCTTATGAACGGCGTCCTTGTGAGAGATGTAGAAAACGGCGAATATGTCTTTAAAGCTACAATGAAAAATCAGACAGTCAAGGAGATTGTAAACGCAATCCATAAGCATAACCTCTATGGCTTTATGTATACCGTTGAGAATAATGATATGGTCGCCTATTATGAGAAAATCGCAACTGATGCAATGAGAAGCTTTTATGAGGAAAGAAAACATAAATACTATAAGGCTTTCCTACAGACAGATAATTTTATGAATGTCAATTCGGATATTGTCTATTTTTCTTTGCTCAATACTGAAAAAATCCTGCGTCCACTATATGAGGAAATTTGTGAAATTGAGGATACAGAAGCCGTATTTTACCGTGATGTGTATTCCGAGAATATGTGGTATCTTGAAGTGTTCTCATCAAAGGCTTCAAAGAAAAATGCAGTGCAGTTTCTGAGAGAAGAATATAACTATGATAAGGTTATCTGCTTTGGGGATAACCTGAATGATATACCTCTGTTTCAAGGCTCAGATAAAGGCTATGCCGTGGAAAATGCAAGACAGGAATTAAAGGATATTGCCGACGGCGTAATCGGTGCAAATACAGATAACGGCGTGGCAGAGTTTCTGAAACAGAATTACGGAAAGGAATTTTAAAATGGCAAGAATATATCCCCTGTTTTCTTCAAGCAAGGGCAATGCAACTTTTATCGGAAATCAGAACGGTGGAATACTTATCGACGTGGGAGTGTCCTGTAAAAGGCTCTGTGCAGCACTTGCCGAAAATGATATTTCACCTGACAGTATACAGGGCATTTTTATAACCCATACCCATTCCGACCATATTTCAGGGCTGAAAGTGTTTTCAAAGAATTACAATATCCCGGTTTTTGCTCAGGAAATAAATCTTGCTGAGCTTGCCGAAAAGGATAAAGTATCTCCTTTGTGCAGGCTGACAGCTGTGGATAATTGCGACATTTGTGTAGGCGATTTTAAAGTGCACAGCTTCAGCACCCCTCACGATACCCCCGCAAGCTGTGGCTACCGAATTACTACACCCGACGGAAAAATAGTGGTAACCTGTACAGACCTTGGGGAAATCACGCCTACAGTAACCGAGAATCTGAAAAATGCGGATATGGTCCTGCTGGAATCAAATTATGACGAAAATATGCTCCGAAACGGAAGCTATCCCCTTGAACTTAAAAAGCGTATTACCTCAAACCACGGTCATCTGTCCAATACCGACTGCGATAAACAGCTGATAAACCTGCTGAAAAACGGTACATACAAGTTCATTCTGGGACATCTCAGTCAGGAGAATAATACACCTCAGCTTGCCGAAAGCTCAGCCGTTAGAGCATTATCACAGATTGCAAAAAGTAACGAGTATCTTTTATATACAGCACGACCTGAAGGCGGAAAGGCGGTAGCGTTTTGATAAAGATAAATCTTATCACCATAGGCAAGCTCAAGGAAAAATATTGGCGTGATGCCTGTGCAGAGTATGTAAAAAGATTGTCAGCGTTCTGTAAAATGGAAATAGTTGAACTTGCCGAATCAAGACTTTCCGACAATCCGTCAGAAAAGGAAATTATGTCTGCCCTTGAACAGGAAGCAAAAGCAATAAAGCCTTATTGCGAGAAAAAAGGTGCAGTGAATATCGCTATGTGTATTGAGGGCGAACAGCTTTCCAGCGTTAAGCTCTCAAAGAAAATTTCAGGCTTTGCCGTTCAGGGCTTCAGCACGGTTAATTTCATTATCGGCTCATCTTTCGGTATCGCTGAAGAAATAAAAAAACAAAGCCACCTGAGGCTCTCAATGTCGGAAATGACCTTCCCCCACCAGCTTGCAAGAGTTATGCTTCTGGAGCAGATTTATCGAAGCTTCCAGATTGAGAATAATACCAAATATCATAAATAGAATTTAAAATCAATTTGTAGGGGTCGATGCCCACATCGACCCGTTATAAAACAAAATGAATAATTATAGTTAATTGTGATTTTGTGGTTCAAACTATCCACAGCGAGATCAAAACTTTTCGATATCACAAACGAATATCGTGATTCCGTGCAGGGGCACACCCCTGCGAATTGTAAATAATATATTAACGCTGTTGACAAAATGGGGAAATTAGCATATAATATTGACAATATGAAAAATGCTTTGATAGGAAAAAAAGCGGATATTTGTAGCAAAGAGAGCTGTCGGCCGGTGTAAGACAGCGTATAAAATTCGTAATAACTCGTCCTTGAGCAGGTGCGGTGAAATAGCAGTAACTTCACACGGGCTTCTCCCGTTACAGAGATACACATTGGTTGATGTGAATGAGGTGTAAGACGTGAGTCTTGCATAAATCAGAGTGGTAACACGGGTAATATGCTCGTCTCTTGAATAAAGGGACGGGTTTTTTTAATACACAAAAACAATGTGAGTATATATAAATGGAGGAAAAGTGATGAAAAACGTAGAAAAGTATCAAAGAGGCTATTTTATGCCTCCTGTAGAGTCCTTGAAATGGACTAAAAAAGAGTATATTGACCACGCACCAATGTGGTGTTCAGTTGACCTTCGTGACGGAAACCAGGCTTTGATTATCCCGATGAGCCTTGAAGAAAAGCTGGAGTTTTTCCGGCACCTTGTAAAAATCGGATTTAAGGAAATCGAAATCGGCTTCCCTGCTGCATCCGAAACAGAGTATGAATTCTGCCGTACACTTATCGAAAGGGATATGATTCCCGATGACGTGAGAATACAGGTGCTTACTCAGTCAAGAGAGCATATCATCAAGAAAACATTTGAAGCACTCAACGGCTGTAAGAATGCGGTTGTCCACCTCTATAATTCAACTTCCGTTGCACAGCGTGAACAGGTTTTCCGTAAGTCAAAGGAAGAAATTATCGAAATTGCCGTAACAGGTGCTAAGCTTTTGAATGAGTATAAGGCTAAAACTCCCGGCAACTTTACTTTTGAGTATTCACCTGAAAGCTTTACAGGTACAGAAGTTGACTATGCCGTTGAAATCTGTAATAAGGTTATCGACATCTGGCAGCCAACACCTGATAATAAGGTTATCATCAACCTGCCTGTAACTGTTGAAATGTCAATGCCACACGTCTATGCTTCACAGGTTGAGTATATGTGCGACCATCTGAACAACAGAGAAAATGTTATCATTTCACTTCACCCGCATAACGACAGAGGTAGTGCTATTGCTGACTCCGAGCTGGGACTCCTTGCGGGTGCAGACAGAATTGAGGGTACCTGCTTCGGTAACGGCGAAAGAACAGGTAATGTTGATATCGTAACTCTCGCAATGAATATGTATACCCACGGCGTTGACCCTCAGCTTGACTTTTCGGATATGCCTGCTCTGGTTGAAATTTATGAGCGTGTAACAAGAATGAAGGTATATGAAAGAAGCCCATATGCAGGCCGTCTTGTGTTTGCTGCATTCTCAGGCTCACATCAGGACGCTATCGCAAAGGGTATGAAGTGGCGTGAAGAAAAGAATTGCGACCATTGGACAGTTCCATATCTTCCAATCGACCCTAAGGACGTAGGCAGAAAATATGACGGCGACGTTATCAGAATCAACTCACAGTCAGGAAAGGGTGGTATCGGATATCTTATGGAGCAGAAATTCGGCTACGACCTGCCTCCTAAGATGCGTGAAAACTTTGGTTATGCAATCAAGAATATTTCCGACCATCTCCATAAGGAGCTTATGCCTGATGAAATCTTTGATGTGTTCAAGCAGAACTACCTGAACATCAAAACTCCTGTCAATGTGCTTGAAGCTCATTATGTACAGCAGGGTGAGGGTAAGATTACAGCTTATGTAACAGCACAGGTTCCTGGTAAGGATACACCTCAGATTTTCCAGGGCAACGGTAACGGACGTCTTAATGCTGTTGCTAATGCGTTGAAGAATGCACTTAACCTTGACTTTACACTTGAAAGCTATCAGGAACACGCACTTGAGCGTCATTCAACATCTGAAGCTGTTTCATATGTTTCTATTTCAGTAAATGATAAAACTGTATGGGGTGCAGGAAAGCATACCGACATTATCGTTTCATCAGTAAACGCACTCCTCTCAGCAATCAACCACGCCATTAAATAGCATAAAATAACGGACGACTTCTGATGAAATCGTCCGTTTCTTTTTATTTACTTGCCATAACCTCTGCCAGCTTCAGAAGCTCAGCCTCTGAATCAGGCTTTAATGTAGACTTGATTGTTACCATATCCTCAATAAGGTCAATGTCCTTGAATGTTTCAATAATACCCTTCATTACCTTGCCCGCAGTCGGAGCCCAGGTGCCGTTCTGTACAATGCCGATGCATCTCTTCTGGTAGTTCTTGGCCTGTAAGTGAAGAAGGAAATCCTGCATAACAGGGAAAACTCCACCATCATATGAAGCCGACATAACAATCAGCCTGTCATAACGGAAAGCGTCCTCAATAACCTCTGCCATATCTTCACGGGCAAGGTCGCTTACAACTACCTTGTCAACACCCTTTTCTTCAAGCATCTCTGCCAACCTGTTAGCAGCCTTTGCCGTGTTGCCGTGAATTGAAGCGAATGCAATAAGCACTCCCCTGTCCTCAGGTGTATAGCTTGACCAGGTGTTGTATTTGTCAATGTAGTATCCTAAGTTTTCCTTGAGAATCGGTCCGTGTAACGGCAAAATCATCTGAATGTCAAGAGCCGAAGCCTTTTTGAGAAGTGCCTGTACCTGTGCACCGTATTTGCCTACAATGTTGAAGTAGTAGCGTCTTGCCTCACAAGCCCAGTCCTCATCAGCGTCCATTGCACCGAATTTACCGAAGCCGTCAGCTGCAAAAAGTACCTTTTCCGAGCTTTCGTATGTTACCATAACCTCAGGCCAGTGTACCATAGGAGCCATTATAAAGTTAAGTGTGTGGCTTCCAAGCTCAAGAGTGTCCCCCTCTTTTACAACAACCTGACGTGAAGAAAAATCATAGTCAAAAAACTGTGCCATCATAACAAAAGTCTTTGCGTTGCCCACAATCTTCATATCAGGATATTTTTCAGCAAGCTTCTGAATGTTGGAAGAATGGTCAGGCTCCATATGCTGAACAACAAGATAGTCAACAGCCCGTCCGTTAAGTGCCTTGTCAAGATTGTCAAGCCATACGTCTGCAACCCTGTTGTCAACCGTGTCCATAACTGCTACCTTGTCATCAAGAATCACATATGAATTGTATGCCATACCATTGGGCACAATATACTGACTCTCAAAAAGGTCAAGAGTCCTGTCGCTTGCACCAACATATATAATCGAATCCGAAATCTTTACATCATTCATCTTTATACCTCCGTTTGTTATTGTGAATATACATTTGTTATTTTACCATAAAACCTGTATAATTGTCAATTAAACGCCATATATAATTTTTCTGAAGATAATTAATCCTTGCCTTGTGTCGAAGTTTGTGATATAATGTAAAGGTTGTAGAAAAGAAAGGATTGTTTAAAAAGTGGTAAAAGAAAACAAAATGGGTGTCCAGCCCATAAATAAGCTTCTGCTGTCTATGTCTCTGCCTATTATGGTATCAATGATTATCCAGGCACTTTATAATATCGTTGACAGCATTTTTGTTTCACAAATAAGTGAAGAAGCATTTACAGCCGTGTCGTTGGCATTTCCGGTGCAGAATCTGATGATCGCTATGGGTGCAGGTACAGGTGTGGGTATAAATGCACTTCTTTCAAAATCTTTGGGTGAAAAGAATTTTGAAAGAGTTAATAAAGCTGCAAGAAACGGTATCTTTTTGTCATTTTTCAACTATATGATTTTCCTGGTGTTCGGACTGTTCTTTACAGAGCTTTTCTTCAAAGCCCAGTCCACAAATACCGAAATCGTTGAATATGGAGTAAGCTACCTGAGAATTTGTACCCTGCTGAGTATCGGCGTGTTTATGCAGATTACTACCGAAAGACTGCTCCAGGCAACGGGCAAAACTATATATTCTATGTATACCCAGGGTGCAGGAGCAATAATCAATATCATTATGGACCCTATACTAATTTTCGGCCTTGGACCATTTCCTAAAATGGGTGTGGCTGGTGCAGCAGTTGCAACTATCACAGGCCAGCTGTCAGCAGCCGTAATAGGCATAATTTTCAATGTGAAAATCAATAAAGAAATCAATATAAATATGGTCGGCTTTAAGCCTGATTTTGGAACAATCAAAAAGATTTATGTAGTGGGTATACCGTCAATTATTATGCAGTCAATTACATCTGTAATGACTTTCAGTATGAATAAAATCCTCGGCAACTATGGCGATACAGCACAAGCCGTAATGGGGGCGTATTTCAAGCTCCAGAGCTTTGTGTTTATGCCTGTGTTCGGACTTAACAACGGACTTATCCCTATCCTGTCATACAATTATGGTGCAAGAAAAAGAAAGCGTATGATAGCTACCATAAAATACGGTTGTATCTATGCAACCGTGATTATGACATTGGGTACAGTACTTATGCAGACAATTCCCGATACAATGTTAAAGCTTTTTGATGCATCTGAAAATATGATGCAGATGGGTACGGTAGCACTCCGAATTATCAGCCTGAGCTTTATTATGGCAGGAATTGATATTATCTTCTGTTCATCACTTCAGGCACTTGGATATAGCATCTATTCAATGTTCATTTCAATCACAAGACAGCTCCTTGTGCTGCTGCCTGTAGCCTTTGCCATCGCAAAGCTGACCGATTATTCAAACGTTGGTTATGTCTGGTGGACATTCCTTGTTTCAGAGGTTGCATCACTTGCCTGTTCATTTGTGTTTATGTGCGTGGTAAATAAGCGTGTTATTTCAAAAATCGAAGATTAGTTCAAGTTGACAAAAAAGCGAAATAAATATATAATATTGTTATAGTAATGTTAAGGAGAAAGGTTTTATGAATAACAATTCTTCAAATATAACAAGAAAACGGAAAGCAAAAAAAGCTCCGTTAAAATTGAAACCGGGTGGAGTTGTCGTGTTGACAGTGCTTGCTGTCTGCGTTGTGCTTCTGGTTGCAAAAGGTATGTTTTCAAGTAACGATACCGATATTCCTGCCGGAATTTATACAGGCACAATAAATACTAATCAGGCTGCCGTAGCACCTGAAGCGCCAGTTGCATCGGATAGTAACACTTCCGATGAAAGCACAGACACTGACTCAACGGCAGACGAAAGCAGTACAGCTGATGAAAGCTCAGCCGTAACAGAAGAAAAAGCCTATGTAACCGAGTATGCAAATCTCCATACAGGGCCTTCAAAGGACGCAGAAAATATAGTATGTATGTCTCCGAATGTGGAAGTAACCGTCCTTGAAAAGCTGGATAACGAGTATTGGAAGATCTATTTTGTTAATATTGACGGACCGACAACAGGCTACCTCTGGAGTGGCTATCTCCAGTCCGAACCACTGTATTAATATAGGAGCAATATGAATAAACATATGAGAACAAAAGAACAGATCGTCTTAAACGACGGGTCTGTTCTTGATTTTATACTGGACTATGGGGACAGAAAAAATATGTATCTCTGTATCCGTGATAATCAGGTTGTGCTTAAAATTCCCACAAGAGAATCAAAAGAAAAGGCACTCAGCTTTTTGCTGTCAAAAACCCATTGGATAAAGAAAAACCTTGATAAGCCTGAAACAAATTATGGCTTTATCACCTATGAAAACGGTGAAACCATCACCTTGTTAGGCCA
>DEPR01000056.1:0-391 GCA_002358895.1 Ruminococcus sp. UBA3387 | reverse complement strand
GAAACAATATCGTTGTTGCCGTTAATGAAACACCCGATAAGGAACGAATAAAAACAGCCATAGACAAATTGCTTGCTGAGTTTGCAAAGGCCGAAATAACCAAAGCGTTTGAAAGACTTTGCAAAACAACAAAGCTTTATCCGAAAGCTGTTACAGTAAGAAGTATGAAAAGCCGTTGGGGAAGCTGTTCATCTGAGGGAAATATCACCGTGAATTTCAATATTATCTACCATAATCCAGAGTGCCTCGACTATGTGGTGATACACGAGCTGTGCCACCTGAAGCATATGAACCATAGCAAGGATTTCTGGAATCTGGTGGAGAAATATTGCCCCGACAGAAAACGTATAAGAAAAGAATTAAATGATAAATAAGAAAAGCACATAAGGGC
>DEPR01000061.1:9800-13126 GCA_002358895.1 Ruminococcus sp. UBA3387 | reverse complement strand
TATAGAAACTTATATGTAAATATCGGGGGAAACCTTTCTGAACAAAGTTTATCCCCCATTCCCCCTTACAAAGACTTTTAATGAAATTTCAGCCCCTTAGGGTGCTTACCAAATCTTACAGACGAGAAATTTTTCTCAGACTTTTGATAGGTACCCTATGGGGCTGAAATTTAGTTGAAAGTTTTAGGAAAGGAGTTTGAGGAATAACCCTTTTTCAAAAGGGTTTTCCTCAATATGCACATAAAACTTCTGTACAAGCATTACTATTATAACTGTCCTTTTTATCTTTCCATTCTTATAATTGCATTTCGGGGGAACTCTGTATCGCAAGGCATTGAAAAACGCATCATAGCGTGATTTGCAGTTTCAACCTCTTGGTCATTCTCGTTGAAAATCTGCTCTGCAACAACAGAAACAGGCTTTCCTTCCGGTGAAAGAACTTCAAGCTTATCACCCCTGTTGAACTTGTTTCTCTGCTGGGCGTAAATCCTGCCGTCCCTGCACTCCTCAACAACGGCTACCACGTCATAATCCCTGATATAGCCACTGTTTTCATAGTACTGGCAATCCTTGGGATGACCGAAGAAAAAGCCTGTACAATATGCTCTGTGGCTCACTTTGAACACCTCATCGTGTATCCATTGTGGAAGCTGATAATCATCAGGATTCTGCTTATAGATATCCATAGCCTTACGATAGGCATTTGTTACTACCGACACATAATATGCTGACTTGGCTCTGCCCTCAATTTTAAAGCTGTTCACTCCTGCTTTTGCCAGCTTGTCGATATGGTCTATCATACACAAATCCTTGGCATTCAGAATATAACTGCCCTTTTCGTCCTCGAAAATAGGGTAAAACTCATTTTCACGCTTTTCTTCCATAAGGTGATAACCCCATCTGCAAGGCTGTGCACACTCACCCCTGTTTGCATCCCTGTTCACAAGATACTGGGACAGCAGACATCTCCCTGAAAAGCTGACGCACATTGCACCGTGGACAAACGCTTCAATCTCCAGTTCCTTTGGTGTTTTAGCCCTTATTTCGGCAATTTCCTCCAGAGAAAGCTCTCTTGCAAGGACCACTCGTTTTGCTCCCATATTATAAAACTCATTGGCTGTAACAAAATTCACAATCCCTGCCTGAGTTGACACGTGAATTTCCATATCAGGTGCATACTTCTTTATAAGTGAAAACACGCCTATATCGTTGGCAATAAGTGCGTCCACACCTGCATCTACAGCATCCTTTACAAACTGCTCAAAATGAATTATTTCGTCATTTCTCGGCAGTGTATTGCAGGTAAGGTAAATCCTCTTGCCACGTTTGTGAACTTCATCTGCTGCTATTTTCAGCGTTTCAGCGGTAAAGTTTGGCGAACCTGCTCTCATACCGAACATCTGGCCACCCAGATAAACTGCGTCGGCACCAAAGTCCAACGCAGCATATAATCTTTCCATATCGCCCACAGGAGACAACACTTCAAGCAAATTATTATCTCTCATATTTCCTCCAAATTACATAAGACCTGCTTTCACAAGGTTCTTTTCGTGCTCCTCCAGAGTTTCTGCAAAATAAGCCTTTCCTGTATCAAGGTTATTACAGAAATAGTAATAATCCGTATCAGCAGGGTTTAGCACTGCATTTATTGCATCAAGTCCAGGGCTGCACACAGGTCCTGCAGGAAGCCCCTTATAGTTATATGTATCATAGCTTTCTGTATAATGCTCAAGAGATGCGGTTGTATCAGCCTCCACCTTGATTACCTTTTCGATATATTTGGCTGTTGCATCTGACTGGAATGCAGGGAAAGTCTGAGGGTCATAGAGACGGTTGAGGAATACAGATGCCACCTTAGGCATATCCTCCACCTTGCCAGCTTCCCACTGGACCATTGATGCCAGAGTCATAAGCTGATTCATTGAAAGACCTTTAGCTTTCATCTTCTCTTTCATTTTATCAGTAAACTTTGTTTCAAAGTTATCCCTTACAACTTTGACTACGTTATAGCCTGTATCATTCAGATAGAACTCATATGTATCAGGGAAGAAATAGCCTTCCATTGCATAAAATGCCTTTTCAGTATCGGTTATGTCATTTTCAAAATCATAGCCCTGGTTTTTATTGAACTCAAAGAGGAAATCTTCTGCTGTGCAGACTTCGTTCTCCTCAAGAAGGTTTGCAACCTCAAGCAAGGTTACACCCTCAGGGAATGAAATTGTTGCTGTTGCATATGATTCTCTCATTATTGAAAGCTGGTCAATAATTGCAGAATATCCCATTGCAGGCTGCAATGTAATGTCGCCCGGATAAATTGTATCAGGTGCTGTAAACCTGAACATCAGCCTGAAGAACATTTTATTTTCGATAATATTATTCTCCTCCAGAAGCTCTGCAATATCCGCACCCGTTGAACCTTTCGGGATATTGAATGTTACGTCGTTCTGCTCCTTACCGATACCGAGATACTCCTTACCCAAAGAAAGTCCACCGATTGCAACCACAAAAGCTATTACAATCACGCCGAACGCAATGAAAAAGCCACCGAACAGAGATGTATTAAAACTCTGGTTCTTCTTTTTTCTTTTCTTTGCTTTTTGGGGCTGTTCCTTATATGTATGGGCTTTTTCAGCTTTAACGGGCTTTTTTACCACCATTGTTTTGCCTTCGGCTTCTTCAGCTTCAGCCTTCACAGGTCTTTTTACAACCATTGTTTTTGCTTCATCATCTTCGCTGATTTCAGCCTTATTCTGCTCCTCAAAAAGCTTAAAATCCATTACTTCAGTTTTTTCTTTAACTGCAATCGGTGAATCGGATTTTGCTTTTTCAGAAGCTTTTTTTCTTTCTTCTTCAATCTCCCTCAAAAGTGCGTCCACATCTGTAAACTTATCACTCATTTATTATCTATCCTTTCTTTTTCTCCAAATTAACACTACTTTATTTTCAACGTTGATTTATCGGTAACAATCAAATCAACGGAAATATCATACTCATCATCAGGCAACTGCTCACTCATACAATTCTCATAACAAATTCCCAGTTTCACGCCATTAAATCCCGTAAGAAACTTATCATAAAAGCCCTTGCCGAAGCCCAGCCGAAAGCCTCTTTTATCATAAGACAATGCAGGAATAATACAACAGGTATTCCCCCTGTTATCCCAGCCTGTACAGTGTCCTTTCGGCTCATAAATACCGAATGCACCCTGTTCCAGGTCATCAAAGCTGTTTATCTCAAAAAACTCCATATCATTGGAATAAGGCTTACATCTTGGCACGCATACCTTTTTACCCATCTGCCAGGAATGTTCAATCAGCTTATATGTA
>DEPR01000061.1:6540-9674 GCA_002358895.1 Ruminococcus sp. UBA3387 | reverse complement strand
CACGCTCTGTCTGAGACATATCCATTCTTATCTGCCTGAACTTTTTTCTAAGCTCTTTCTTGCACATTATCTGCACTGCAACGACTCCTTCAGGCTTTTTGCTTTTTCCTCAGACACAAGCAATTCCACCAGCTTCAGACCGAAATCCAATGCAACTCCTGCACCCTTTGCAGTAATAATTTTTCCGTCAACAACAACTGTGCTATGGCAAAGCTTTGCACCTTTAAGCTCTTCTTCAAATCCAGGAAAACAGGTTGCTTCTCTGCCATTTAAAATGCCCTTATTGCCAAGGATTTTTGGTGCTGCACATATTGCCCCGATAAACTTATCGGTATTCACACAATAGTCAACAGCCTTCTGCACGCAAGCATTATTCTCAAGATTAACCGTACCGGGCATTCCTCCAGGCAGGACAATCATCTCCAGCTTTTCATCAAGTATAATTTCATTAACAGATACATCAGCCTTTACCTGAATCCCGTGAGCACCCTCAACAGCTTCTCCCGTAACGCCTACAGTTTTAACCTCAACCCCTGCTCTTCTCAGAATATCAACAGGTGCCAATGCTTCCATTTCTTCAAAACCGTCTGCCAAAAACACATATACCATAAGAAATTCCTTTCTATCCACTACAACTCATCAATAAGCTTCAATATTTCCTTTGAAATCTCGTCTATTGACAACGGATTTTCTCCGTCACTGCATTTTACAATTTTCCATCCCTGTTTCTCTGCTGTATACAAAGCTGCTTTTCTGCAGTCCTGCAAGAATTTTATATTAGACTCGTGGATATCCTTTTTAGACTCGTCCCCATCATATCTGCCTGACATCAGCTTCTGTGAAATCTCAATAGGCATATCAAGGAAAATGACCATATCAGGTCGTGGCAGTTCAAGCCGTTCATACTCATATTCCTCAAGCCATTCCACATACTCATCCCATTTAGTTTCATCAAGCTTCACCATCTGATAGATGCAATTTGATGTAACATATCTTGCGGCAAGTATAAATGAACCATCTTTATAGTCCTGCTCCCAGAATTTCTTATAGCTTGCATATCTGTCCACAGCATAAAAGCTTGAAGCCGCATAGGCATTTATATCCTCAGCATTTTTTGAAAACTCACCGTTAAGATACATTTTCACCAATGCAGATGAAGGCTGGTCATAATCCGGAAAGCTTATTGCTTTTATTTTTTCACCCTTGCCCTCAAGATATTCTTTCAGCCTTTCAAACTGTGTTGATTTACCACTTCCATCAAGTCCTTCAAGGACCACAAGTTTAGCTTTAGTTTCCATTTTTCATTTCCTTATAGCTTTCCACAACTTCTTTGAACTTACCACAGGTCATCTTACCCTCACTGCACTTACCTGTTCTGACACAAGCAGGGCCTGCATTCTTAAACAGAGTAGGAGCAACCTGACAGCAAAGTCTTAACATTTCATCAGCAACTGCCTGAATTTCCCACTGTGCTCTGTTACAGCATCTCAGGCTGAAGAAATTCATAAGACTTCTTGCGTTCATTGTAACAACAATCTTAGTTTCGCAGGCATTTGGAAGCACAAATCTTGCGTCCTCGCAAGCCTTCTTTTTAGCCTTATAGGTAGCGTCCTTTTCGCTGAGTCCTGCATCAAGAAAAGCCTGTGTATGCTTATCAATCAGCAGTTCAGCCAGTTTATTATAACCTTCTTCGATTGTTTTCATCTGTGCTTCAAACTCAGCCTTAGCCTCAGGTATCTTCTCAATTTCAGGAGGTGTAATATACTCAAAGCCACCCTCGCTTACATAACGCTGGCTCTTCTGTGAATATGATGCCATTCGGTGTCTTACCAGCTGATGTGAGCAGGCTCTTGAGATTCCCTCAACTCCGAAAGTGAAAGTAACGTGCTCAATAGGGCTTTCGTGTCCGATTGTATTAAGCATCTCCAGAAAACTTTCGACCTTTTCGTCTGTAAGTCCGTTCATAAGCGTATTAATATCCGACGCTGAATAACAAAGCTTTGCAGCAGACGCAATCACTTTCTCAGGCTCAGGTGTATGAGCAATCAATGTTACTTTCATATTTTTCAATTCCTTTCGTTAGTGCAAATTATATCTTCATTCTAATCCATATGCAATTTAAGTATCTGTTCAGCATTTTCCAGCATAAGTGCTGAAATATCGTCGCCTCCCATAATTCTTGCAATTTCATATTTTCTTTCTTCAAATCCAAGCTGTTTAACGGTGGTAACTGTACGGTTATCCACAACGCCTTTTTCTATCAGCAGATGGTTGTCTGCCATAACAGCAATCTGGGAAAGATGTGTAACGCAGATAACTTGTCTTATCTTTGAAATCTGCTTCAGCTTCAGTCCAATCTTATGTGCTGCCTTTCCACTTACACCTGTATCAATCTCATCGAAAATAAGTGTTTCGATGCTATCCTTATCGGCGATAACGTTTTTGAGTGCAAGCATTATTCTTGAAAGCTCACCGCCTGATGCAATCTTTGCAATAGGCTTAGGCTCCTCCCCCACGTTTGCCGAAATAAGAAACTCTATATTATCCATACCGTTCACAGTCAGCTTTCCAGCCTTCCGGTCAACAACAATTTTCACCTTAGGCATATTGAGAAATTCAAGCTCGGCTGTAACCTGCTCAACAAACTTCTCTCCTGCCTGTTTACGATAATCAGAAAGCATTTTCGCTTTCTTTGAAACCTCTGTAAGAAGCTTATCCTTCTGCTGATTTAGCTCTGCAAGGCTTTCTTCACTGTTCACAAGGCTTTCAAGCTCCTGCTTTGACTTCTCCAGCGTATTAAACACATCGTCAAGGTCAGGTCCATACTTTTTCTTCAGCTTTCGTATTTCTTCATTACGATGGTTAAGATAATCATATCTCTTGGGGTCAACCTCCAGCTTATCAAGCAATGCCGTCAGCTCCCCTGCAATATCCGAAAGCTCAATTCCTGCTGAATTAAGCCTGCCATACAACGGCTCAAGCTTTGCATATACGTCTGTATATCCCTCGATTTCCTTTTCAGCCTGCTTTGCAAGTTCAACTGCTCCCTCTGTATCGTCTGTACCGTTAAGCAATGCAGCTGCTTTATACATCACCTCTGACAAGACCACAGCATTCTTTGAAACCGAAAGCTC
>DEPR01000061.1:0-6472 GCA_002358895.1 Ruminococcus sp. UBA3387 | reverse complement strand
CTGATAATTTCTTCAAGCTGATTTATTCTGAACGCTCTTTGGTTGGCGTCAATTTTCATCTGATTTATTTTTCTTGCAAGGCTCTGAAGCTCCTTGAACGAAGCCTGATAATCTGCAAGATATTCCTCTGCATCTGCAAAGCTGTCAAGAATATGTATATGCTTTTCGGGTGCAAGCAAAATCTGATTATCGTGCTGACCGTGGATATTCACCAGCAGTTCACCGATTTCTCTCAGCACCGAAACGTTTACACTCCGTGAGTTTACTCTTGCTGTACTTCCACCGTCAGAACGGATTTCTCTTGTAAGAAACAGCTCCCCCTCATCGGATGAAACGCCCAGTTCCTCAAGTTTGTCTGTTACTTCCTTGCTCAGATTGACAAACTGAGCTGAAATCACAGCCTTGTCTGTACCTGTACGGACTATATCTTTTGTTACTCTTTGTCCTAAAATCGCATTTATGCCGTTAATCATTATTGACTTTCCTGCACCTGTTTCACCCGTAAACACGTTCAGTCTGTCGGAAAAGTCAATAGTTGCTTTTTCAATTACAGCAAGATTTTCAATATACAGTTCCTTCAGCATAAATATCTATCCTTTAACGTTAATTGCTTTTATTCTTTAAAATTCCACTTAATTCTTTCACAAGTCTTAATGCGTCTCGCTCTGTTCTCATCAGCACAAAAATTGTGTCGTCCCCTGCTATTGTACCTACTGTGTTTTCAATTTCAGTAGAATCAAGCTTCGCACAGACAGCCTGTGCCATACCCGTTTTGCATTTTATAACCACTGTGTTCAATGCATAATCCACATCAAGAACAGAATCGGTGATTATAGTATAAATCATATCGTTTTTATTTTCAAAGCTGTTTTTCTTAAATGACGGAATGCTGTATTTATAGTCCCCTGCAGCATTCATTGTCTTAATAAGAGCCAGCTCTTTTATATCCCTTGATACCGTTGCCTGAGTGCAGACACAACCATATTCCTTCAAGGCTTTCTGCAGGCTTTCCTGGGTATCAATATGTCTTTCGGATATAATTTTAAGTATCAACTGTTGTCTTTGAGATTTCATATTAACCTCCGATTAATCCGTGATTGCTTTCATCGGCTGCATCAGCTTTTTGTTTACTGCGGTAAAGAAGCTGTCGCCGTTTATATCTATTATTTCAACATACTTATCACTTTTTGTAACCTTAACTGTGTCATCATCTGACAGACGATAAACAATATTTCCGTCTACATTAACGCAGGTATGAGCATTCTTTTTCATATGGCTCTTGATTCTTATAACGCTGTCAGGGCAAAGTACCATTGACCTTGCAAACAGGGTATGCGCACACATCTGCGTAAACTCTATACACTCCATATCAGGCTCGATAATAGGTCCGCCTGCTGACATAGAATAGCCTGATGCACCTGTCGGTGTAGAGAAAATAACGCCGTCTGCTCTCAATGAAGCTATTGTACTTCCGTTTTTGGTAACTTCAAAATCAGCAATTTTACAGTCATCACATCTGGACACAACCACGTCATTTAGTGCTGTAAAACTCAGCTCCTCACCGTTTTCAGGTTCAACCGTTACCGACAGCATCATTCTCCTGCTTGCTTTATATTCGCCTTTGCACAGCTTCTCAAGCATATGAAGTTCGTTATGTTCAAGTGCTGCCATAAAGCCGAGACGACCACAGTTTATACCTAAAATAGGCTTGTTGTGAGCTGACGCATAATTTGCACACTTGAGAATTGTTCCGTCGCCACCGATTACAACAATAACGTCGCACATATCTGAAATTTCCGATTTATCAATAAAGTTCAGATACTCAAGCTCCTTGAAAACCTCATAATATTTCTTATTGATAGAAAGCTCTGCACCGAAACTTTTCAGCACGTTGCAGGCTTCGATTGTATATTCTCTGCAATGCTGTTTATCAAGATTCGGGAAAATATAAATTTTCATTAAATCAGTCCTTTCTGTCATTTATACTGTTCAAACACGTCATCCACAAAATTCCTCAGATTAATTCCATTTAAAAAGCTGACTTCTGTTGCTGAGTTTTCAAGCCACACAAGATACTCGATATTTCCGTCTCCACCTTTTATTGATGACGGCTTCAGGTCCTTCACCTGAAGACCCGTATCCTCAAAGAAATGCAAAAGCTCATCAAGAACTCTGATATGGTCTTTTTTATCTTTAACAATGCCCTTTTTGTTCAAAGCCTGTTTTCCTGCTTCAAACTGAGGCTTTATAAGCATTACCATATCGCCGTTTTTCTCGATACATTCTTTAAGCACAGGCACTACCAACTTAAGAGATATAAAAGATAAATCTCCTGCCATAAACTCCACAGGCTCCTGAAAGAAATCCTTTGTAAGGCTTCTCACATTAACGCCCTCACAATTTACAACTCTTTTATCCCCTACAAGCTCTTTTGCAAGCTGGCCGTGTCCCACGTCAATAGCATAGACTTTTCTTGCACCCTTTTCAAGCATAACCTGTGTAAATCCACCTGTTGACGCACCGATATCTCCACAGCATTTGCCTTCCACATTCAGACTGAACTTTTCAAAAGCAGTTTTCAGCTTCAAAGCACCTCTGCCCACATATTCCTGCTCTGACTTTGCAACAGTAACAATGCTGTTTTCATCCACCGTAGCCGACGGCTTGGTTATAATTTTACCATCCACCGACACACTGCCATTTTTCACAAGCTCTTTGGCACGTTCACGGCTTTTTGCCATACCATTCTCTGCCAGCCACAAATCAAGTCTTTTACTCATTTTTCAAAAAATCCTCAATCTGCTCTGCCATCATTTCAGCCGACAAGCCGTTCTGCTCAAGAAGACTGTTTACACTTCCGTGCTTTACAAATCCGTCTATTGCAACGGCTGCCACATTGCTGAACATAGCGGCATATTTCTGTGATATAGAACCGCAATAATAAGCTTCCTCAAAGAAGAACACCAGCTTATAATTTGAAACTATTTCTGCGATTTCCTCCTCAATAGGGAAAATCTTCACCAGCTTCAGGGTATCACAATCAATGCCCTTGTTTTTCAGTATCTCACAGGCTGTCAGCACATTGTTATACAACCTGCCATAGGTTACGATAAGTATACCGTTACCCTCATCGTGATACTCATAGTTCACATTTACATTTGATTTATCATAACGGGATTTATCATTTCCCCTGGGATATCTTACAGCAACAATACCTGTATCCTTTTCAATCGCCTGCTTCAGACAAAGTCTCAGCTCCTCATAACAGGACGGTGAATATATAGTTGTATTAGGAATTGAAGTGAGCTGTGGCACATCAAAAATACCCTGATGTGTTTCACCATCCTCTCCAACAATTCCTGCTCGGTCAACGCCGATAACAGCGTGTGTATTACAAATCGCAAGGTCGTGTATCAGCTGGTCATAGCCTCTCTGGAGGAATGATGAATACACTGCAAACACAGGTACCATACCCATTGATGAAAGCCCTGCACTAAAGGTCAGAGCGTGCTCCTCGGCAATTCCCACATCAAAAAATCTGTCAGGAAAAGCCTTTGCAAAATGCTGAAGCCCTGTGCCATATTTCATTGCGGCAGTAATAGCACAGATTCTTTCGTTCTCTGCACCAAGCTCAGCAAGCTCCTTGCCGAATACAGAAGAAAAGCTATCGGAAGTAACTACATCAGGGTTACCCGTAGCAATTTCAAACGAACCAACCCCGTGATATTCGCCGGGATTTTCCTCAGCAGGTGCATATCCCTTGCCCTTTATTGTATTAACGTGAACAACAACAGGTCTTCTCATAGCCTTTGCCGCTTTAAGCCCTGCTTCAAGCTCCTCAAGGTTATGCCCGTCAAGAGGTCCCACAAACTCAAAGCCTAAATCCTCAAACATAGTGCTATGAAGAATAACATTCTTGAAGGCATTTTTTGAGCCTTTGATTGCTTTCTTCAGGGGTCTGCCCACAAGCGGAGTTTTATCCAGCGTTTTCTCAACCGCACTCTTTGTTTTATGGTACGCATCCTTAGTTCTCATTGTGGAAAGATACTTCGCAACGCTTCCCACATTTTTTGAAATTGACATTTCATTATGATTAAGGATAATCACCAAATTTGTATCACTTTTTCCTGCATTATTAAGTCCCTCGAATATGAGGCCTCCTGTAAATGCACCGTCGCCTAAAATTGCAACAGCGTGATGTGGGTTGCCCTGAATTTTCATTGCAGTTGCCAGTCCTAAGGCAGCAGATACGGAATTTGAGCTGTGTCCGCTTATAAAAGCGTCGTGCTCCGACTCATCAGGTCTGCAAAAGCCTGAAAGTCCGTCCTCCTTACGCAAAGTGGAAAACTTATCTGCTCTGCCTGTAAGCAACTTATGTGTATATGACTGATGTCCCACATCCCACACGATTTTATCCTCAGGTGAACGGAAAACTCTGTGAACTGCCAGAGACAGCTCCACCGTACCCAGATTTGATGCAAGATGTCCGCCGTTTTTTGACACGGTATCAATAAGTATTTTTCTTATATCCTCACAAAGCATTTCACACTGAGCAAGACTAAGGCGTCTCAGTCCCCCGGGAAGCTTCATTCTGTTTATATCAGGTCTCTTTTCTGCTGACATTTAATAATCCCCCATTAGCTACGGCGTTCAAGCAGGTTCTTTGTCAAATCCTGCAAAAATTCATTACCCTCAAATTCATCAAGATAATTCAGTGCTTCTTCTGTAAGTCTGTCTGCCGTATATTTAGATTCTTCAAGACCTATCAACGAAACATAAGTGCTCTTATTCTGCTCGCTGTCGCTGCCGATTGGCTTGCCAAGCTCCTCAAAACTACCTGTTACATCAAGAATATCGTCAACTATCTGAAAAGCCTTTCCCAACGCACCTGCATAGCTTGCTGCAGCAGGGATTTTATCAAACTTTCCGCCAAGGATTACTCCCATTACGCAGGCTGCCTCAATTAAAGCTCCGGTTTTCTTTTCCTGGAGGATATTCAGCGTTTCAAGTGAAATATCCTTGCCCTCGGATTCAAGGTCAATAACCTGTCCGCCAATCATTCCCTCAGCACCTACTGCGTTGCCGAGAACCGATATAAGCATAACTGCCTTATCAGCAGAAATTCTCCCCTCAATAGCAGCCTTTGCAATAGTTTCAAAGGCGAGAGTGTTCAGGGTGTCTCCTGCAAGAAGTGCTATACTTTCAGGAAAAGCCTTATGACAGGACGGTCTGCCTCTGCGATAATCGTCATCGTCCATACAAGGCAGGTCATCGTGGATAAGTGAGAAGGTGTGAATCATCTCAATAGTACAGGCAATATCCAGATACTTCGATACATCGCCCCCACACATTCTGCAGAATTCCAGCATTAGCACAGGTCTTAAACGCTTTCCACCTGCCATAAGAGAATACTCCATAGCCTCATAGATAATCCCCTGCAGGGACTCTTTATACTTTGTAAACTCAAGAAGCTGTTCCTCAATTTTTTCACAATATGTTTTCAAGATAAGTTTGTTCTGCTCTGTCATTGTAAATCTGATCCTTTCACCGTCAGCAATCAGTCCTCTTGATTTTCTTCTGACGAATTGTTCATAGCAAGGGTTTTCACCTGAAGCTTTGCATTTTCCAGCGATTTTTTACATTCAACCGAAAGCTCCACGCCCTCTTTATACAAGTCCAGAGATTCCTCAAGAGAAAGGTTATCTCCCTCAAGGGCTTTGACTATTTCATCAAGTCTTTTCATTGAAGATTCAAATGTCATATTTCATACATTCCTTTCAAATCTATATAATCTGTGCCTGTCGTTTGGTATCACTGAATGTGATTTCCACCACATCTCCCACACTGAGCTGTTCACCCTTTGTTACCACCTTGTTATCCTTGGCAGTAATTGAATATCCTCTTTCAAGTACATTCAACGGGCTTAATGCTGAAAGCTGAGCTGTATATCTGTCCAGTCTGCTTTCATTCAGACGGATTTTTTTGTCCACAAGCACATCAAGTTTTTCTGTTTTTCTGTTAAGCTCTGAAAAATTATTCTCCAGTCGTTTTTCGGGAGAAAGCAATTTCAGCCTGCCGGATATGTAAATTATTCTTTCATTCTTTTTGGCAAAGCTGTTTTCCAATGCCGTTTTCATCTTCCCCGTCATCAGGTCCACAGCACCCATAAGCTCCGACATTTGAGGTGAAGCCAGCTCTGCTGCCGCAGACGGTGTCGGTGCTCTCAAATCGGCAACATAATCCACAACGGAAGTATCTGTTTCGTGGCCAACAGCTGTTATAACAGGTGTTCTGCAGGCTGAAACAGCCATTGCGACCTCTTCGGTATTGAATGGCATAAGGTCCTCAAGTGAGCCACCACCTCTTGCAAGAATTATGGTATCAGCCCCACAGTTATCTGCAAGCTCCAATGCCTTGCATATAGACTCGTGAGCAAACTCACCCTGAACCTGTGCAGGACTTACAACAACCT
>DEPR01000050.1:19381-19524 GCA_002358895.1 Ruminococcus sp. UBA3387 | reverse complement strand
GCACCTGAACGAACAGATACGAGGAGAGGATTTTCCTTATCTCCGAACTTCTTACCTGTGATTTCTTCCATCTTTCCGATGTATTCAGTAATCTGAGCCTGAATTTCATCGTTGATTTTTCTGCCGTCCTCATAGTACTGTGT
>DEPR01000050.1:13111-19293 GCA_002358895.1 Ruminococcus sp. UBA3387 | reverse complement strand
GCAAGGTTAGCACCTTTACCGCCGAGGAGCTCTCTCATTGAAGCGTCGCCCTCTGAGAACAAATAAACCCACTTTTTGCTCATTGGTATATACCTCCAAAAATTTGTATTCCGTTGCTTTTTGAATGATTGTTTTAAACATCACCAAACTGACAGCCGTTTTGACCGTCGAGCATACGGTAGTAAATATATTATAGCAGATTTTTTAAAAAAATACTATAGTTTTTCCCAATTTTTTTACATAGCATTTTGCACAATCTTTTTACTTATTAATCGTGAATAGTTCATACAACTGCATAAAATCCTGCAGATATATGCAAAAACATATTTTTTCTCGCTGTTCATATATATAATAGTATAAATTTACGGGAGGAATTAATATGACTGAAATTCAGGGCAGACATAATCTTATTCTGGAAAATCGTTCTCATCTGGTGCTTTCGGGAGTAACTGATGTAGACAGCTTCAACGAGGACGTCATATGCCTTTTTACTCAGCTTGGTGAGCTGACAATCCGTGGTCAGAACCTGCACATAAACGAAATGAGCGTGGAAACAGGGGATCTGTCCATAGAGGGTGATATATGGAGCCTGTGCTACGGTGATAAGAGTCGGAGAAAAAAGCTGTCTGCAATCGGGAAGCTGTTTAAATAGGGGAGTGGTTAAAAATGCCTATGCAATTAGAGGTTACAACAGAAACAAAACTGTTTTTGTTTGCCTGTCTGTTAGGTGTGGGAATGGGAATAATCTATGATTTGCTTGCAATAATGCGGAATGTTTTTCCTCGTGGCAAGGTGTGGATTTTCATAGAGGATTTTTTATATTCCATTTTATTCGGTTTCAGCTATTTTGTATACTGTACAGGTCTGACAATGGGCATAAGGGGATTTGTACTTGTGGGAATGCTTATGGGTTGTATGATAGAAAGGTTGTCTTTGGGCAGGCTTTTGGTATGGGCTATGACAAAGTTTCTGGAAGTAATAAAAAGGTATATTTTATCCCCTGTAGCAGGGCTTTTTGCCAAAATTATGAGGGCAATTCATAAACGAATTGTTAAAAAGTGCTTAATTTTTTTTGAAAGCAAAAAAAACGTCGAAAAGCCCTTGCAAGTGTGATGGTGTTTGGTGTATAATGTTTAAATAAGGTATGCTATGGTTATATTTTGAGAGGAGTGGACGGTTTGGCTAAGAAAAGTCGTGAATACAGACCGATTAACAAAAAGAAAAACACAAAACCGTTTGCTACTTTTGTAATAGTATGTTTTGTGGCTTATTCGATTTTCAGCATTATTTCACAGCAGGTTAAAATTTCTCAGCTCGAGAAACAGACTGAAGAGATTTCAGCCAAAATTACAGCTGAAAAGCAACAGAATGACGAATATGTAAGATTGCTCAGTGAGGGTGATGAGAAGGCATATATGGAACGTATAGCTATTGAACGTCTTGGCTATGCTTACCCTAATGAGAGAAGATTTTACATAGTTGATGCAGACTAACGGGGTAAAATTACCGAAAGGCAATTATATATTCAAAAAATAAAAATTCAGGAGGATAACAACTACATATGCAGCTCGAAGTCGGAAAGGTATATGAGGGAAAAGTTACAGGAATCACAAAGTTCGGAGCTTTTGTTGAGCTTGAAAAGAACACCACGGGTATGGTGCATATTTCAGAGGTAGCAAATTCCTTTGTAAGCGATATCAATGAACATCTCCACGAAGGTCAGGAAGTCAAGGTTAAAGTAATGACTGTGGGAGACAACGGCAAGATCGCTTTGTCAATCAAAAAGGCTTTGCCTGCACCGCCAAGAAAGCCCAAGTTTGAAAACGGTGGCAGACAGCAGTCGAAGGGTAATGGTAGTCGCAATAGTTCATATCGTAAGAGTGATTATAGTGATCCGCCTCAGGACTTTATGAAAAACCCACCTCCTGTTTTCAATGCCAATACTAACAGTGGAAATTCTGATTTTGAGGATATGCTCAGTAAATTCAAGGCAACAAGTGAAGAGAGATTTTCTGATTTGAAGCACGTGATGGATAATAAGAGAAAGAGTCCTTCAAGAAGAAAATAGTTTTGGGGACTGCCTGAGGGCAGTCCTTTTTAGTTTATTATATATTTATAATAGTATAAGAGGTAATGATGATGAAAAAGATGCTGATATCGGTTTTTATTATTTCAACGGTTTTGTTTTGTAGTTGTGGCAAGGACCCTGCTGTTGCAGGGGATACGCTTATCAAAAATGCAAGAGTTGATTATAGAAGCCTTGACAGTGCAAGGGTTGTTATGACAAATACCGAAACAAACGAAGTTGAGCAGACGTTTGAATTCAAGTATGATGAAAAAGGTTTTCTGACCTATTCCTACGAGGGAGTAAACGGTGATGAAGCGTATGCGCAGTATAATAATGGTGCAGAAAGCTATACTTATGAAAATGGGAAGTTCGAGTATCTCCGGAAAGGGGACAAGAATTTTGCTGTCTACACAAGGGATATTACTCACCCTCAGGCTGATGAAGGCTTGATTGTGTTTATGCCAAAGGCTGTGGCTGATGCAGAGGTTACAGAAGAAGACGGTGTTACTCACGTTTGCCATAAGTATGATGCAGAAAAACTGAATCAGACAGGTGTAACAGAATTTGCTGTGGATTATTATTTTGATGCAAATGGCGATTTACTGTATTTTGTAGAAAGCTCCGTGATGGATTCGGACAAGCACAGTTATAAGGTTGAAATTACTCAGCGGAATTCTGTGGATAAGGTTGCGAATACAGCTAAAAAATATGAAAAATAGGTTTTGTGCAAGGTGCATAAAATCAGCGTGTAAATTCCTTAAAAATTCTACATAGATACTTTTTGAAAAAATACAAAAAATGCTTGCAAACGGGTGCTTTATGGTGTATAATATATCTTGCGTGACTGCACGGAGTGTCTATGCACAAAGTGCTGAGGCACTCAGATATGCGATGAAGTGAAAGGTTGCCGGCGGTTTGCCGGGTAATTTTCATGGAGTATGTCCGATTTTAAACCGGGCGACTGTAATACCGAACACAGTATGTGCTTATGCTTCTTGCGAAGAGCAGGATAATTCTGCTTTTAGCGTGGGTGCATAATGCCGAATGTTTGCGTTCTTTCAGTCCGAAATCGTAAAACGGTTTTCGGATTTTTTTATGAGAAGACAGGGAACACACGGCAGAGTGTAAATTTAAAAGACGGTATTTTACGGATATGCCCTCCAAAACTAACATATTGCAACAAGGAGGCGATTTAAGTGGCAGTCAATGAAAAAATCAGAATCAAGATCAAGGGTTATGAGCACGCAGTAGTAGACGCAGCTGCAACAAAGATTGTTGAAGCAGTTAAGCGTTCCGGTGCACAGGTTTCCGGTCCGATTCCACTTCCAACAGACAAGGAAGTAATCACAATCCTCAGAGCTGTTCATAAGTACAAGGACAGCAGAGAACAGTTCGAAATGAGAACTCACAAGAGACTCATCGACGTTATCAGACCAACTAAGGAAACAACAGCGGCTCTTGAGAGTCTTGAACTTCCTGCAGGTGTAAACATTGTAATGGAAATCAAGTAATTTCCAAAAGAGATTACAGGTAATCTCTCAACCAATGATAACACGCAGGTCATGTTGGGCAAAAGCTCAACCAATAACCTAATTAGGAGGAAAAGAAAATGCAGAAAGGTATCATCGGAAAGAAAATCGGTATGACACAGATTTTCGATGAAGCAGGAAAGGTAATTCCTGTAACAGTTGTTGAAGCTGGTCCTTGCGTTGTCGTTCAGAAGAAAACTGTTGAAAATGACGGTTACGAAGCTGTACAGCTCGGCTATGGCGACATCAGAGCAAAGAGAGTTAACAAGCCTCTCCAGGGTCACTTCAAAAAGGCTGACGTTGCTTTCAAGAGAACTTTGAAAGAATTCAGATTTGAAGATATTTCAGGTCTTAACGTTGGCGATATCGTAAAGGCTGACACATTTGTTGTAGGCGACATCGTAGATGTTAGCGGTACAAGCAAAGGTAAAGGTTTTTCAGGAACAATCAAACGTCATAACAATGCAAGATTGAAGGAATCACACGGTACAGGTCCTGTACACAGACACGCTGGTTCAATGGGTGCTTGTTCTTCACCATCAAGAATTTACAAGGGTAAGGGCATGCCTGGACAGATGGGTAACGAAAAGGTTACTGTTCAGAATCTTGAAATTGTTAAGATTGACGCAGAAAATAATCTTATTGCAATCAAGGGTGCAATTCCTGGTCCTAAGAACGGAACAGTAACAATTGTAGATTGCGTTAAGAAGGCTTAGTGGAAGGAGGAGTTATAATGTCACAGATTTCAGTATTTGATATGACAGGCAAGAAAGTAGCCGACACTGAGCTTAACGACTCTGTTTTTGGTATCACACCAAATAAGGGTATTATGCACGCAATGGTTGTAAATTATCTTGCAAATCAGAGACAGGGTACTCAGTCCACTCTTACAAGAACAGAAGTAAGCGGCGGCGGTAGAAAGCCATGGCGTCAGAAGGGAACAGGTCATGCAAGACAGGGTTCCACAAGAGCTCCACAGTGGGTACATGGTGGTATTGCTCTCGGTCCTAAGCCAAGAGATTACAGCTATACACTTAATAAGAAGGAAAGAAGACTTGGAATGAAGTCAGCTCTTTCAACTAAGGTAATTGACGAGAACCTCATTGTTGTTGATGCAATCAAGACAGAAGAGTTCAAGACAAAGACTATCGTTGAAATGCTCAAGGCTCTTAACGTTGAGGGCAAGGCTCTTATCGTAACTGCTGAAGCAGATACAAAGGTTGTTAAGAGTGCAGGTAACATTCCGGGAGTTAAGACAGCTACAGTAAACACACTTAACGTTTACGATATTCTGAACTATGATAAATTCATCGTTGCTTCAGACGCTGTAACAAAGATTGAGGAGGTTTATGCATAATGACTAAGACTGCTCAAGATATTGTAATTAAACCGGTTATTACTGAAGATTCTATGGAAAGACTTCAGTCTGGTAAGTACACATTTGAAGTTGCAAAGACTGCAAACAAGGTTGAGATTGCTAAGGCTGTTGAAGAATTGTTCGGCGTAAAGGTTGCTAAGGTTAACACAATGAGTGTTAAGGGCAAAATGAAGAGAATGGGCAGAACAATGGGCTACAGACCTGACCGTAAAAAGGCAATCGTTACTCTTGAGGGCGATAAGACTATCGAATTCTTTGACGGTATGTATTAATCCGTGAGAGGACTTACCCTCTGAAAGAGGACGCATAAAAATGCGTTTACTTCGGACAAAACGATATACCGAGTTGTGTCCGGAAAGTTTCTGCGAGGCAGTGAGGACTGCTGGGGAAACCCGCTTTCGCACTTTGACTGAAAAGTGTATCCGCAGAATGTAGGTATGGAGGTGTACTTGGAGGTAACTCTTTGACATCTTCGCAAAACTAATATTAAGGAGTGAATATCAATGGCAATAAAGAGCTACAAGCCTACGACTCCGGGTAGACGTGGTATGACTGTTACAGACTACTCAGAGCTTTCAAAGGTTGCTCCATGCAAAAGTCTGCTTGAGCCTCTGAAGAAGAACTCAGGTAGAAACAGCTACGGTAGAATCACTGTTCGTCACAGAGGTGGCGGTGCAAGAAGAAAATACCGTGTAATTGATTTTAAGAGAAACAAGCTCGATATGAACGCTACAGTTCTTACAATCGAGTACGATCCAAACCGTTCAGCATTCATCGCATTGGTTGAATATGAAGACGGTGAAAAGAGATACATCATCGCACCAAACGGTCTTAAAGTTGGTGATGTAGTAAGAGCCGGTGCAGACGCTGACATCAAGCCAGGTAACGCACTTGCACTTGCAAATATTCCTGTAGGTACATTTATCCACAACCTTGAGCTTTATCCGGGTAAGGGTGCTCAGCTGGTTAGATCAGCTGGTAATATGGCTCAGCTTATGGGTAAAGAAGGTGCTTACGCTCTCGTAAGACTTCCTTCAGGTGAAATGAGAAAGATCCCTGTTAACTGTATGGCTACAATCGGTCAGGTAGGTAACATCGATCACGAAAACGTTAACATCGGTAAAGCCGGAAGAAAACGTCATATGGGCTGGAGACCAACAGTTCGTGGTTCTGTAATGAACCCATGCGATCACCCTCACGGTGGTGG
>DEPR01000050.1:11302-13068 GCA_002358895.1 Ruminococcus sp. UBA3387 | reverse complement strand
CTGTTACTCCTTGGGGTAAGCCAACTCTTGGATACAAGACACGTGCTAAGCATCATCGCTCCGATAAGTTTATCGTAAAACGTAGAAACGGTAAGTAAGGCGAAAGGAGGCAGATGATTAATGGGCAGAAGTGTCAAGAAGGGACCTTATGTACAAGAGGTTCTTTATAAAAGAGTTATCGCTATGAATGAAACAGGTGAAAAGAAGGTTTTGAAAACCTGGAGCAGAGCTTCAACAATTTTCCCTGATTTCGTAGGTCATACATTCGCTGTTCACGATGGACGCAAGCATGTGCCTGTTTATGTAACTGAAGATATGGTAGGTCATAAGCTTGGTGAGTTTGCTCCAACAAGAACTTATAAAGGTCATGCTGGTTCAAAGACCTCTAACAACGGTAAGTAATGGAAGGAGGAGTTCAGATGGAAGCAAAGGCAATTTTGAGAAATGCTCGTATTGCTCCTCGTAAGGTTCAGATCGTTCTTGATTTGATCAGAGGAAAAGATTATGAAGTTGCTATGGCAACTGTAAAGCACACACCAAAGGCTGCTTGTGAACACTTGGAAAAGCTTCTGAAGTCCGCCGCTGCAAACGCAGAAAACAATCACAACATGGATAAGAACAATCTCTATGTTGCAGAGTGCTACGTTTGTCCAGGACCTATCATGAAGAGAATCAGACCAAGAGCACAAGGTAGAGCTTTTAGAGTCCTTAAGAGAACATCACATATCACTGTTGTTCTTAAGGAAAAGGAATAAGCTGAAAGAGGAGGTAAACTATGGGCCAGAAGGTTAATCCACACGGACTCAGAGTCGGTGTGATCAAGGATTGGGATTCCCGTTGGTTTGCAGATAAGAGCACTTTCGGTGATACACTGGTTGAAGACTATGAAGTTCGTAATTATATTATGAAGGCTCTCAACACAAGATCTAAGAATCCTGAGAGCAAGTCAGTATATGCTGGTGTTCCAAAAGTTGAGATTGAAAGATTCGCAGATAGCGATGGCGGTCAGAAGGTTAAAATTCACATTCACTGTGCAAAGCCTGGTATCGTAATCGGTAGAGGCGGTGCTGAAATCGAAAAGCTTCGTGCAAACATCGAGAAGAAAATTGGCAAGAAAGTTGCAATTAATATTATCGAAGTTAAACAGCCGGATTTGAGCGCTCAGCTCGTTGCTGAAAAGATTGCTCACGATCTGGAAGACAGAGTATCATTCAGACGTGCAATGAAGCAGTCAATCGGCAGAGCTATGAAGCTTGGTGCAAAGGGTATCAAGACAAGAGTATCAGGTCGTCTTGGCGGTGCAGAAATTGCAAGATCAGAAACTTATCACGAGGGAACAATTCCTCTGCAGACAATCAGAGCAGATATCGACTACGGTACTGCTGAAGCACATACAACTTACGGCCGTCTTGGCGTAAAGGTATGGATTTACAGAGGCGAAGTTCTCAAGGGCGAAGTTGCTGCTTCTGACAACAAGGAAAAGTCAGACAGAAGACGCCAGAGAAGAAATGATGGCAGAAATGGTCGTCGTGACTTCAACAAGACAAAAAGAGAAGGAGGTAACAACTAATGCTGCTTCCAAAGAGAGTAAAATACAGAAGAGTACACCGTGGCCGTCTTACAGGTAAGGCTACAAGAGGTAACAAGGTTTCTCACGGTGAATATGGTCTTCAGGCACTTCAGCCTGCTTGGATCACTTCAAACCAGATTGAAGCTGCCCGTATCGCTATGACAAGATACATTAAGCGTGGTGGTCAGGTTTGGAT
>DEPR01000050.1:9374-11252 GCA_002358895.1 Ruminococcus sp. UBA3387 | reverse complement strand
GAATGGGTTCAGGTAAAGGTTCTCCTGAGTACTGGGTTGCTGTAGTAAAGCCAGGTCGTGTAATGTTTGAAATTGCAGGCGTGCCTGAAGAAACAGCAAGAGAAGCTATGCGTCTTGCTATGCACAAGCTTCCAATTAAGTGTAAGTTTATAACAAGAGAAACTCAAGAAATGGGTGGTGAGCAATAATGAAGGCAAATGAAATCAAGGATTTGACTACTGCTGAGCTTGAAGAAAAGTTGGCAGAACTTAAGCAGGAGCTTTTTAACCTTCGTTTTCAGCACACTGTAAACCAGCTTGACAATCCAATGAGAATGAAAGCTGTTAAGAGGGATATTGCTCGTGTAAAGACATTCATTCGTAAGCAAGAGTCCTAATTTGAGAGGAGGATTTAACTGTGAGCGAAAGAAATCTCAGAAAAACAAGAGTGGGCAAGGTTGTTTCAAACAAGATGGATAAGACTATTGTAGTAGCTATCGAAGATAACGTTCAGCACCCACTTTATAAGAAAATTATTAAGAGAACAGTTAAACTGAAGGCACACGATGAAGAAAACGTATGCAACATCGGTGACAAGGTTGAAGTAATGGAAACCCGTCCTCTTTCAAAAGACAAGAGATGGCGTTTGGTTAAAGTTATTGAACAGGCTAAGTAATTAATCATAAGGTAAACGGCAGTTTTTCTGCCGTGCCTTAAAGTTGTGAAAGGAGGAACGCACTGTGATACAAATGCAGAGTTACCTGAAAGTAGCTGATAACTCAGGAGCTAAGGAGCTTATGTGCATCAGAGTTTTGGGTGGTACACGCAGAAGGTATGCAAACATCGGTGACGTTGTAGTTGCTTCTGTTAAGAAGGCAACACCAGGCGGCGTTGTTAAGAAAGGCGATGTTGTTAAAGCAGTAATCGTTCGTTCAGCTAAGGGTCTTCGTCGTGCGGATGGAACCTATATCCGTTTTGATGAAAACGCAGCTGTTATTATTAAAGAAGACAAAAACCCAAGAGGTACACGTATTTTTGGACCAGTTGCTAAAGAGCTTCGTGAAAAGGATTATTTGAAGATTCTTTCACTTGCTCCGGAAGTACTTTAATCAGGAGGTGTCGTTATTATGAATAAGATTCACGTTAAAACAGGCGACACTGTTGTTATTCTTTCAGGTAAGGACAAGGGCCAGAAGGGAAAGGTTCTTGCAGTATCACCTAAGGAAGGCAAAGTTATTGTAGAAGGCCTCAATATGGTTACAAAGCACGTTAAGCCAAGAAGTGCTCAGCAGCAGGGCGGTATTGTTAAAGCTGAAGCTGCTATGTATGCTTCAAAGGTGCAGGCAGTATGTCCTAAGTGCGGTAAAGCAACAAGAGTTGCTCACAAGTTCCTTGAGGACGGCACAAAGGTAAGAGTTTGTAAGAACGCTGACTGTGGCGAAGAATTTTAATCGGGAGGAGAAATTACGATGGCTAGATTAAAAGAATATTATGTTAGCACCGTAGCTCCTGCTATGATGAAGAAATTCGAGTATGCTAACGTTATGCAGATTCCAAAGCTCGATAAGGTTGTTATCAACGTTGGCTGTGGTGCAGACAAGGATAACAAGAAGGTTATCGACGCTATTATGACAGACCTCGCAGCTATTACAGGTCAGAAGCCTATCGTTTGTAAGGCTAAGAAATCTGTAGCTAACTTCAAGCTGAGAGATGGTCAGATTATCGGTGTAAAGGTTACACTGAGAGCTGAGAGAATGTATGAATTCGTTGACAGACTTTTCAACGTAGCATTCCCTCGTGTAAGAGACTTCAGAGGTATCAATCCTAACTCCTTCGACGGTAGAGGTAACTACTCAACAGGTATCAAGGAACAGTTGATTTTCCCTGAAATCGAATATGA
>DEPR01000050.1:0-9344 GCA_002358895.1 Ruminococcus sp. UBA3387 | reverse complement strand
GATAAGATCGACAAGGTTCGTGGTATGGATATTAACTTCATCACTACCGCAAACACAGACGAAGAAGCTAAGGAGCTGCTTTCATTGATGGGTGCTCCATTCGCTGACAAGTAAGATTTAGAGGAGGAAATATAAGATGGCTAAAAAGGCTATGATTAACAAACAACAGGCAAAGCCTAAGTATTCCACTCGTGCTTACAACAGATGTAAAATCTGTGGAAGACCACATGCTTATCTGAGAAAGTTCGGTATCTGCCGTATCTGCTTCAGAGAATTGGCTCATGATGGTCAGATCCCGGGAGTTAAGAAGGCTAGTTGGTAAAAGGAGGTTAACAAGCATGCAAATTACTGATACAATAGCAGATTTATTGACCAGAATTCGTAATGCAAGTTCTGCAAAGCACGCAACAGTTGACGTTCCTGCATCTAATATGAAGAAGTCCATCACACAGATCCTTTTGGATGAAGGTTATATCAAGGACTTCAAAATCATTGAAGACGGAAAGCAGGGTATCATCAGAATTACTCTAAAATATGATGAGAACAGAAATTCTGTTATTTCTGGACTTAGAAGAGTTTCAAAGCCAGGTTTGAGAATTTACTCAAGCTGTGAAGATATGCCAAAGGTTATGAAAGGATTGGGTATTGCAATCATTTCTACATCTAAGGGTGTTGTAACAGACAAGAAGGCTCGTGAGCTGAATGTCGGCGGAGAAGTTCTCGCATTTGTTTGGTAAGGAGGACTAATAATATGTCAAGAATCGGTTTAAAGCCTATTAGTGTTCCTGCCGGCGTAGAGGTTACTATTGCTGATGGTAACGTAGTTACTGTAAAGGGACCTAAGGGTACACTTACAAAATCCTATAACAAGGATATGATTATTAAATTCGAGAACGGTGAAGTAACAGTTGCTCGTCCTTCAGAGGATAAGCTTCACAAGTCACTTCACGGTCTTACAAGAACTCTCATCGCAAATATGATTGAGGGTGTTACAAACGGTTTTTCAAAGACACTTGAAATCGTTGGTGTTGGTTACAGAGCAGCTAAGCAGGGTAAGGACCTTGTTATGAACCTTGGCTTCTCACATCAGGTAATTATGCCAGAAACAGATGGCATCACAATTGATGTTCCAAATCCAAACCAGATTATCGTTTCAGGTATCGATAAGCAGGCAGTAGGTCAGTTCGCTTGTGAAATCCGTGAAAAGCGTCCACCTGAGCCATATAAGGGCAAGGGTATTCGTTATACCGGTGAATATATCATCCGTAAGGAAGGTAAAGCTGGTAAGGGTGCTAAGAAGTAATTAAAAGGAGAGAATTACTATGGTGAAAAAGCTTGATAGAGCGAAGGCAAGAGCAAAGAGACACGGCAGAGTTCGTAACAAGATTTCAGGTACTGCTGAGTGTCCTCGCCTTAACGTATTCCGCTCCTCAAAGCATATTTATGCACAGATCATCGACGACGTAAAGGGTGTAACACTTTGTTCAGCTTCTTCAATGGCTAAGGACTTTGAAGGTAACGGCGGTAACAAGGAAGGCGCTCGTAAGGTTGGAGAAATGATTGCTAAGGCGGCTGCTGATAAGGGTATCGAAAATGTTGTATTCGACAGAGGCGGTTATCTCTATCACGGACGTGTTAAAGAATTGGCAGACGGAGCTCGCGAAGGCGGACTCAAGTTCTAAAAGAGGAGGTTATACTTTTGGCTTTAATAGATGCTTCAACATTGGAACTTAGTGAAAAGGTAGTTGCTATTAACAGAGTATCAAAGACTGTTAAAGGTGGACGTATCATGAAGTTCTCAGCTCTTATTGTTGTAGGCGACGGAAACGGAACAGTAGGTTTCGGCTTGGGTAAATCAAGCGAAGTTCCGGACGCAATCCGTAAGGGTATTGAGGACGCAAAGAAAAACCTTGTAAAGGTTTCACTTAAGGGAACAACAATTCCACACGAAATCATCGGTAAATTTGGTGCAGGCGAAGTTCTTATGAAACCTGCTGCAAAGGGTACCGGAGTTATCGCTGGCGGTCCTGTCAGAGCAGTAGTAGAAATGGCCGGAATCAAGGATATCAGAACAAAGTCTCTTCGTTCAAACAATCCTTGCAACGTAGTAAGAGCTACAATCAACGGTCTTGCTTCAGTTAAATCAGCTGAAGAAGTTGCTGCTAAGAGAGGCAAGTCAGTTAAAGAAATTTTAGGCTAAGGAGGACATTGCAATGGCAAACTTGAAAATTGAGTTGGTTAGAAGCCTTAACTCTAAGAGCAAGAAGCAGATTGCAACTGCAGAATCACTTGGTCTTAGAAAAATCGGTGCTGTTACAGTTCAGCCTGATAACGCACAAACACAGGGAAAAATTAAGGTTATATCCCATCTTGTAAAAGTAACCGAAGCGTAAAGCAAGGAGGTGCTAACATATGAAATTGCACGAATTATCACCAAATCCAGGCTCAACAAGAGATGTAAAGCGTATCGGACGTGGCCACGGTTCAGGTCACGGTAAGACAGCTGGTAAGGGTCATAAGGGTCAGAACGCTCGTTCAGGCGGTGGCGTAAGACCAGGCTTTGAAGGCGGTCAGACCACACTTGCTAGACGTATTCCAAAGCGTGGATTCAATAATATTTTTGCAACAGAATATGCTGTAGTAAATGTATCAGATCTTGACAGATTTGTAGATGGAACAGTAGTTGACGCTGAGCTTTTGATTGCATCAGGTCTTATCAAAAAGGAACTTGACGGCGTAAAAGTACTCGGTAACGGTGAGCTTACAAAGAACCTCACTGTAAAGGCTACAGCTTTCTCTGCATCTGCTAAGGAAAAGATTGAAAAGGCAGGCGGAAAGGCTGAGGTGATGTAATTGTGATTGAAACATTTCGTAATGCTTGGAAAGTCCCAGAATTAAGAAAGAAATTACTATTTACATTATTCTTCATCATTCTATACAGAATAGGCGGTACTATTCCGGTTCCTTATCTTGATGCTGCTGCATTGAGCTCATGGTTTGAAGCAAGTGCTGCTTCAGGTAACTTCTTCAGCTACCTGAACGTATTGTCAGGAGGTAACTTCTCACAGGCTACACTCCTTGCATTGTCAGTTTCTCCATACATCAATGCTCAGATTATTATTCAGCTTCTCACATACGCTCTTCCACCACTTGAAAAACTTTCAAAGGAAGGCCCTGAGGGAAGAAAGAAAATCAATAAGATTACAAAGTATACTGCACTTGGAATCGCAGCATTCCAGGCTTGGGCATACTATATGACTCTTAAAAATTCAGCCGGTGCTGTAACATACACATACGGTTGGGAAAAATGGTTCGCTGAGATCGTAATTATTGCTTGCTTTACAGCAGGTGCATCACTTACAATGTGGCTCGGCGACCAGATCAGCGAATATGGAATCGGTAACGGCGTTTCAATGATTCTCTTCGCAGGTATCGTTGCAAGAGGCCCTGCAGCAGTAATGAACGTTCTTTCATTGCTGGGAACAGGTGAAGCTAAGTATATGATTCTTGTTCCGATTATCGGTATCGTATTCATCTTGATGATTGCATTTATCATCTTTATGAACAATGCTGAAAGAAGAATTCCTATTCAGTACGCTAAGCGTGTTGTTGGTAGAAAGCAGTACGGTGGACAGAGTACATTCATTCCTGTTAAAGTTGCTATGAGCGGCGTTTTGCCAATCATCTTCGCAATGTCATTTATGTCATTGCCAACAACTCTGGAAATGTTCATTCCTGTTAAGAATCCAGACGGCATTTATGCCCACATTCTTAACTGGTTTGCTTATGACCACCCATTCTATGCTTGTCTTTACTTCCTTTTGATTATCGGATTTAACTACTTCTATGTTTCAATCCAGTATAATCCAGTAGAGATTGCTAACAACCTCAGACAGAATAACGGTGGTATTCCTGGTATCAGACCTGGTAAGCCAACATCTGATTATATCAAGAGAATTCTGTCAAAGATAACATTAGTTGGTGCGATTTTCCTCGGAATTATCGCTATATTCCCAATTATCTTCGGTGCTATCACTAAGATAAATATTGCTATGGGTGGTACTTCAATCCTTATCGTTGTAAGCGTGGCTTTGGAAACTGCTCGTCAGATGGAATCTCAGATGATGATGCGTCATCACAAGGGCTTCCTGGAATAATCAATTCGTGTTAAAGTGTAAAGGAGTATAGTTATGAATCTGATTCTTTTAGGTGCACCAGGTGCAGGTAAAGGTACTCAGGCTGAGGTAATCAGCAATGAACTGAATATCCCTACAATTTCAACAGGTAATATGCTCAGAGCTGCTGTTAAGGCAGGTACTGAATATGGCTTGAAGGCAAAGGCTGCTATGGACGCAGGTGATTTGGTATCCGATGACATCGTTATCGGTATCCTCAAGGACAGAATTACTGAGCCTGATGCTCAGAACGGTTTTATCCTTGACGGTTTTCCAAGAACTGTTCCACAGGCTGAAGCTCTCGACGCTATGGGCGTTCAGATTGACAAGGTTGTTGAAATCTTTGTCCCTGACGAAACAATAAAGCAGAGAGTAAGCGGAAGAAGGGTTTGCCTCGACTGTGGTGCTACTTATCACGTTGATTTCAAGCCAAGTAAGGTTGCAGGTGTTTGCGACGTTTGCGGTAAAGAGCTTGTTATCCGTAAGGACGACCAGCCTGAAACTGTAATCAGCAGACTCAAAACTTATCACGAGCAGACAGCTCCACTTAAGGGCTACTATGAAGCTCAGGGCAAGCTTGTAACTGTTGAAGGCCAGGAAGAAGTTGCTGATACTTCAAAGGCAACTCTTGCAGCAATTAAAGGTTAATTGAAATTAGTTTCAAGGTGATTTAATGATATGTATTAAATCAAATAAAGAGCTGGAGAAAATGCGTAAGGCAGGACAAATTACTGCCGGTGCATTGAATGCAGCAGGCGAGGCTATCAAGCCGGGTATGACTACCAAAGAGCTTGATACGCTGATTCGCAAATATATTACTTCTCACGGAGCAAAGCCAAGCTTTCTCGGTTATGGCGGATTTCCCGGCTCAGCCTGTATTTCTGTCAATGATGAAGTAATTCACGGAATTCCCGGTTCCCGAAAGCTCAAAGAGGGAGATATTGTTTCGGTAGATGTGGGTGCATATATCGACGGATATCACGGAGATTCCTGTAAAACCTTTGCAGTCGGTGAAGTTTCCGATGAAGCAAAGGCTCTGATGAAGTCCACAGAAGAAAGCCTATATCTTGCAATAGATATGGTTAAGCCGGGTGTAAGACTTGGTGATATCGGTGCGGCAATTCAGAAATATAATGAGGATAACGGCTATTCCGTTGTTCGTGAATTTGTAGGACACGGTGTTGGTAAGGACCTTCACGAAGAGCCTGAAGTACCGAATTTCGGTAAGGAGGGCAGAGGTCAACGATTAGTTGCAGGTATGGTAATTGCTATCGAACCTATGATTAATCAGGGGACTGCTTCAATAAAGGTAATGCCTGACCAGTGGACAGTTAAAACACAGGACGGAAAGTTATCCGCACATTTTGAGCATACAATCGCTGTAACTCCTGACGGTGCAGTCATTCTGACTCAGCCGTAGGGACGGAGGCATTGTGAATATACAAATCGGCTCGGTGGTAAAGGCATTGGCAGGCCGTGAAAAAAATTCCTTTTACGTTGCTGTGGGAATTCACGACGGCTTTGTATTTATCGCAGACGGAAAAGAACGAAAGCTTCAAAAACCAAAGCGAAAGAATATAAAGCACATTTCACCTACCAATACAGTATTTGATACCGACGGGCTGACAAACAAAAAACTCAGAAAGCTGATTGCAGAGTTTAAAACCCAAAACTCCAATCCGGCAGACCGTCAGCCTTTAGAAGACGGGGAGGTATTTTAAATGTCAAAAGAAGATGTTATCGAACTTGAAGGTACAGTTGTTGAGGCATTGCCAAACGCTACTTTTCAGGTAGAGCTTTCAAACGGTCATAAGATACTTGCTCATGTTTCGGGCAAACTTCGTATGAACTATATTCGTATCGTACCCGGGGATAAGGTAACGGTGGAGATGTCACCTTATGACTTGACAAAGGGAAGAATCACTTGGAGATCAAAATAAGATCTTCAAAGAAAAAAAGAATGTAAATTCTTGTTGTTATATTAGAGGAGGTATTTCAATGAAAGTAAGACCTTCAGTGAAGCCAATATGCGAAAAGTGCAAGGTTATCAAAAGAAAAGGCAAGATTATGGTAATCTGCCAGAATCCTAAGCATAAACAACGTCAGGGCTAACAAACCAATAATGGAGGTGCAGCTAAATAATGGCTCGTATTGCTGGAATCGACCTGCCAAGAGATAAGAGAATCGAAATCGGTTTGACATATATCTATGGTATCGGTCAGAAAACTGCTACAAAAATTCTTGAAGAAACAGGCGTAAATCCTGATGTAAGAGTTAAGGATATGTCTGAAGAAGATGTAGCTAAATTGCGTGATTATATTGATAAAAATCTCACAGTTGAGGGCGACCTTAGAAGAAATGTTGCTCTTAACATCAAAAGACTTGTTGAAATCGGTTGCTACAGAGGCGTTCGTCACCGTAAGGGTCTGCCTGTAAGAGGTCAGAGAACAAAGACAAACGCAAGAACTCGTAAGGGTCCTGTTAAGACAATCGCTAACAAGAAGAAGTAAGGAGGGTGTGAACAGATGGCTCAACCAAAGAAGAAGACTACTATCCGTCGTCGTCGTGAAAGAAAAAATATCGAACAGGGACAGGTTCATATCCAGTCAACTTTTAACAACACAATCGTTACTATAACAGACTTGCAGGGTAATGCAATTTCTTGGGCATCAGCTGGTGGTTTAGGCTTCAGAGGCTCAAAGAAATCAACTCCTTTTGCTGCTCAGACTGCTGCTGAAACAGCTGCAAGAGCTGCTAAGGAACACGGTCTCAAGACTGTTGAAGTTTATGTAAAGGGACCTGGTGCAGGTAGAGAAGCTGCTATCAGAGCTTTGCAGTCAGAGGATCTGGAAGTTAAGCTTATCAAGGACGTAACTCCTATCCCTCATAACGGTTGCCGTCCTCCTAAGAGAAGACGTGTATAATTGAACAATTTGAGTGTAAGTTTACTCAAAGTCGGATAAAAGTCAGAATATTACTTTAAGATCCGATATAACATTAAAAAACGGAGGTTATTATAATGGCAGTAAGTAGAGAACCAATTCTCAAGAGATGTAAATCATTAGGCATCAGCCCAATGGTTATGGGTATTGCTAAAGAAACAAAGCGTGATCCTAACGCTGGTAAGAGAAAGAAAGTTTCTGAATATGGTCTTCAGTTGAAGGAAAAGCAGAAATTGAAATTCATTTATGGCGTTTTGGAAAAGCAGTTCTATCACTATTTTGAAATTGCTCAGAAGATGGAAGGCCAGGCTGGTGAAAACCTTATCACTTGCCTCGAATCAAGACTTGACAACGTTGTGTTCAGAATGGGCCTCGCAATGACAAGACGTGAATCACGTCAGCTCGTTGTTCACGGTCATTTCAACGTAAACGGTAAGAGAGTTGACATTCCATCTTACAGAATTAAGGTTGGCGATGTAATTTCTTTGAGAGAAAACAGCAAGAAGAGTGTTAAATTCAAGGAAATCATCGAAACTACAGCAGGCAGAGTAACTCCTACTTGGCTCGACGTTAACAAAGATGAACAGTCAGCAAAGGTTATCCGTATGCCAGTAAAGGAAGACTTGGATTACGAAATCGAAGAACACCTCATCGTTGAGTTGTATTCTAAGTAATTCGTTTTACAGATTTCTTTCTGTATTCGGGTTATCCGGAATTTATAAAACCATTTATTCGTGTAAAAACTAATTGAGTTTTAAAACAGGAGGGTTTTAAATGCTAGAAAAAATTGAAAAGCCAGAGATCGAAATAGCTGAGCTTAAAAGTAACGGTACTTATGGAAAGTTTATCCTTGAGCCGTTAGAGCGTGGTTATGGTACTACTCTCGGAAACAGTCTGAGAAGAGTACTACTCTCCTCTTTGCCGGGTGTTGCTGTAACATCTGTAAAAATTGACGGTATTCATCATGAGCTTTCAACTATTCCTGGCGTTAAGGAAGACGTTACAGAAATCATCCTTAACCTTAAGGGATTGACAGCTAAACTTTATGGTGAAGGTCCTAAGACTGTATATATCGAAGCAGAAGGTGAATGCGAAGTAACTGCAGGAGACATTAAAACTGACTCAGAGGTTGATATTCTCGTTCCTGATATGCACATTGCAACTTTGGGCGAAGGTGCTAAGCTTTATATGGAAATTGTACTCGACATCGGTCGTGGTTACGTTTCTGCAGAAAAGAACAAGTCACTTATGCAGAATGCTCCAATCGGAGTAATTGCAGTTGACAGTATCTACACACCTGTTCTCAAGGTAAACTATACAGTAAACAATACTCGTGTAGGACAGATTACCGACTATGATAAACTGATTCTTGAGCTGTGGACAGACGGTACTATCTCAGCTAAGGAAGCAGTATCATTGGCAGCCAAACTCCTCAACGAGCATCTGAATCTCTTCATCGAATTGTCTGAAGACACAAACGCTGTTGAGATGATGGTTGAAAAAGACGATAAGGGTAAAGAAAAAATCCTTGAGATGACCATTGAGGAACTTGACTTATCTGTACGTTCATTCAACTGCTTGAAGCGTGCAGGTATTAATACAGTTAACGATTTGATTGAAAAATCAGCAGAAGAAATGATGAAGGTCAGAAACCTCGGTAAAAAATCATTTGATGAGGTTAAGGAAAAGCTCCATTCATTGGGCTATGACCTCAGTTCTGAAGAAGATAATTAATGTAAGGAGTGAATATCTATGCCAGGCACAAGAAAGCTGGGAAGAGCAACAGACCATAGAAAAGCAATGCTCAGAGCTATGGTTACTTATCTTCTCGAAAACGGTAAGATTGAAACAACTGTAACAAGAGCTAAAGAGGTTAGTGCTATGACCGAAAAGATGATTACTTTAGGTAAAGCAGGCGACCTTCACGCTAAGCGTCAGGCACTTGCTTATATCACTAAGGAAAGTGTAGTTAAGAAGCTTTTCGACGAAATTGCACCATCATACAGTGGTCGTAACGGTGGTTACACAAAGATCATCAAGATTGGTCCACGTCGTGGCGACGCAGCTGAAATGGCTATTATCCAGTTGGTATAATATTTTATATTATATATGAAAACGACAAGTCCTTCGGGGCTTGTCGTTTTTTGTGCAATAAAATACCCTAAGAAGATTTACTTCTTAGGGTACAATTTTTGTCTATGCAATCTATAAACAGCGAGGTCAAAAA
>DEPR01000039.1:2826-3419 GCA_002358895.1 Ruminococcus sp. UBA3387 | reverse complement strand
AAAGATATTGCATATCTTCGACGCTACGCATCTATGACAGCCCGAAAAACCCAATTACGTCCCGAATTTAAAATATTACAGTCCTGAAAAACACAACAAACTTGTAAAAGCGAGGTCAAAACTCATAAACATCTCAGGCTTATCCGTGAATTGCCCCGTGCGGGCTATCACTTATTTTCCTACGCAGAACTTGGAGAACACCTCGTTGACCACCGCCTCGGAAGCCTTTTCACCTGTAAGCTCCAGCAAAGCGTTGGCAGCATAGTCTATTGTTACAGTTACAGCGTCAAGGGTTGCACCCATCTGTAACGCCTCAAGAGCCTGTCCCAGATATTTCTTTGCAACCTCAGCACAAGCCTTCTGCCTCTCATTTGCAAAAATCGTGGAGTCAGGGTCGATTGCACCAAGAGCAAAAATCTCCTCAAGAGCCGACTGAATTTCAGCCCTGCCCTGATTGTTCTTTGCCGAAACAACTATAACAAAATCGCTGTATTCCGCCATATCTTCAGCCTTTATAACAGCTTCAAGGTCCGACTTGTTCAGTATAATAATCAGCTTTTTTCCCAGCTCCTGTGCAAACTCCAGAAGCTCCA
>DEPR01000039.1:940-2659 GCA_002358895.1 Ruminococcus sp. UBA3387 | reverse complement strand
TCTTCGATTACATCTCGTGTTGTGCCTGCAATGTCCGTAACAATGGAACGGTCATAGCCTAAAAGCATATTCATTAAAGTGGATTTTCCCACATTGGGCTTGCCTGCAATAACCGTGTCAACACCGTTTCTAAGCAGTAACCCGTTGTCATAGTCAGCAAGAATACGGCTTATGATGCCCAGTGCATTTTCAAGAGAAGCCGTAAGGGTCGGCACCTCCACATCAGGTAAGTCCTCCTCAGGATAATCAACCCAGGCACCCAGCTCACCAAGTATGCGTATAAGCTCTCTTGCAACGGAGGAAATTTCCTTGAAAAGCCTGCCCTCTCTTGTGAGGTTGGCAGAGCGTAAAGCCTGTTCACCCTGTGCCGAAATCAGCTCCATAACCGACTCAGCCTGTGTAAGAGAGAGCTTTCCGTTGAGAAAAGCACGCTTTGTAAATTCACCCTTTTCTGCTAAAACAGCACCATTTTCAATGCAAAGCCTGAGAATTTCTTTTGTAACAAAAACACCACCGTGGCAGGAAATTTCAGCTGTGTTTTCACCTGTGTATGACCTCGGAGCAATAAAAACCGTGAGAACAGCGTCGTCTATCTGCCTGCCGTCAGCAGGATTTATAACCTTGCCGTAAACGCAGGTGTGTCCCACCATTTCAGCCACTTTCTTGCCCCCGAAAGGTACAAAAATCCTGCCTGCAACCTCCAGAGCCTTGTCGCCACTTATTCTGATTACCGAAATTCCACCCTGCATAAGAGGAGTAGAAACAGCACAAATTGTTGACATAAAAACAATCCTTTTCACTTATTTTAATAAAACCATAACCCATTCTGCCAGATATGCCGATAAACTTGCCGAAACAGCAACCACAATCAACGAACGGTTGAAATACGCAAGTACAAAAGCTACAATCGTTCCTACAACAGCAGAAATAACGTTACCTGTTGCGTAAAAAACTGCAGGAATTGTCATTGCACCCAGCACAGCATACGGCACATAATACAAAAAGCTCTGTATAAACTGTGAAGTAATTTTTCGGCGAAAAACCATAATCGGCGTCATTCTTATAAGGTATGTAACAATCGCCATAACAGCCACGTAAATAATCAGACTACCCCTCATCTGCAACAGCCTCCTTTTCCTGCTTTACAGGGAACAGTATTGCACCCGGCAAGGAAGCAAAAATGCCACAGATAATGATAGCAAACCCCTGTGAAATGCCACTGAAAACAGGTATGTATTTCAGACAACAGCTGAGAGCAACCGAAATCGCCACAACTGCAAGTACCCCTTTTGCCTTCTTTGCAACAGGTACAAAAATCGCGATAAACATACCGTAAATGGCAATTCCAAGAGCGGCATTAAGCCTCTCAGGGAGTATTTCCCCTGCAAATGCACCCAGGAATGTTCCCGTGGTCCAGCCGATAACAGGAAGTATTATAAGCCCTGCCATATATTTTTTTGATACTTCCCCCGACTTTCCCGAAGCAACAGCGAAAATCTCGTCGGTTACACCGAAAGATATTGCCAGTCTGCTTAACGCAGTAAAGTTTCTGTCCAATTTTTGGGACAGCGACAAACTCATCAGAGCATATCTCAGGTTAATTATAAGCTGTGTCAGAGCCATTTCAATGTAAGTGCCTGCCGAAGCAATAACAGCAATTCCGGCCACCTGCCCTGCAGAGGTCAGGTTTGTGAGAGATATAATAACCGCAGCTAAAGC
>DEPR01000039.1:0-838 GCA_002358895.1 Ruminococcus sp. UBA3387 | reverse complement strand
CCCAAAGCTATAGGAATTCCGTCTTTCAGTCCATTTTTCAAATCTTTAGAAAACATTTCTTCACACTTCTTATTCAAATATACATCAAATCAAAAGCCCCCGAAACAGGGGGCTATAAGACAAAAATCTTATTTATATGTTTTTGTAGGGGTCGATGCCCACATCGACCCGTATTCAAATTTTTAAAAAACTAAAATTGAAGATAATTCTATCCAATCTGAGCTTTTCCACCCATATACATTCTCAAAGGCTCAGGAATTCTTACAGAACCGTCCTCATTGAGATTGTTCTCAAGAAATGCAATCAACATTCTCGGTGGAGCAACTACTGTGTTGTTCAATGTGTGAGCAAAGTACTTTGTGCCGTCCTCAGCCTTGATTCTGATGCCAAGACGTCTTGCCTGTGCATCACCAAGATTTGAACAGCTTCCCACCTCGAAATACTTCTTCTGACGTGGACTCCAGGCCTCAACATCACAGCTCTTCACCTTGAGGTCAGCCAGGTCCCCTGAACAACATTCAAGTGTACGAACAGGAATATCAAGGCTTCTGAAGAAATCCACACTGTTCTGCCAGAGCTTGTCATACCACTTCATACTGTCCTCAGGCTTGCAGACAACAATCATCTCCTGCTTTTCAAACTGGTGAATACGATAAACGCCACGTTCCTCGATTCCGTGTGCACCAACTTCCTTTCTGAAACAAGGTGAATAGCTTGTCAAAGTCTGTGGGAGCTGGGCTTCAGGAGTAATCGTGTCGATAAACTTACCAATCATAGAGTGTTCGGAAGTACCGATAAGATAAAGGTCCTCACCTTCGATTTTATACATCATATTTTC
>DEPR01000003.1:5714-6344 GCA_002358895.1 Ruminococcus sp. UBA3387 | reverse complement strand
CTCAGCTTCTGAAACAATCATTGTAAAGATTTCAAGCCTTCTCAGCACTTACGGTGTAATCCCTGCACTTGTAGCAGGTGTAATTATTGCAGGTATCCTTGCTTCAACAATGTCAACTGCTGACTCACAGCTTCTCGCAGCTTCATCAAGTGTTTCAGAAAATATTCTCAACAAGACATTCAAGCTCAACCTTTCCAACAAAGCTTCAATGCTCGCTGCACGTCTTACACTGGTTGTTATCGCTATCATCGGTATCGTAATTGCCTGGAATCCTGAAAGCTCAGTATTTACTATCGTATCATTTGCCTGGGCAGGTTTCGGTGCAACATTCGGTCCTGTAATGCTGGCAGCTCTTTTCTGGAAGCGTTCAAACAAATGGGGTGCTATGGCAGGAATGGTAGTCGGTGGCGTTGTGGTATTCGTTTGGAAATACATTGTTCGTCCACTTGGCGGTGCTTGGGATATATATGAACTGCTCCCTGCATTCATTTGTGCTTGCGTTGCAATCGTTGTTGTATCACTTCTTACAAAGGCTCCTGAAAAGGAAATTACAGAAGAATTCGATGCAGTAAAAGCTATGAAATAATCACAAAAAGATAACGGCTCGGAAATTAACCGAGCCGTTTTTTT
>DEPR01000003.1:1190-5660 GCA_002358895.1 Ruminococcus sp. UBA3387 | reverse complement strand
TCGGTCTTTTCCCAGCCAAGGCATGGGTCTGTAATTGATTTTCCGTATACACATTCGCCTATTTTCTGAGCACCATCTTCGATATAGCTTTCAATCATAAAGCCTTTAACAAGCTTTCCGATATCAGCGGAATGACGCATAGAATGTAAAACTTCTTTGCAAATTCTTGGTTGTTCAGCATACTTCTTACCTGAGTTGCTATGGTTTGTATCAATAATTACTGCAGGATTCTTGTATTCACCCTTAGCATAAAACTCTGCCAGCAATTCAAGATCCTCATAATGATAGTTAGGCTGAGCCTGACCGTGCTTATTAACATATCCTCTCATAACTGCGTGTGTAAGCGGGTTACCTGAAGTTTCAACCTCCCAGCCTCTGTAAAGGAACGTATGGCTGTTCTGCGATGCTGTAATCGAGTTCATCATAATTGACAAATCGCCACTGGTAGGGTTTTTCATACCTACAGGAATATCCATACCACTTGTAGTAATTCTGTGCTGCTGGTCTTCAACCGATCTTGCACCTACAGCTACATATGAGAGCAAATCCGAAAGATAGCGGAAGTTTTCAGGATAAAGCATTTCATCTGCACAGCAAAGCCCTGTTTCTGCAATAGCTCTTGTATGGAGCTTTCTGATAGCAATAAGGCCTTCCAGCATATCCTCGCCTTTTGTCGGGTCAGGCTGGTGAACCATTCCCTTATAGCCAAGACCTGTTGTTCGAGGTTTATTTGTATAAATTCTTGGAATAATAATCAACTTATCCTTAACCTTGTCCTGCACCTCTTTAAGTCGATATATATATTCCATAACCGAGTCTTCGTTGTCGGCTGAACAAGGTCCGATAACCAACACAAGCTTGTCAGATTCGCCTGTAAAGACTTTTTTTATCTCCTCATCACGCTCAACCTTATGAGCTATAACCTTTTCTGAAAGTGGAAACTGCTCTTTTATCTCCTTTGGAATTGGCAGTTTTCTTTTAAAGTTCATTCCCATTGTTTTTTCCTCCTTTATGTATTTTACTTTAGTGTTTTAAAGCAGTTTGCCTTAAAAGCACAAAAGCAACTAAATATATAATACACCATCTGAAAGAAAATTTCAAGTGTTTTTTCAAAAAAATAAAATTTTTGCATAAAAAAACTGCCCTCTTTTCAGAGGGCAGGAATTTAATATTATACAGTAGCTCCGTAAGTATATACTCTTGTCAAAGCATCTTCATAAAGATCAAGTGAAAATGCAATTTCAATATCTCCTACATCACCATCAAATCCAACATTGTAAACACTTGTAATGATATAGCACTTGCCTTCAGGAGCAGTAACTACTTCACCATTAGCATAAAGTGATTTGTAAGCTGTGAAGATTTCAACTTCATCTGCAACTTCTCCGCCAACTGTCAATACATATTCTCCTGTTTCAGCCTGTTCAACATCTTCGATGTTAACTTCTGCTACATAACGAACTGCAGGCTCACTCATTTTCAACTGGTGATATACTGTACCTTCAAGCTTGTTTGTCGCTGGGATTGGTGTAACGTCAATCTTAGCGTCGCAGCCTTCTACTACACAGTGATGTGATTTGCTTCCTTCAGTCTTATTTGTTGGCTCAAGGTCAACTGTCCATTCGTCTGAATAGTCGTGTGTGATTTCGAATGTTGTAGAAACTGAATCCTTATACTTTTCGATACCTGTTGCTGTAACAGTAGCTGTACCTGCTTCTACGTTATTTTCATAAGTAACTTCGAAGTCTGTACCTTCTGTAAGAACGATAGAATATTCGCCCTGTCTGTTCTTACGCTTTACAGAAACTGTAGGCTTGATTTCTTCATTAGTGTGAACATAGCTTGTTGGACCCTCGATAGTAATCTGAGCCTTGCTGATTGATGTCTTGATGACAACAATTTCGTCCTCTACACCCTGGTTTGAGTCCTGGATAGGCAAAGCACTAACTGACATACTGCCAACAATGCCTGTTGCCAATGTAACTGTTGCGATTGCAAGAGTTAACAAACGGTTTTTGATTTTCATAATTATCCTCCTAAAAATTTATTTGCCACAAAAATTGCACTCCGAATAATATCATATTAACATTATACTATAAACTATTCTATTTGTCAAATATTTTTATATAATATTTTCAGTTGGCTTTGTCATCAGATTGTAATTTTCGCTGAAATCTGAACAGAATTTATTAAAATTCAGCCACAAATTAAGATTAAATAAATTTATTTTACTTTTATTGGACAGTTAAAAGCCCGGACTTCTCATCAACAAAATTGTTGAAAACTATGTTGAAAGTGTTTAAAACTCAGTATATAGGCATTTGTTTTTGCAGTTTTTTCAAAGTTTTCAACAACAGTACGTTTTTTCTCCCCTTTGGATTTTCACGCACTGTTTCATTCAAAATTCGTCAATTTATTACAAAAAAGTAACGGACAGAACTATCTGCTCTGTCCGTAAAAAAAATTATTCGTGTCCTTCTGCAAGCTCAAACTTATATCCTACGCCCCATACAGTTTTCAATGACCATTCCGGTGAAACGCCCTCCAGCTTTTCACGGAGACGCTTAACGTGAACGTCGATTGTTCTTGAATCGCCATAATATTCGAAGCCCCACACCTCATCAAGAAGTTGATCGCGGGTATAAACTCTGTTCGGATTTGAAGCAAGGTGGAACAAAAGCTCAAGCTCCTTTGGTGGAGTATCAAGTACAGCACCGTCAACTCTCAGTTCATATCTTGTCATATTTACTGAAAGCTTATCATATTTAACTTCCTTGATTTCAACTTCACTCTTGTTCTGTCCTACTCTTCTGCAGACTGCTTTAATTCTTGCGATAACTTCCTTTGTGTCAAAAGGCTTTACGATATAGTCATCTGCACCAAGCTCAAGTCCCAGAACCTTATCAAAGGTTTCTGACTTAGCTGTAATCATAATCAAAGGTACATTTGATCTCTTTCTGATTTCACGGCAGACCTGCCAGCCGTCCATTCCCGGAAGCATTACATCAAGCAGAATAATATCAGGCTTTAATGCATTATATTTAATTACAGCCTCTTCGCCATCATGTGCCAGAATAACACCGTAACCATCTTTTTCAAGATAAAGTCTAAGCAGTTCGCAGGTGTTCTTATCATCATCTACTACCAATACTCTTCCCATTGACATTAAAATCTTCCTTCCTTTTTATAACAAATATTATTAATATACACTCATAATTTTTTTACAAAAAAACATTTAAAATTAATCTAAATTTTGAACAAACAAATTAATTTTCATACTATTTCGATTATAAAACTATAATAAGCTCTATTTTATTTCTTTTTTTGTGTACAACATATGTACAAATTTTAAATGAATACAATTTAATTTTACAACAAATTCACACAAATGTAAATGAATATAATAACCAAAATATTTCCATAAAGTTTTGGTTTGTTTGTGCATATCTACAATATTTATTTCAAATGCCATAATTCCCTTGCATTTTACTGAAAAAATGATAAAATATAATTAGCACTCAAAGACAAAGAGTGCTAATTCTACGCTGTAGAACAAAAGTAACACAAAACAAAAGTCCTATAATACTATTTTAAAGGAGAGGTTATTATGACAATCAAACCATTGCAGGACAGAGTGGTAGTAAAAATGACAGAAGCTGAGGAGACTACTCAGAGTGGAATTATCCTTACAGGTTCAGCTAAGGAAAAGCCTGAGGTTGCTGAAGTTCTGGAAGTCGGTCCAGGAAAATCTGACGTTTCAATGGAAGTTTCAAAGGGCGATAAAGTGCTTATTTCCAAATATGCTGGAACAACAGTAAAACTCGAAGGCGAAGAATACATCATCGTAAAGATGGACGATATTCTTGCAGTAGTTAAGTAATATACTATTATATAAGACAAAACGGAGGTTTTTATTATGGCTAAAGATATTATTTATGGTGAGAAAGCAAGAAAGTCTTTACAGTCAGGTATCGACAAGCTTGCTGACACAGTTAAAATCACAATGGGCCCTAAGGGCAGAAACGTTGTACTTGATAAGAAATTCGGCTCACCACTGATTACAAATGACGGTGTAACTATTGCCAAGGAAATAGAGCTTGATGACGCATTTGAAAATATGGGTGCACAGCTCGTTAAGGAAGTTGCTACAAAGACAAATGATGCAGCAGGCGACGGTACAACAACTGCTACACTTCTTGCACAGGCTCTTGTTCGTGAAGGTATGAAAAACATCGCAGCAGGTGCAAACCCAATGGTAGTTAAAAAGGGTATGGCTAAGGCTGTTGACACAGCAGTGGACACTATTGTTGCCAACTCAAAGACTGTAGCCGGCTCTGCTGACATTGCAAGAGTTGCTACTGTATCATCAGGAGATGAATCTGTGGGTGAACTTATTGCCGAGGCAATGGAAAAGGTTAGTGCTGACGGTGTAATCACCATTGAAGAATCAAAGACTGCTGAAACTTACAG
>DEPR01000003.1:865-1149 GCA_002358895.1 Ruminococcus sp. UBA3387 | reverse complement strand
GGTATGCAGTTTGACAGAGGCTACATTGCTCCATATATGGTAACAGACACAGAAAAGATGGAAGCTGTTATTGATGACGCATTTATTCTTATCACAGACAAGAAAATTTCAAACATTCAGGAAATTCTCCCACTTCTTGAGCAGATTGTTCAGGCAGGCAAGAAGCTTGTAATCGTTGCTGAAGACGTTGAAGGTGAAGCACTTTCAACACTTATCGTAAACAAGTTGAGAGGCACATTTACCTGTGTTGCAGTTAAGGCTCCCGGCTTTGGTGACAGAAGAAA
>DEPR01000003.1:579-836 GCA_002358895.1 Ruminococcus sp. UBA3387 | reverse complement strand
AGAAGAAAAGAAATGCTTCAGGACATTGCAATTCTCACAGGTGGTCAGGTTATTTCAGAAGAACTGGGACTCGACCTGAAGGAGACTTCTCTTGCACAGCTTGGTAGAGCAAGACAGGTTGTTGTTCAGAAGGAAAACACAATCATTGTTGACGGTGCAGGCGACACAGATGCAATCAAGGCAAGAGTCGGTCAGATAAGAGCACAGATTGAAACTACAACATCTGATTTTGACAGAGAAAAGCTTCAGGAAAGACT
>DEPR01000003.1:0-493 GCA_002358895.1 Ruminococcus sp. UBA3387 | reverse complement strand
AAGAAGCTCCGCATTGAGGACGCACTTGCAGCAACTAAGGCAGCAGTTGAAGAAGGCATTGTAGCAGGTGGTGGTACAGCACTTATCAACGCTATGCCTGCAGTTAAGAAGCTTTGCGACAAGCTTGAGGGCGATGAAAAGACAGGTGCAAAGATTGTACTCCGTGCATTGGAAGAGCCTGTACGTCAGATTGCGGCAAACGCAGGTCTTGAAGGCAGTGTTATCATTGACAAGATTGTACGTTCAAGAAAGGTTGGCTACGGCTTTGACGCATACAACGAGAAGTATGTTGATATGATTCCTGCAGGAATTGTTGACCCGACTAAGGTAACACGTTCAGCACTCCAGAACGCTGCATCTGTTGCAGCAATGGTTCTTACAACAGAGAGTCTTGTAACAGACATCAAGGACCCTGCTGCTGACGCAGCTATGGCAGCTGCTGCAGGTGGCGGTATGGGTGGAATGTACTAAGCAGGGGCGTGCCCCTGCACCA
>DEPR01000088.1:33245-38143 GCA_002358895.1 Ruminococcus sp. UBA3387 | reverse complement strand
TCGAGCCTCGTAATCCGCTCCACCAAGCCGAACAAAATGTTCGGCTTTTTTTGTTGTAAAAATATCTGTCGAGTATTGAAAAATTTTGTAATATGTGTTATACTTGTGTATATTGATGTAGTTAATATTTCTTGAATTGCATTAGTATAATTCATTAGTTAATCTGCTATCTTGCGATTAGCTGTCAAACAAAAAAACAAAAGGGAGAGATTATTATGAAAACTTGTCCGAACTGTCAGGCTCAGATGGACGATAACGCTGTATTCTGTACAGTATGTGGCACACAGGTAGACGCTCCACAGCAGAATGTTCAGAATGGTGCAGTTCCACCTCCACCACCTCCTGTACAGCCTTATGTTCCATATGTTATGCCGGACCCTGCAGACCATACTGCTGAATTTGACCCGAAAGACATTTCTGACAATAAGCCATTTGCTATGCTTGTTTATCTTTTCGGTGCTATCGGGATCATTATCGCAATGCTGTCTGCCAAGGACTCAGCTTATGTTAATTTCCACGTTAGACAGGCTATCAAATTTATGATTGTTGAAGTGCTTATCAGCCTGATTACAGCACTCACATTCTGGACATTTATTGTTCCGATTCTTGCAGGTATCGCACTTATTGTACTTGTTGTACTTGAAATTATCTGCTTCTTCCAGGTATGTTCAGGGAAAGCAAAAGAACCTGCTATTATCCGTAGCCTTAATTTCTTGAAGTAAAATTAATACATAAATTAAGCCGAGTGCATTCTGCACCCGGCTTTTTTGTTACATAAATAAATTAATCAGCAGTCCTGAAACTGAACCTGCCACATAAAGAATACCCGTTATAAGCAGATTTTGTTTGATGTGTCGGTTAGTTCTGAAAAGTACAACCAATCCCACACCTGCACCTGTTGTCAGTCCTGCTATAATCGAGCCGAAGGATAAAACACCCTCAATGTAAAGCTGTGTCAGCACTACCGATGCGGCACAGTTTGGTATAAATCCAATCAAAGCAGCAATCAACGGCTGAAATACCGACTCGGTCATCAACAGCTTTGACGCCGTTTCTTCACCTGCAAATTCCATAAATCCGTTCAGAAGCAGATTTATAATGAAAATAAAAATGATTATCTCTACTGTGTGATGAATTGCAGAGTGAAGAATTCCGTGATGTTCGCAGTCGCAATGAGCACATAACTCGTGGAACGGTTCCTCTTCCCTCGTGAGCTTTAAAGCCTTTGCAATCAGGTCCACAAGTAAGCCCACAGTTATGGCTATAATAACCTTGCTAAGTATCAGCTTCCATAAAGAGCCTACGCTTGACGGATTGGCTAAAATCATAGGTATTGCCTCATCGCTTGTGGCAATAAAAACTGCAATAAGTGTACCCATCGAAATCAGTCGTCCCGAAAAAAGATTTGATGCAACCACCGAAAATCCGCACTGCGGTACTGAGCCTAATACAGCTCCACCGATTGCACCAAAGGGACCCATTTTTCTCAATGCCCCACCAAGCTTGTCAGCTGAACGATGCTCAATATATTCAATTAAAAGATAGACACCGAACAAGAACGGCAAGGTTTTCAAACTGTCTATCAGCGAATGTTCTAAAATGTGTAAAAGTGTGTGTGGCATATTATCTCCTGCTTTTTTAACGTATACGAACTTGATTTACATTATACTATAAACGCTTATAAAAAGTCAAGAGAAATGAATAGCTTTGTTGTCGCCTCCTGTCATATTTTCGCTATTGAAAACGAAATTAAATTGTGTTATAATAAGTTTGTATATGATTATTTAGGAGAGTAAGCAAATGACACATATAAAAAAGGTTGCCGCAATACACGATATATCAGGCGTGGGAAAGTGTTCCCTCACTGCAATTATCCCTACTCTGTCTGCAATGGGAATACAGGTCTGCCCTGTTCCTACTGCCGTTTTGTCAGCACATACGGGCTATGGCGAATTTGTTATGCGGGACCTTACCGATTATATAATCCCCACACTTGAGCATTATAAAAAAATGGGTACGGATTTTGACTGCGTATACAGTGGATTTTTAGCATCAGAAGAACAGATTGACCATTGTCTTGAATTCTTTTCAAGCTATCCCGATGCACTTAAAGTCGTTGACCCTGTTATGGGCGATGACGGAAAGGCTTATGCTACATATACAGATAAAATGTGCGAAAGAATGAGTGAGCTGGTTGCCGTTGCGGATATTATCACACCAAATCTCACTGAAGCAGCTATCCTTCTGGGCGAAAAATACCCTACTGCACCTCTTAGAAACTCTGAAGCAAAATCCTGGCTGGTAAGACTTTCGGAGCAGGGTGCTAAAATCGTTGTTATAACAAGCTGTCCTTTAGCAGACGGCGGAATGTGCACAATCGGTTATGACAAAGAGAATAATAGCTTCTGGAAAATTAAAAATGAATATGTACCTGTGAATTATTCAGGCAGTGGCGATACCTTTGCAAGTGTGCTTCTGGGTGGAATACTAAAAGGCGACAGCCTGCCTCTTGCAATGAACAGAGCCACATCTTTCACACAGCTTGCTGTGAGAACAGCTTATAGCTATGGTGCACCCTGGACAGAGGGAATTGCATTGGAAGAACATCTTCCCTGGCTGACAAGCTATCAGGAATTATCCGATTTTACAAACCTTTAATGCTCTGGAGGAAAAATGAACAGACTGAATATCGTTCTTGTGGAGCCTCAGATTCCACAGAACACAGGAAATATTTCAAGAACCTGTGCAGTAACAGGAATTGCTCTTCATCTGATTAAGCCTTATGGCTTCGTTATTTCGGATAAAAATCTCAAAAGGGCAGGTCTTGATTATTGGGATAAACTTGAGATTTATGAATATGATAATCTTGACGACTTTTTTGCAAATAATAATGGTGAGTATTATTTCTTCACTACAAAAGGCAGAAATGTCCATAGTGATGTGGAATACCCTACCGATAAAAACGTCTATCTGATTTTCGGCAGAGAGGATAAAGGTCTGCCGGAAAAGCTACTCTACAATAATCCGGATAATTGTGTAAGAATACCTATGAGAAATGAGCTGAGAAGCCTTAACCTTTCTAACTCTGTAGCTATCGCCTGCTATGAAGCCCTGAGACAATGGGATTATCCTGATTTGGGAAAAGAGGGTAAGCTTACTGAATATGTGTGGTAAAAAAACAAAGGAGAAAATATGTCAAAGATAAAAATAATGACCGACTCAGCCTGCGACATTTCAGCTGAGCTTGAAAAAGAACTTGATATTATGATTGTCCCCTTTAAAATTGCTATGGGGGATAAAAGCTATACTTCCCGTGTTGATTTTGACAACGAACAGTTTTATGATATGCTTGACAGCTACGACGGAATACCTGCTACATCTCAGATTACTGCATTTGAGTTCGGCGAAATCTATGAGAATTTGTATAATCAGGGATATACCGACGTTATATATACTTCAATCAACTCAAAAGGTTCAGCAACCTATAATAATTCAGTTATGGCAACAAATGAGTTTTTTGAAAATCACCCTGACGCAAAGGATAAGTTCAATATCTATACCCTTGACAGCAAGACCTATAGCGGTGGATATGGTTATCCCGTTATCGAGGCTGGGAAGAAAGCTAAAAAAGGCCAGTCTGCAAAATCTATCGTAAGCTTTCTTAAAGACTGGTTTGATAACGGTGTAATATATTTCGGAATGTATACCCTGCAGTATGCAAAAAAGTCGGGAAGAATACCGTCTGCAGCAGCCTTTGTAGGTGAGGTAATGGGACTTCGTCCGATAATGAAAATCGAAAATAATGAAATTGTTACTGCGAATAAAGTAAGAGGGGATAAAGCTATTATCCCCAAAATTCTTGAGTGTTGCGAAAAGGAAATGATACCGAAAACGCCCTATTGCGTTATGTATGGCAGTGATAAAGCGGTAGGCGACGAAATGGCACAGGCAATGACCAAAGCAGTGGGTTATCCACCGTCTGAAATGATTCAGATTGGTGCTGCAATAGCTATTAATGCAGGTCCTAAGGTCGTGAGCGTGGTTATCAAGGCTCAAAAATAGATTTGTACCGAAAATACTGTAAAAAAGTAGTGCAAAACCCTTGATTTTTTTGGTGCGATATTATATAATAAGTTGTAAGGTTGTTAAAGGTTTAACAACATAAATATATGAATGTTCGGGTAACCGAAAAATTTATTATGAGAGGATGTCAGTATTATGGCAGGTTTAAACAAATTTACAGTTGACGACATTAACGTAAAAGGTAAAAAAGTCCTGGTAAGAGTTGACTTTAACGTTCCACTGAAGGACGGCGTTATTACAAACGATAACAGAATTACAGCTGCTCTTCCTACAATCAATAAGTTGGTTGCAGACGGCGGTAAAGTAGTTCTCTGCTCACACCTCGGCAAGCCAAAGAATGGTCCTGAGGATAAGTTCTCACTTGCTCCTGCTGCAGCAAGACTTGCAGAGTTGGTTGATACAAAGGTTGTTTTCGCTAAGGACGATACAGTAGTTGGCGAAAATGCTAAGAAGGCAGTAGCTGAAATGAATAACGGCGAAATCGTAATCCTTGAAAACACAAGATTCCGTGGTGCTGAAGAAACAAAGAACGGCGAAGATTTTGCTAAAGAATTAGCAGAGCTTGTTGACGGTGAAGTATTCGTAATGGACGCTTTCGGTTCAGCTCACAGAGCTCACGCTTCAACAGCAGGCGTTACAGCATTCGTTAAGGAAACAGCAGTTGGTTACCTTATGCAGAAGGAAATCAACTTCCTCGGTAATGCAGTAGAAGACCCTGTAAGACCTTTCGTTGCTATCCTCGGTGGTGCTAAAGTTGCTGACAAGCTCAACGTTATCAATAACCTTATCGAAAAGTGCGATACACTTATCATCGG
>DEPR01000088.1:27645-33223 GCA_002358895.1 Ruminococcus sp. UBA3387 | reverse complement strand
GGTGGTATGGCTTATACATTCCTCAAGGCTAAGGGCTATGAAGTTGGTACATCACTTGTTGACGATACAAAGATTGATTACTGTAAGGAAATGATTGAAAAGGCAGAAAAGGCCGGCAAACAGCTTCTCCTCCCTATTGATACAACAATCACAAAGAACTTCCCTGACCCGATTGATGCTGAAATTGAAATCAGCGTTGTTGATTCAGATAAGATTCCTGCTGATATGATGGGCCTTGACATCGGAACAAAGACTGCTGAGCTTTACGCTGACGCAGTTAAGTCTGCAAAGACAGTAGTATGGAACGGACCTATGGGCGTGTTTGAAAACCCAATCCTTGCAAAGGGCACAATCGCAGTAGCACAGTCATTGGCTGAAACAGATGCAACAACAATCATCGGTGGCGGCGACTCAGCAGCTGCTGTTATCCAGCTTGGCTTTGCTGATAAGATGAGCCACATCTCAACAGGTGGCGGTGCATCACTTGAATACCTCGAGGGCAAGGTTCTCCCTGGTATTGATGTAATTGCTGATAAATAATACAGGCTCAGCCTGCAAATAAACGGGGCAGGTCATTGCCCCGTTTTTAGTGTGTATATTATAAATTAACATAAAGGAGTATTTAAAATGAAAAAGAGTGTAAGAAAGGCTATAATCGCCGGCAACTGGAAAATGAACAAAACACGTCCTGAGGCTAAGGAGCTTCTTGAAGCTATCAAGCCTTTGGTTGCAAATGCTGAGGGTAACGTTGAAGTAATCGCTTGCGTACCATTCACAAACCTTGAAACTGCTATTAATGCAACAGCTGGTTCAAATGTAAAAATCGGTGCTGAAAACGTTCACTTTGAAAAGAGTGGTGCTTTCACAGGTGAAATTTCTGCTGATATGCTGGCTGAGCTTGGCGTTGAATATGTTGTTGTCGGCCATAGCGAAAGAAGACAGTATTTCGGTGAAACTGATGAAACAGTAAACAAGAGAACAAAGGCTGCTCTGGCTGCAGGACTTAAGCCAATCGTTTGCGTTGGTGAGCTTCTCTGGGAACGTGAGTGCAATATTACTGAAGAAGTAATCGCTCGTCAGATTAAACTTGACCTCTTTGGTATTTCAGCTGAAGATGTGAAGAAAACAGTTATCGCTTATGAGCCTGTATGGGCAATCGGTACAGGTAAAACTGCTACTGCTGACCAGGCTGAAGAAGTATGTGCATTTATTCGTGCAACATTGGCTAAAATATATGATGAAGCTACAGCTGAAGCTGTTACAATCCAGTACGGTGGTTCAATGAACGCAAAGAACTGTGCTGAACTCCTTTCTAAGGAAAACGTTGACGGTGGTCTTATCGGTGGTGCTTCATTGGTTGCTGCTGACTTCAATACAATCGTTCAGGCTGCAGTAAACGGCTAGTGCTGGCGTAGGGGATAACTCCCCAATGCAATAATACTCAAATAAATGCGAAAGGACTAAAAACTATGGCAAAGAAACCGGTTGTTCTTGTTGTAATGGACGGTATCGGCTTTTCAAAAACAGGTCTTGGCGACGCTGTAACAGAAGCTAATACACCTACACTTGATAAACTTCTTAAAGACTATCCACATACCTCCCTCAAAGCCCACGGAGATGCGGTCGGACTTCCATCTGACGACGATATGGGTAACTCTGAGGTAGGACATAACGCACTTGGCTGTGGACAGATTTATTCACAGGGTGCAAAGCTCGTTAACGAGTCAATAGAAAGCGGTAAGATGTTTGCATCCGAAACCTGGAAAGAGCTTGCTTCAAACTGCGTAGCTAAAGGCTCAACAATGCACTTCATCGGACTTCTTTCCGACGGTAATGTACATTCAAATATCTCACACCTCAAGATAATGGCTGCACAGGCTAAAAAAGAAGGCGTTAAGGCAGTAAGATGCCATATCCTTCTTGACGGACGAGACGTGCCGGCAACTTCAGGTATGACATATATCGACGACCTTGAAAATACATTGGCTTCATTGAATGACGACACATTTGACGGCAAGATTGCTTCAGGTGGCGGAAGAATGAAGATAACAATGGACAGATATCAGGCTGACTGGAATATGGTTAAGCTTGGCTGGGATACTCACGTTAAGGGTGAGGGCAGAAAGTTTGCTTCAGCAGGCGAAGCTTATAAGGTTCTCCGTGAAGAAACAGGTGCTATCGACCAGGACCTGCCACCATTTGTTGTTGCTAAGGACGATATGCCTGTAGGAAAAATCTGCGACGGCGACAGCGTAATTCTCTTTAACTTCCGTGGCGACAGAGCTATCGAAATGTCAATGGCATTTGATGATAAGAACTTTGATAAGTTCGATAAGGGTGGATATAACCCTGACGTGCTTTATGCAGGTATGCTCCAGTATGACGGCGACCTTAATCTGCCTAAGAAGTACCTTGTAAACCCACCTGAAATTACAAATACGCTTTCCGAAGTGCTTGTTAATGCAGGACTTAATTCATATGCAGTTTCAGAAACACAGAAATATGGCCACGTAACATATTTCTGGAACGGTAACAAGTCAGAGAAATTCTCAGATGAGCTTGAAACCTGGAACGAAATCCCATCAGATAAGGTTTCATTTGACGAAAGACCTTGGATGAAATCTGCTGAAGTTACAGACGATATGATTGAAGCAATCAAGTCTCAGAAATATGACTTCATCAGATGTAACTACCCTAACGGCGATATGGTCGGACATACAGGTTCAATGGAAGCTACAATCATTGCCGTTGAGTCAGTGGACCTGGCTCTCACAAGACTTCTCAAGGTTGCAGATGAGTATAATTGCACAGTTCTTATTACAGCAGACCACGGTAATGCCGATGAAATGCTTGAAAAGAACAAGAAGGGCAATATCGCAGTAAGAACAGCTCATTCACTAAACAGAGTTCCTTTTATTATCTATGATAATGAAACAACTTATGTTATCAAGGATGCTGAAAGTGAAAAATACGGCCTTGCAAACGTTGCACCAACAGTAGCAAAATTGCTTGGCGTTGAAGCACCTGACTGCTGGGAAGACTCAATGCTGTAAAAAAGTAATATTAAAAAGGTTTGGATCAAGCCTTTCCTCAAAAGGCTTGCGGGGTTGAGGGGCAGAGCCCCCATCGCTGACCGCAGTCAGCGAAATCCCCAGTGCCTTTAGGGAGCTCCGCAAAGGGTGAATTAAAAAAGTGTCCGGTGGACACTTTTTTAAGAGGGAAAGCCCTGCGATAGAGGGCTGTCCCTTAATATAAAATATAAATGACCAGCTCTCACAATAGTGGGAGCTGTTTTTGTATACTTTTATAAAAATGTGGCATAATAGAGTATATTATCTTATAGGAGGCTTTTTATGGAAGTATATGTTGACCAGGACGGCTGTATCAGCTGCGGACTTTGTGTTAATGCCTGTCCTCAGGTGTTTGAATTTAACGAGGACGATAAATCGGTTGTGGTAAAACAGCCTGACCGGAATGAGGAAGAAGCTGTCCGTGATTCAGCAGAAGGCTGTCCCGTATCTGTAATCGAAATCAAAGAATGAAAAAAGGTCGGAGTAATCCGACCTTTTCTTTAGTTTGCCATTAAAAATAAGCTTATAAAATTCCATATAATCAAAAGAAGATAAATAATCATAAATCCGTTTGTGAATACCGTCAGGTATTTTCGCTCCGTTGAAAGCACTCCACTTGCCTCTTTGCCTATTCTTAATTGATAAAGCCTTGTAAAAAGTATATATATTCCTGCAAGCGTCGTTATTATCAGGCATATGTGATATATCTGCTCAGGCCAGCCGAAAACATCAGCAAAATCCATATAGCTTGCAAGGGCGTTGTTTGCAATGTGAATAAGAATGGACGGTATGATTGAGTTGCAGTGAATTGCTACCAGCCCGTATACCAAAGCCCCTGCAATGGCAGGTACAGCCTGAGGAATGTTTCCGTGCATAAGCCCGAAAACCAAAGCAGATACAACAACTGCAAGCCACTTACCGAAAGGCTTTAAAAGCGTAAGAATAATTCCACGATATATAATTTCCTCTGCAACAGGACCAACAAAGATTATATATAGTACCTGAACCACTATCGTCAGCGTGTCTGGCTTTGTAATTGAAAAATCAGCGTCAGGAACAGTTATCCCCGTGGACTTCAACGCTTCGGACAGAATGGAAACCATAACCGACATTGAAATGTTTATAGTCATACATAACGGGAACCATTTTACAGCCTGCTTGACCTGACCTTTGCGAGGTGATAACAGCTCTGTAAAATCTATGTTCATAGGAATCATAGCAATGAGCATTGTAACCATAAGCCCGAAAAACACAGCAAATAAATTCCCCAACATAGAAAACAAAGAACTGTTTATAAGCTCAGGCTGACCCCTGAGATACCCTAACACCACGTTATAGTTCAAAGAAATGCTGTGATTATAATAAGCATACACCAGATAATAATAAACTATAACAAATAAGTTTGTCAGCAGATTGTATGATAAAAGCAGTATGCCAAGCTTAGATGCATTCCTGCTCAGAGCCTTGCGTTCACGCTTTTTAGCCTGCTGAAGCTGATAGTAGTATTCATTTTCCCCTATATAATTATTTGAGTAATTATAGTTTTGCATTAGACTCCTCCGAGAACAGGGTTAAAGCATTGATTGAACAGCGTCATAAATACGTTTTGCAATATAAGGCTTATTCATTGTATAAAGATGTATTCCGTCAACACCGTTGGCAATCAGGTCAACAATCTGGTCGATAGCGTATGCAATTCCTGCGTCCTCAAGTGCCTGAGGGTTATTTTCAAATTTGTTCAGCACCCTTGCAAGCTTTCTTGGAATTGATGCACCACACATCGTAGCCATTCTTAAAATCTGACTCTTGCTTGTAACAGGCATAATCCCTGCTTCAATAGGGACGCTTATCCCTGCCAGCCTTGCCTTTTCGAGGAAGCTATAGAAGTCATCATTGTTGAAGAAAAGCTGGGACATAAGGTGTTCGGCACCACAGTCCACCTTGCGTTTTAGGTTAAGTATATCCGAAACAATGTCATCGCCACTGTCAGGATGACCCTCAGGATAACAAGCACCCGACACACTGAAATCCCCCTTGGATTTGATATATGCCACCAGCTCATCAGCGTGAGAAAAATCATTTTTCGGTGGAATATCAGGATTAATATCCCCTCTTAGTGCAAGAATATTTGTTACCCCTGCATTTTTAAGATTCCCCAGAATCACGTCAATATCACTTTTTGAGTTGTTGACACAGGTAAGGTGAGCAATAGGAAGAATGTTATATTTCTCCTTGATAATAGAACAGATATCACAAGTGGAATTGTCTGCAAGATTACCGCCTGCACCGTATGTAACGCTGATAAAATCAGGTTTCAGGTCCTTCAGCCCGTCAAGGGTGTCATAAATAGTTTCTATACTGCTTGTTTTCTTTGGTGGAAAAATTTCCAGAGAGAAAACAGGCTTTTTTGTTTCAAAGATTTTTGATATTTCCATTCCTTTTGTCCTTTCAGTAATAAACTTATTTCATTATACCACTAAAAATGCTGAATTGCAAATATTTATTAC
>DEPR01000088.1:0-27545 GCA_002358895.1 Ruminococcus sp. UBA3387 | reverse complement strand
GACGTTTGCGTGCAAAAAAACCTTAAAAAGTCGCTATATATGAGAGGACTTTTTGTTATTCTGTCCTGAGAGCAACTACAGGGTCTTTCTTGGCTGCAATTCTTGACGGGAATAAGCCTGCTATGAGAGTAAGACCCATACTGATTGCTACAAGAATAATTGCTGCCATTACAGGGATTGAAGCCTTGAGCGGTACGTCAGTAATCTGCCTGATGATAGCGTTTATCGGAATTGTAAACAGATATGATATTCCTACACCGATTATTCCCGCAACAAATCCCACAATAAGCGTTTCTGCATTGAATACTCGTGAAATATCCTTCTTTGAAGCACCAATACTTCTGAGAATACCGATTTCCTTTGTTCTTTCAAGTACTGAAATGTATGTGATAATACCAATCATAATCGAGGATACAACAAGTGAAATGGCTACGAATGCAATGAGAATGTAGCTGATTGCGTTGATAATAGTGGTTACGGAAGACATCATAAGTCCTACATAGTCTGTGTATTCAATCTTGTCCTTGTCCTCAGCCTTTTGGTTGTAATCATCAATTATCTCACAAATTCTTTCCTTTGCCTCGAAATCCTTAGGATAAATGTTTATAGTGAACGGTTTTTCTTCAACAGCATATCCCATCTTTTCAAGGTTTGTGTCAAAATCAGAGTCGGAAACCTGCTTCTTTGCATCTGTTCCGGTCTGTCCACCGGCCTGCTCCTGCATCATCTGCTGTAACAAGGCAAGCTGTTCCTCAGTCAAAGACTGCATATATGCAAGCTGTGTCTCGGTCATCTGGGACATATCCATATCGCCCATTCCAAGGGACTGAGTTGTGTTGCTCTGCGACTCAGCCAACTGCTGGTTAACAACCTTTACATCATCGCTTTCAAGGTCTTCTTCTGTTGCAAACTTCAGTCCTGTGAAAATATCCAAATCAGGAGTAGCCTGCTGGGCCTTCACAATCTCGCTTTTCTTAACCTGGTCAAGCAAGTATGTTGTCAGGTCGTGGCGATAACCGATAGAACCTGCGATTGAAGCAGCCGATGCGTCTTCAGACGGTCTTACAATACCAACAACCTTGATAGTTGTACCACTGTCAACAGCCTTTTTCATAAATTCTTCGTCAAGGCTCATATCCTTCCAGACTTCCCCGTCCTTCTGGAATCTGTCAGTCGGTGCAACCAGCTTGAACTCCAGGTCTAAAAGTTCATCATATGTGTATTCCTGTTGTTCGGTGTTAATGTTTATTTCCTCACCCATCAGCATCTTCTTCATAAGCCCCTCAATCTCTGAAGAATCAAGAAGCCCCAGCGTGTAAAGCACATAGTCATCAATTTCGTTATGCTCATTAACAATAAGGATAACTTCATCATATTTTTCAGGAAGCTTACCTGCAATTACATCATACTGATTTTTGATAATTTCATCGTTGTCAATCATCTCGGACCATACGTCCATTGAAGCCATTCCTGTTGACGCAACAGCCTTTATCTGGTCATCTGAGTACATACCCATATCAGACATAAGTGTGGACGGATTAACCTGAGTTACTTCCTCCGAGGTGTCTGCCTTGTATACATACAACGGTGCGGAATAGCTGTACTGAATATCTGAAGTCAGCGACTGGATTTCATCATTATCATCAAGAAAGCCCTTGAATTTTTCAAGATTGTTCACCTTTGTTTCTTCAAGGAACGTCTTGATTTCGGCACCCAGCATATTTCTGGAATAAACCTTGTCTTTTCCGTGTTTTGAGCTGGCTGTGATTTCACCCATCATACCTGCCATATATTCACCGAAGTTCGTTGTAGTCTGAGTAATCTGCAAAGGATAGCTGGACATAGTATCCCCCTGCACCTGGTCAATATAAAGCTGAACGCCGTTTGAAAGGGATAAAATCAAAGCAATGCCGATAATACCGATTGAACCTGCAAAGGATGTAAGAAATGTTCTTGCCTTTTTAGTCAGCAGGTTGTTACGGCTGAGTGAAAGTGCAGTAAAGAAAGACATAGAAGTCTTTTTACCCTTTTTCTTGTCCTTTTTAGCCTCTTTTTCTATCTTTTCGGGCTTTGTTTCAGGAGCCTCATAAGGGTTGCTGTCATCAGTTACCCTACCGTCAAGGAGTCTGATAATTCTTGAAGAATACTGCTCTGCAAGCTCAGGGTTGTGAGTAACCATAACAATCAGCTTGTCGTGGGAAATCTCCTTGAGAATCTCCATAATCTGCAGACTTGTTTCAGAGTCCAGAGCACCTGTCGGCTCGTCAGCAAGAAGAATATCAGGGTCGTTTACCAAAGCTCTTGCGATAGCAACTCTCTGCATCTGTCCACCTGACATCTGATTCGGCTTTTTGTGAATCTGGTCTCCCAGTCCCACACGATTAAGTACATCAACAGCACGCTGACGTCTTTCCGCCTTTGATACACCTGACAGAGTAAGTGCCAGCTCAACGTTGGAGAGAACCGTCTGGTGAGGAATAAGATTATAGTTCTGGAACACAAAACCGATAGAATGATTGCGATAAGTGTCCCAATCCTTGTCCTTATAATCCTTTGTAGACCTGCCGTTGATAACAAGGTCGCCCTCTGTGTATCTGTCAAGGCCACCGATAATGTTCAGCAAAGTTGTTTTGCCACAGCCTGACGGACCAAGAACAGATACGAACTCGTTTTCACGGAACTGAATATCAATACCCTTGAGAGCCTTGACAACAGTATCCCCTGAAACATAGTCCTTAACAATGTTTTTCAGTTTAAGCATAAAGTCTTTCCTTTCTTAATTTTTTGCCCTACACTCAGTATTTTTGGATAATTATACCCCCTAATTGTTAACTGCGTATAAACAAAATTGCTAATTTTAACGAAATCACAAACTTTTCAGTTCTTTTTTCAATTACACAAAAATATTATTAATTATATCCCATTTGAAAGGACAAGCAAAATGAGAAAACACATTGGAATAATGCTTATTTTCGCACTATCACTTGTTTTAATCCCCTGCATCGCTTTTTTCGACACAACAGGAATGCTGACTTCTACTTCACGGGACACCGTAAAATTTCTTTTCACCGATACAGGGAAAATATCCGAAATCCCACTTGAAGAATATGTTGTCGGAGCAGTTCTTGCACAAATGCCTGCCGACTTTGAAGATGAGGCACTGAAAGCTCAGGCTGTTTTAGCCCACACATACATTCTACGCAGACAGATGACGGAAAATGAAAGTCCCGACAAAAACCTGAAAGGTGCAGACATAAGCGATGACACCTCGCTTTATCAGGCTTATTTTACAAAAGCTCAGGCAAAAGAGTTTTATGGTGATAAATATGATGAAGCCTACAGCAGAGTTGCAAAAGCTGTAAAAGACGTTGCAAACCAGGTGTTGACCTATAAAGCCCAGCCTATTATTGTAGCATTTCACGCAATTTCCTGTGGAAAAACTCAGTCATCAGCGGACCTGTGGGGCGAGGACATTCCTTATCTCACTTCCGTTGACAGCAGTGTAGACAAACAGGTTGAGGGGTTTGAAAAGGCTACCACTTTGACGCTGGAAGAAATAACGCAAATGCTTGAAACAGTCTATCCTGACGGAGATTTTTCCGAAATACCTGATAGCCTCAGAATTACTTCTTCCACCGATTCAGGTGCTGTGCTCACCGTAGACGCAGGTGGCAATCAGATAACGGGTTCAGACTTTGCGAAAGCCTTGTCCCTGCCATCACCTTGTTTTACCATTGACGTTTCTGATGAAGTTTATACATTTACAACCAAAGGTTATGGACATCTTATCGGTATGAGCCAATATGGAGCAAATCTTATGGCAAAAGAGAACCAGACCTGTGAGGAAATACTTCTTCATTACTTCCCCGGTACGGAAATCACACAAAAATAAGGGACGGTAATTCCGCCCCTTTATTTCTATTCAACACTGAAAGCGTCATCTTTTTTATGCTCACCGTAGGTTGACAGATACACCTTTTCAAAGGTAATATCATCAATAGGATTTAAGTTTTCCTCGTCCTTCACATCATATGTGCAAATCTTTTCATATACGTCAAATCCGTCATAAACCTGACCGAAAATCGTATACTGCTGAGAGAAGTTAGGCACTCCGCCCTTTTCTTTGAAGACGTTTTTTACATCCTCGTTGCCTTCTATCGCATCGAATTCTTTCACAAACTCCTGGGTGAATTCCACGGTATCTACAAATAAAATTCTGCTTCCCGATTTCACACGCTTATTGAAAATGCCTTCCGACTTGTTTCCGTATGCAACCAAAGCACCTCTGAACGGCCAGAGATTTTCACTCAGTTCCTGGTCGAAAGTCTTTTCATCAGTGTCTTTATCGGTAACTCCCGTTTTTGTTTTTGAGCCACCCATAAAGAAAACACCGTCCTGTACTGAAAAAACATAGCTACCGTCATAATATCCGTCATTCACAAGCCCCGTGAAATACTTATAGAACTCAGGTGTTTCCTCAGGGAAAAGCACAGCCTTGAAAGTTCCCTGCGATGTTTCAAATACAACAACAGGTGCGTCCTCCTCAGGTAGCTGGTACTGGACAAGCTCAATATTGTCAAAATCAAACTCAGGCTGATTTTTTGCCTCACAGCTGTAAAGAATAACAACTGCACCGATAATAATTACGGCAAACAACGCCAGCTTGAAAATAAGTCCCGTATGATTTTTCTTTTCAGGTCCCATATAAGGTGTTCTGTTCATAATAGCCCTCTACTTTTTAGTAATCTTTGTACCCTGACGGGTTTCCTCTACAACATATCCCATTTCGGCAATTTTATCTCTTATTGCGTCAGCTGTTGCAAAATCCTTAGCTTTTCTTGCTTCCTTACGCTGTTCAACAAGCTCCATAATCTCTGCAGGTATTTCCTCATCCGCTGAAGCTTTCTTCACCTGCTGAGCCTTTGCAATCAGATCAAGGGACAAAACTCTGTCAAAATCCTCAATAAGTGCAAGCTTTGTCTTTGCATTTGCATCTGACTTCAGCACATTGTATACAGCAGTAATGGCCATAGAAGTGTTCAGGTCGTTGTCCATAGCATCTGTAAATTCCTTTTTAAGCCTGTCAAACTCAGCCTTATCCACTTCACCCTTGTTGTCATCAAGCAAAGTGGCAATCTTAGCAATCAGCTTATTGAAAGAAGCTGTAGCATTATCAAGGTTTTCATAGCTGAATACCAGCGATTTACGATAATGTGAAAGCAGGCAGAAGAATCTGTACACAAGTGGGTCATAGCCCTTTGATTCAAGAAGTGAAACTGTAAGAAATTCACCCTTTGACTTGCTCATCTTGCCACCGTTTGTATTAAGATGATGAACGTGGAACCAGTAGTTACACCACTTATGCCCAACAAAAGCCTCACTCTGTGCAATCTCGTTAGTATGATGCGGAAAAGCGTTGTCAATTCCACCACAGTGAATATCAAGATACTCGCCCAGATGCTTCATACTGATGCAGGAACATTCAATATGCCAGCCAGGATATCCAACACCCCAGGGGCTGTTCCATTTCAGCTCCTGGTCATCAAACTTGGACTTTGTAAACCAAAGCACAAAGTCAGCCTTGTTCTTCTTGTTGCTGTCCTCCTCAACACCTTCACGGACACCGACAGCAAGGTCCTCCTCCTTGAAGTCGTTGAAAACATAATACTGCTCAAGCTTTGATGTATCAAAATAGATATTTCCACCTGCTTCATAAGCATAACCCTTTTCAAGCAGGTCAGAAATAACCCTGATAAAATCATCAATACACTGTGTTGCAGGCTCAACCACCTCAGGGGTCTTGATATTCAGCTTTTTGCAGTCATCAAAGAAAGCGTCGGTATAAAACTGAGCAATCTCCATAACAGTTTTCTTTTCTCTTTTTGCACCCTTGAGCATCTTGTCATCACCTGTATCGCCGTCAGATGTCAGATGTCCAACGTCTGTGATGTTCATTACACGGGTAAGGTCATAGCCGTCATAACGAAGATACTTTTCCAGCACGTCCTCCATAATATAGCTTCTCAGATTACCGATATGAGCGTAGTGATAAACCGTTGGCCCACAGGTATACATAGCAACTCTCCCCGGAACATTCGGTATAAATTCGTCTTTTTTTCTTGTAAGTGTGTTATAGATTTGCATAGCTTATCTCCTTATTCGTTTTTCAGCTTTATAATTTCCTTTTCCAGCTTTTCAATCATTATTCTGTGTCTGCAAAGCTCCTGTGCAACTGGGTCAGGAATATGAACCTGGTCAAGGTCGTTTACCTTTCTTCCGTTCTGTCTTACAATTCTTGCAGGCACACCCACAGCCGTACAGTCAGGTGGAACTTCTTCAAGTACAACAGCATTGGCAGCAATCTTTGCACCATCCCCCACTTTAAAAGGTCCGAGGATTTTAGCACCACTACCCACCATAACATTATCTCCCAATGTGGGATGACGTTTGCCGTGGTCCTTACCTGTACCCCCAAGAGTTACCCCCTGATAAATAAGGCAGTTATCTCCGATTTCGGCAGTTTCACCTATAACCACACCACTTCCGTGGTCGATAAGCAATCCCTTGCCAATCTTTGCTCCCGGGTGAATTTCAATTCCTGTAATACATCTTGCAAACTGTGAAATAACCCTTGCAATAATCTTCAGGTCCTTTTTGTAAAACCAATGAGCAACCCTGTACATTATTACAGCGTGAACACCTGAATAGGTGAGAATAATCTCAAGTCCGCTCTGTGCGGCAGGGTCTCGCTCTTTTATTGACGCAATATCGTGTTTAATGTTATCGATAAACGACATTTTTCTCCCTCTCTTTCTATAAAAAACAAAACCTCCCAAAGCTATTCAGCTTCAGGAGGCAGTAAATCTACTACGGTTCCACTCCAATTTTTCGGATAATCCGACTCATACCCTTAACGCAGGTTAAACGGGGCAAAATACTAATCATCTGATGTTCCTTAAACCCTGCTGGCAGCCGCACTTCACATTTTCCCCCACAAAGCCTCACACCAACCGGCTTCTCTCTGAAATGGCATCGAACGCTACTCTTGCTGTTACGCATTTATATATTCTATTATATGCAATTTATTTGCTTGAATCAATATATTTCCAATATGCCTTCAGGTAAATTCCACCTGATATAACTGTAAGCACAACACAAATCCAGATAAGTGCTTCATTTATAATATAAACAATACTGTTAAGGTCAATATCAACAAAATGATGAACTACAGGCAGGAAAATCTGAAAAGCCATAATTGCAATTATAGCAACCATTGTGAAAGCAGTTTTCAGCTTGCCCCACATTCCTGCGGCAACCACAACTCCTTCATTTGCAACCACCAGTCGAAGACCTGTTACCATAAACTCACGTCCGAGGATTATTGCAACTGCAACAGGGTCAATCCAGCCCAGAGCTGTAAAGCATATCAACGCTGCCATAACCAACAGTTTATCTGCCAACGGGTCAAGAAATTTTCCGAAAGTAGTAACAAGGTTATGCTTTCTTGCAATCTTTCCGTCAAGCATATCTGTTATAGAAGCAACAGCAAACACCACCAACGCCCAGAGAACGTTCAACGGAATTGCTGAGCAAAGTAAAAATAAAATGAATACAGGAATAAGTATAACTCTCATTACTGTAAGTTTATTAGGTAGATTCATAAATTTCTCCTTAGTCAATTCTTGTTCCGATTAAATCGTAATCAAGAGTATCATCAATATGTACAGTTATATATTGACCAATCACAGGCTTTTCATCACAGGTGAAGAAAACTTTGCCGTCAATTTCAGGTGCGTCCATCGCACTTCTGCCGAACCAGCACTCAGCATATCTGTCAAAGCCCTCAACCACAACTTCAAGCTCTCTGTCAACCAACGCCTCGTTCAGTCTGTCGGAAATAAACATCTGCTCCTGCATAATAACATCAGCTCTGTGTTCCTTAGTTTCCTCATCAAGCTGACCGTCCATCTTTGCGGCAGGTGTGCCTTCCTCCTGAGAATATGCAAAACAGCCGAGTCGTTCAAACTTCATCTCCTTGACAAAGTCTAAAAGCTCACCGTACTGCTCCTCAGTTTCCCCTGGGAAGCCTGCAATAAGCGTAGTTCTCAGCACAATGCCGGGGATTTCAGCTCTCAGCTTATTAACAAGCTCAGTCAGTGCCTTTCTGTCCCCACATCTGTTCATTCTTTTCAGCACCTGTCCGTTACAGTGCTGAACAGGAATATCAAGATACTTAACCAGTTTTTCTTCATCTCTGATTGTTGCAATAAGCTCATCAGTAATTCTCTCAGGATAAGCATAAAGTGTTCTTATCCACTTAAGTCCCTCTATCTTACAAAGCTCTCTGAGAAGCTGTGCAAGCTTCGGCTCACCGTATAAATCCTCACCATAGCGTGTGGTATCCTGCGCAACAACTACAATCTCTGTAACACCGTGCTCGGCAAGCCATTTTGCTTCCTCGACTACATCCTCAATTCTACGGCTTCTGAATCTGCCTCTGATTGACGGAATTGCACAATAGGTGCAGCAGTTATCACAGCCCTCGGCAATTTTAAGATATGCATAAAAAGGCTCCGTTGAAATAATTCGTCCGCCATCAAGTGGCAACTTGCATTTATCCTCAAAATCGCAAACGCTCTTTTTGTCGCACAAAACATCTCGGATTATATGGCAAAGCTTTGCATTTGAACCGATACCGATTACAGCGTCAAGCTCAGGAATTTCTTTCATAACCTCATCACGGTAACGTTCAGCAAGACAGCCTGTACAGATAACAGCCTTGATTCTGCCTTCTTTTTTCAGCGTACAGAACTCAAGTATATTGTCAATAGCCTCCTGCTTAGCCGACTCAATAAACCCACAGGTATTTATAATAACCACATCAGCCAACGCTGCGTCCTGTACAAGCTGAAATCCCTGAGTCTTCAGGTCAAAAAGCATATGCTCAGCGTCAATCTGATTTTTAGGGCAACCAAGGGACACCATTCCAACTCTTGTTGACATCTATAATAAATCTCCAATCGTCATAGTTAATAGTTACACTTATTATCTCACTTTTATGCTAAAAAGTCAAGTCCTGGGCAAAAATAAATGCAGGGTCCATTATATTCCGACCCTGCATTAAATCCTATTCATCAAAAAGCTCATCAAGAGCTTCGTTTATCTGGTTGTAGCTGTAACCCTGACGGACAAGAGCATTTTTTACCTTTGTAATGCCGTTTTCGTCCTCCAGTTTCCTCGCATATTTAGTCTTTAAAAGCTCAATCAACCTGTCCCGAACGGTGTCCTCATACGCCGACAGCACTTCATCAGCCAGGTCTTTTGAAATCCCCTTGAGACGCATCTCCTGAACAGCCCTGAAATAGCCGAATTTCTTCACCGAAACCAGCTTTTCAGCCAGATTTTCAGCATATCTCCTGTCATCAATTATTCCCACCTTTGCCAGAGAGTCTAGCACCTCATAGCAAATATCCTCGTCATAATTGCTTTCAAGCTTCTTATAAAGCTCAATATAGGAATAATCCCTGTAATCCAGCAGATATAAAGCCCTTTCCCTTGCCTTTCTGAAAGCATTTGCATACAAAACCTGCTCCCAGGCAGACTCAGGAAGCTCAAGCCCTGCTCTCAGGTTAAACTGAGAAATAATCTCCGAGTTTATAAAGGCAGGCTCACCCTCAGTAAAATTCACCTGATAGGTGCTTCCCTTATACTTTTCAACCGATTGGATTGTGGGCATTTTACTCACCTAAGCCAGTGATATCAACAGGTGCAAACTCCTCGAAGTCATCATCTGCAGATACTGTAAGGTCAGGCATCTGTGGCTGTGCCTTAGTCTCAGCAGCTGCAACTGACTGTGCGGCCTTTTCCTCAAGCTTGGCATTCTTCTTATTCTTCTTTGAAGACATAACAACATCTTCTGCTCTTTCAACAATCTGCTTTTCAATTTCAGCCATAATTTCAGGGTTGTCTCTCAAAAAGTCCTTTGAGTTATCTCTGCCCTGGCCAAGCTTCATTTCATTGTAGCTGTACCAAGCACCACCCTTTTTAACGATACCCAAATCAGTCGCAATATCAAGAACCTCACCTGTTCTTGAAATACCGTGGCCATACATAATGTCAAATTCGCACTCCTTGAACGGAGGTGCAACCTTATTCTTTACAACCTTACATCTTGTTCTGTTACCGATAACCTCTGAGCCGTTTTTAATCTGCTCGCCACGTCTTACTTCAATTCTGATTGTACTATAGAACTTCAAAGCACGACCACCGGGTGTTGTTTCAGGATTACCGTAAATAACACCGATTTTCTCACGAACCTGGTTAATAAAAATTGCTGCACAGTTTGATTTTGAGATAACCGAAGTCAGCTTTCTCATAGCCTGAGACATAAGCCTTGCCAGCTGTCCGACGTGTGTATCGCCCATAACGCCGTCAATTTCAGCCTTTGTTACCATTGCGGCAACCGAGTCGATAACGATACAGTCAATAGCACCTGAACGTGCAAGTGCTTCAGCGATTTCCAAAGCCTGTTCACCGCTGTCAGGTTGTGAAACCAACAGGTTTTCAATGTCAACACCAAGCTTTTCAGCATATACAGGGTCAAGTGCGTGCTCAACGTCAATAAACGCAACTTCTCCACCCAGCTTCTGAGCCTCAGCAATACAATGAAGAGCAACCGTTGTCTTACCGGAAGATTCAGGCCCGTAAATTTCAACAATACGTCCTCTTGGAATACCACCGATTCCCAGAGCAAGGTCAAGTGTCATTGAGCCTGTAGGAATAGCCTCAACATCCATAGCCTTGTTCTGACCAAGACGCATAATAGCTCCTGCACCAAACTGCTTCTCGATAACCCCGATAGCAGATTCAAGAGCCTTTCGCTTTTCTTCCTTGTCAACAAGCTTCACAACTGTGGTTTTTGCGTCCTTTTTCTTTTTATCAATAGCCATTTCCTTTTCCTCCTGAAATTTGATATTTTATCTCCATTTGCATTATAACATACTATCTGTCCGTTTGTTCGTACAGTTTAAACGCTCATCACATCTGTACATAATTTCGGACTGTTTTTCATATATCCGAAAACGCATCTGTTTTTTCCACAATAATCTGCACGAGTCCTTACATCCTTGAAACCGTGCTGAATCATTATTTTCATCACGTCGTCTTCCTGACCGATACCGATTTCAAAAAGCATCATACCGTTTTCCTTCAGCTTATGCTTCCATAGCCTTACGGTATCACGATAATAGTCCAGCCCGTCATCACCGCCATACAACGCCGTTTCAGGCTCGAACCTGACCTCAGTCTGAAGGTTTTTCATATCCTCACCCGTAATATATGGTGGATTGCAGACGATAAGGTCAGCCATTGGAAGAGATGAAATCACTTCTTCGTCAAATATATCACCCGAAACAGCTTTTGCATCTGATTTATTCAATGCAATGTTCTCTTTCAGATACTCAAAAGCCTCATCTGACTTTTCAACGCATAAGACCTCATCGCAATTCAGATTCTTCTCAAGTGCAATACCGATACACCCGCTGCCTGAACACAGGTCAACAACCGTCAGATTTTCTCTGCCTTTCAGCTTGTTTATAGCATTCTCAACTATGGTTTCCGTGTCCTGCCTTGGAATAAGAACGCCCTTGCCCACTTTGAATGGCAGTCCATAGAACTCCCATTCGCCCAAGATATACTGCAACGGCTCGCCTTTTAGTCTACGGTTACAAAGGCTTTCAAACTCTGCTTTACATTCAGCCTGCTCATCAAGCAAAGCCAAAAATGCACCACTTCTGCAGTCAACGCCCGTAGCCTTTCCCAGCAGTTCATTAAGCTCAAAATCCGCATTTTCAATTCCTGCTTTCAGGACCTTTTCGGCCCACCTGTTTCTAAGCTCTCTGTATGTAATCACCAACGGTCCTCTTCCTTATCCTCAGGAATAACTGCCTTCAGAGCAGAAATTGCACATTCAATCTGTGAGTCATCAGGCTCTCGGGTTGTAATTCTCTGAATAGCAAGACCCGGTGCCGAAATTATCCTTGTAACAGGGTTATCATACTTTCCTGCAAGTCTGATAAGCTCAAAGGCAATACCCATAACCAGTGGCAAAACAGCCAGCTTACAAATCATTCTCAGGAACAGATTGTCCCAGGTAAGGTGGAACACTGTATTTACAAAAATGCTTATGAAAAGCACAAGGAAAATAAAGCTTGTACCACATCTCGGGTGAAAACGTGAATGTTTTCTGACATTTTCAACTGTCAGCTCTTCCTCGTGCTCATAACAAGCAATGGTCTTATGCTCTGCACCGTGATACTCATAGGTTCTGCGAATATCCTTCATCAATGCAGTAAGACTTGTATATCCAAGAAAAATGCCGATTTTGATAAGTCCCTCAATGCAGTTTTTTGCAAATGTATTAAGAGGAATAATATGCTCTATGCCTTTGGAAATCCAGGACGGCAGAAGCATAAACAGAACTATTGCAAGTCCGACGCCCAGCACCATAGAAATGACCATAATAACATTCATAATCTTGTCGCCGAACTTTTCATCAAGCCACTTTTCGAACCTTGTCAATTCCTCTTCTTCGCCGTCAACCATCTGCTTTTCCGCAGAACGTGTCAGGCATTTATATCCGTCAATCATAGAGCTGATAAAAGAGAAAATGCCTCTTACAAAAGGGGTTTTTCTGTACCAGGGTGCCTGCTTGCCACCCTTGACACTCCACTCCTCCATATCAATACTACCGTCAGGCAGTCTGCAAGCCATAGCAGCTTTATCAAGACCACGCATCATAACGCCTTCGATAACAGCCTGACCACCGATTTTGGATTTGAATTTCTCGCCGGTTTTACTCATCTTCGTTATCCCTTTCATTTAATGTATCCGATGAAATAAGCTCAACATTCACCGTATCCTGATTGTCTGTCTTTTTACTTTTTTCAATACAAGGCAGGGTAATCATAACCGTTGTACCAATGCCTTCTTCACTGTTTATGGTAAGTGTACCACCGTGTCTTGAAATAATCTCATCAGCCACAGCAAGTCCGATACCTGAACCACGTCTTGTATGATTAGCCTTAAAGAACTTGGTTTTGATTTTAGGCAAATCTTCTTTTGAAATACCCATTCCTGTATCTGACACAGAAATACAGATTTCATCATTCTGCTCATATGCCTCAACAGAAACGGTATCGCCCTTGTCGGAATACTTGATTGCATTGTCCACAATATTGATAAACACCTGACGGAGCCTGTTCTTATCGCCGTTTACAAAAGGCACCATTTCAGGCTCATAGTAGTTAAGAGTGATACCCAACGCCCTTGCCCTTTCCTGATAGATAAGCACCGTTTCGGTAAGCTCAGCGAGAATATCAATAGTATCCATCTGTAGTGTAAGACGGTTATCCTGAATACGGGAGAAATCCAGAAGCTCCTCCACCATCTGAGAAAGTCTTTCCGTCTCTGAACTGATAACTCTCATACCCTTTATGAAGGTTTCCCTGTCGTCAATGGTGGTAAGAGTCTCCGACCAGCCCTTGATTGCCGTCAACGGAGTTCTAAGCTCGTGGGAAATTGATGAGATGAACTCATTTTTCATCGACTCTGTATTTGCCAGCTCCTCAGCCATATAGTTGATTGAGTCGCACAAATCTCCCAGCTCATCGTCCTGCTTCTTTTCAACACGCTGAGTAAAATCGCCCTTTGCAATCTTTCGTGCAACCTCTGCAACCTGAATAGTCGGATAAACGATTGACTTCATAAAGAACTTTCCTGAGAAGAAAATCATAGTCAGCAGGCTGACAGCAATAATGGTTATAATAACACTTATTACAATAATCTGATTATCAATGTTTTTCATTGAAGCAACCAGACGCAAAGCATCATATTCACTGCCTTTAAGAGAAATAACAGCCGTTACTGCTATCACCTTTTCGCCTGTAGGCAATTTGAATATATTCGATGCAGTTTCATTTGAAGCCCGCTTTGCCATTTCATAGTCCGACATATCCATATCGTTATCAGGAGAAAAGCCCGAAGATGTTATGTCGATAGTTCCGTCCGAACGTATAGCCATTAGCTCCATCTTGTCTTTTTCAGTATAGTTTTCAACTATAGACCTGATATCAGCGTTATAGTTTCTGTCAGCAGCGTCCGATGCAACAGCTACAGAGCTTGTAACCACATTCATCTTTGATGTCATATACTGCTTCGCAGCACTATAATAATAATTTCTGATAATGGCAATAAGCAATACTTCAATTATCACAAGCACAACAGCAACCATACTGATTGTATTCCTCAGCCAGGTTCTTGTTATGCTTTTTTTACCATACTTGTTTTTTCCGTTCACTTAAACCCCTCAAAAATCAGCTCTTATTTCCTGCTGTCCACTTGTAGCCAAATCCCCATATCGTCAACAGATATTTAGGATTAGACGGTTCGTCCTCAATCTTCATTCTTATTCTTCTGATGTTTACGTCAACAATCTTGTCGTCGCCGTAATATCCGTCCCCCCAGATGTGGTTAAGGATAGTGCTTCTGTCAAGAGCAGTATTCTGGTTCTTGAAGAAATACTCCATAATCTGATACTCCACCTGAGTAAGCTCCAACGGCATATCATTTTTATATACAATTCTGCTTTTCATATTTATAGTAAAAGGTCCTGAAGTTATTGTTGTAACTTCCTCAGGCTTTGCATACGCCATACCCACACGTCTGCAAACTGCGTCAACTCTTGCAATAAGCTCAGAAATTGAGAAAGGCTTTGTAATATAGTCATCTGCACCAATCATAAGAGATGAAATCTTATCCATTTCCTGAGACTTTGCAGAAAGCATAATAATACCAAGAGTTGCAGACTTCTCTCTCAGCTTCTTGCAGACTTCCATACCGTTTATTCCAGGCATCATAATGTCAAGCAAGGCAATATCGAATCTGCCCTCAGCTTCTTCATAAGCCTTCAGTGCATCTTCTCCGCAATTTACATCTGTTACCTCATAACCACTTCTTCTAAGGTTAATCACAACAAACTCTCTTATTGAATCTTCGTCCTCACAAACCAGAACTCTTCTTATCATAACAACTACCTCCGTATGGAAATATAATTACCAATTATCCTGCTAAATAAAAGCAGTTTTTAATTTCATCAATAGTCGGCACAAGTGGCTCTTCTCTCTGTGAACCAATCTTCACCAGATAACAAAGCTGACCTTTTTCGCTTACAAGCTGATATCCGTCATACAAATACCTTGTTTTCTGCTCATCGCCTGCAACAGCAATTCTCATAAGCTCTGTCATTTCGCCGTTTATGTCGCCGTCATATTTATAGAACACCATTTCCTGTGTATCATTATCCTTCTTTACGGTAACCTGTCCCGTCCAACGGCTTGGATATGCCATCATATATCCGTCAGACAAGCAATAATATCCTGAATATTTCAACAACAGGTCATTATCATAAACCAACCAATCGGTAAGATACTGTTTTTCTTCCTCAACAACATTCTCATATCCCGTCATAACTCTGACAAGAGGAATTTCAACTACCCCGTCCCTGTCAATGTCCTGAGAGTAATACCCTGCAGGTCTTGTGCAAAGTGGCAGAAGTCTGTCCTTGTCAGCTTCAATAGGATTTATAAGCCCGTCATTCTCAAAATAAATTATCTCTGTCTGAAGCTCATTCTTATCCGTAAGCTCGTCAATGTAAAGTGCAGGACTGTTTTCATTAAGCTTACCTGTAGCTGTATGAACATAAGATGTGGCGTTGTTGCACATCAAAACGCTGTGAGTTTTTATAAGCTCATCCTTGCCTGCTTCAAGAATCGACGCTGTATATGTGTCATCGTCCCTGTTGTTTTCATCACCTGTATTCCTGTTCACAACAACTATATCCTCCGTGCTGTCGGCATTTATGTCATATGCCTCAAGAAGCAGGTAGTTTTCTGTACCGACAGTTTTTATCTCGTCATCATAATTATAAACCACCAGGGTTTTTTCATCGCTTGTACTGCTTGTGTACCCTACAATAACCTGAGTATCATTATCCTCCCCCATATCGGAAATAATAACTGTAGCAACCTCTGAGCCTGCACCAGCAAACTCCTTCACTGACACCCAATCGTTGTCATCATTCTTGTCCAGGAGATTTACCATAAGTCCGTCCTTATTGGCAACACCTGCATACTCATAGAAAACAAGTGCCTCAGCCCCGGGTTCGTCGTCAATATTCTTTATTACATAAGCCGAACGGTTGTCCCCTGTCTTCGGATATTTCAGAGTAATGTTATTCCCCACCGACTGAACAAGAGCCTGATGTATTTCCTTCTGCTCCTCTGTCAGATTAGGAGCTCTGAGCAAGTTGTCAACACTGAAGTTCACAGCCGAACATCCTGTCATAAAAACCACAGCCACAAGACACATCAGTTTTAATATTCTTTTCATTCAATCACTCCAGTCCTGCCCATAGCAAAAATATTCTACCACTATATATTGTATCACAATATGAATATTTTTTCAACACTTATGCAAAAAAAGTTACATAAAAAAGTGCCTGTCTTTTAAGACAAGCACCAAAAAATATTATCTTTCATCAATCGGAATATACATTCTCTCTTTTTTAACTGATTTATATGCAGGACGGATAATTCTCTTTCCTGTTACAAGCTCCTCAAAACGATGTGCACACCAGCCAGCCATTCTTGAAACGGCAAACAACGGAGTAAACAAATCGTCAGGGATTTTCAGCATTCTGTATACAAGACCTGAATACATATCCACATTTGCACAAATTGCCTTGATATCACCCTTAGCCTCAGAAAAAAGCTCAGGTGTAAGTCTTTCAACCGTTTCAAGCAGATTGAATTCTGCTTCAAATTCAGTTCCCTTAGCAAGACGCTTTGCATTTTCTTTAAGTATAACAGCTCTTGGGTCTGACAAGGTATAAACAGCGTGCCCCATACCATAAACAAGGCCACTCTTGTCATATGCTTCTTTTCTGAGAATCTTTCTGAGGAAGTCAGCAACTTCCCCCTCGTCCTCCCAGTTTGAAACGTTTTCTTTAAGGCAGTCGTGCATACCCGAAACCTTGATGTTTGCACCACCGTGCTTTGGTCCTTTGAGTGAACCGATAGCGGCAGCATATGCTGAATAAGGGTCGGTACCTGATGATGTAAGTACTCTGCAGGAGAATGTGGAGTTGTTACCGCCACCGTGCTCTGCGTGAAGCATAAGAATTATGTCAAGAAGCTTTGCTTCTTCATCTGTAAACTGTCTGTCAGGACGGAGTGCAGACAAAATCATCTCGGCAGTTGAATGGTTGGAAATCAACGGGTGCATAATCAGGCTTTCTCCATCAAATGTACGCTTTTTGACCTGATAAGCTGACACCATAATGTTAGGCAGCTTTGAGATAATAGAAATAGCTGTTGCCATTTCATATTCAGGACTGCGGTTTTCAGGGTTATCGTCATATGAATACAAAGCAAGCACAGAACGTGCCATCTTATTCATAATATCTCTTGAAGGAGCTTTGAGAATCATATCCTCAAAGAAGTTTTCAGGCAAAGCTCTGTTTTCGGACATCATCATTTTAAATGCTTCAAGCTCCTGCTTTGATGGAAGGTCGCCCATAAGAAGCAGGTAAACAATTTCCTCATATCCGAAACGGTTTTCATTCTTTGCGTTTGCCACAAGATCGTTTATGTTATAACCACGATAAACGAGCTGTCCTTTGATAGGTGCTTTTTCACCTTCATTGATTACATATCCGTGAACGTTACAGATGTTTGTAAGACCTGCAATAACACCTGTGCCGTCTGAATTTCTCAGACCTCTCTTGACTACGTGCTTATCATAATACTTCGCATCAATAGTGTTGTTGGTAACAAACTGCTGACAAAGCATATTCCTTGCTGAATCATTTATCATAATTTATCATCTCGCTTTCATAAAAAAATAGAATATAAAATATATTTTACACCAATTCCCCCGAAATGTCAAGCAAACAGCCAATTATATACCTTTTAAAACGATTTTACTGTTGCATTTTTTATAAATATATGCTACAATAATTTCAATTAGCAAACAAATTAACCAATTATCATAAACAACCCATTGGAAGTGAAAAAAATGAAGCTATCAGTAATAGTACCTTGCTACAACGAGGAAAAGACAATAGAAAAGTCCACAGAAATGATTGTAAATCACCTTTCTGCTATGGCTATCGACTATGAGCTTTTGCTTGTAAATGACGGAAGCAAGGATAATACTCTTAATCTTATAAACAGCCTGTCTGAAGCTTTTCCCACTGTAGTTCCTGTTAATTGTGAGAAAAACGGTGGAAAAGGAAGTGCCGTAAACGCAGGCATAAGGGAAGCTAAAGGCGACTATCTCCTTTTTATGGACGCAGACCTGTCCACCCACCTTTCGGCAGTTACAACCTTTATGGAAGAAATCTCCGATAACGATATGGTTATCGGCTCAAGACGCCATCCTGACTCGGTTATTCCTAAGCCACAAGGTCCGTTAAGACAATTTATCGGAAACTGCTGTGTGGTTATAACTAAGATAATTACAGGCACCGAGTTCAATGATACCCAGTGTGGTTTCAAAGGCTTCACAAGAGAGCTGGGAAAAGTGCTGGTGGAAAAACAACGGATTTTCGGCTGGGCATTTGATGTGGAATATCTCTACATCGCAAAGCTCCACAATAAAAAAGTCAAGGCTATTCCTGTTAAGTGGGAAAATGATGAAGAAAGCAAGGTTTCACCGCTAAAAAGCTCGGTTTCGTTCTTTATTGAGCTTATAAAGATTGTGAAGAATAAAAAATACTACAAATAATAAAAGTCTGTTGTGTAAAAGCAACAGACTTTTTTTGCACCTATTTCCATCCGGGACATATACTGATAAAAGGCTACAATTCAACGTGATTGCAGACAATTCCCGAATCAACAATATCTATAAAAGCATAGCACTTTTTCTTGAAATCACGGGGTTGTCCCGCACTTCCGGGGTTCAGGATATGCACCCCTTCTTCATAGGAATAATACCTGCAATGAGTATGGCCGAAAAGTGCAATCCTTGCACCGATTTCCTTTGCCTTGTAAAACAGTCTGTCTGTGGAATACTTGACTCCCATAGTATGTCCGTGAGTAAACAGGATTTTTACACCTTTCGCCATAAAAATATCCACCGCAGGCGACATTGAGGCATAATCGCAATTTCCTGCAACGTTCAGAATAGTCTTTTCAGGATATAATGCACGGATTTTGTCAAGCTCCCTTTCCCCGTCGCCAAGGAAGATAAACACATCTGCATCTTCATTTCGGCTGAAAATTTCTGCGTGAGCAGAAAAACTGCCGTGTGTATCCGAATAAACTATAATTCTCATTACTTCCACCCTTTAACCTGTCCTGTTTCTACATTAACGAATAATTTTTATCATTATATCATAAATATTTATAAATTACAATTAAAAAGGAGATTTCATATGAGCAACCTTAACAACCTTAATCCACAAGCACTTAACGCACTCTTGTCTGTTGCATCAAAAAAGCTTGGCACAACCCCTGAACAGCTGCAAAAACAGCTTCAGAACGGTACATTTGACCAGGCATTAGGTAATATGCCACAGAATGAGGCAGCTATGCTTCAGCAGGCACTTTCAAATCCGAAAACGGCTGAAAAAATCCTGTCATCTCCACAGGCAAAGGCTATCTATGAAAAGCTATCAAAAATGTAATTCCAGGGGCTTATGCCCTGTACATATACTCAGGACGGTGATTTAATGGACGATCTGATGACTAAAATCCAGAATGTTTTAAATGACGAAGAAAGTATGAAGCAAATCAAGGAGCTTGCAGGTATGCTTGGCAACGACCTTAACCCTCAGGAACAGCCTGAAAGCTCCCCACAAGATAATTCTGCACCTGATTTTTCAAAGCTTATAGCCAACTTAGGCGGAATGATGAACAACGAAAGCCAGCCTCAGCAACAGAACAATCAGGCGAACGGCGTTGATATACAAAAGCTCATACAGCTCGGTACTGTTATTTCAAGTGCCAACAAATCGGATAAGAACGTGGATTTGCTTGTTGCATTAAGACCTCTGCTGAAAGAGGAAAACCAGCTGAAAATCGACCGCCTTATAAAGATTTTCCAACTGTTTGCAGTCTATCCTGCATTGAAAGAAAGTGGGCTTCTGGGAGGGGATTTGTTTGGATTATTATAACTCCAAGGATTTTTCCACTATGCAGGAGGAGGCTGTGAAACGTGTACAGGAAATGCAGAAACGCTCACGAAACATTGTAAACGGCACACCATCCTCACCTAATAGTCCCCCTAAACCACAGCCCCAAAGCAACCATTCCCAACAGCCTTTGCAAGGTCTGCTCAACGGCTTGCTGGGTAATCAGAGCAAAGAGCTGTTCACCATATCAAACATAAAAATTGACGAAGAAAAGGCACTTATCGCAATGATGATTTATATTCTCTATAAAAACGGAGCTGATATAAAGCTCCTTCTGGGGCTTGGGTATCTGCTTATTTAGCTTGATTTCAGCACGTCTATATGCTATACTTGTTGTATATCAATATAAAGGATTTGAAAGAAATGAACAAGGCTTTTTCACATTTAAAAACGATTATCAGACATCGGCATATGGTTATAAGACACTGCAAAAAGGCAGGAATACTTTGGCAGGGTTTGTTTCACGACCTTTCAAAATTTTCCCCGACCGAGTTTATGCAGGGTGCAAGATTTTTCCTGGGCAACCGTTCGCCCAACGAAGCCGAGCGTGAACAAAACGGCTACTCCTTAGCCTGGATTCACCACAAGGGCAGAAACAAGCACCACTTTGAATACTGGACAGACTACAGCCCTGTAACAAGAGTTATGAGCCCTGTGAAAATGCCGTTAAAATATGTCAAGGAAATGTTCTGCGACAGAGTTGCCGCAAGCAAAATATATATGGGCAAGGATTATACCGACGCAAGCTCTCTTGAATACTTTATGAGGGCAAAGGGAAAAAGAATCATCCACCCTGAAACCTCCCAGCTTCTCGAAAGCCTGCTTGTTATGCTTAAAGAACAGGGTGAAGAAAAGACCTTTGATTATCTCAGAAATATGAAAGAATATTAAGCACATCCTCCACGGAGGGTTTTTGTTAATAAAGAAATTTTATTGACAAATTTATTGTATTTTATTATAACAAATTCAGGGAATATTTACCCTTAAAACATAACATTTGTTATGAAATCAAGGAGGTTTTTAACTATGAGTTCAATCAAAAAGTATGTTGCTGAATTTATCGGAACAATGGTTCTGGTAATTATGGGCTGTGGTACTGCAATGTTGGTTGGCTGTGATGCTGTGAACGGTGGAGGATATATCCTTACTGCCCTGGCTTTCGGTCTTACAATCGTTGCAATGGCATACTCAATCGGCAACATTTCAGGCTGTCATATCAACCCTGCAGTTTCTTTGGGCGTACTGTTGACAGGTGGTATGAAAATTGCTGAATTTATCGGCTATATCATTTCTCAGTGCCTTGGTGCATTGGCTGGTGCAGGCGTTCTTGCTGCAATCTTCAACCTTGGCGATGTCAAGGATATGACAGGTGGCTTCGGTTCAAACGGCCTTGCAGGCGTAAACGGAAGCATCTGGGCTGGTCTGCTTGTTGAAATCGTGCTTACATTCATCTTTGTTATTGCTATTCTCGGCGTAACATCAAAGAAAGCAAACCACGGTTCATTTGCAGGCATCGTAATCGGCCTTACACTTACATTTGTACATATTCTCGGCATCGGTCTTACAGGAACATCTGTTAACCCTGCAAGAAGTATCGGTCCCGCAATCGTTGCTGCTATCAGTGGAAACGGCGACCCTGTTGCAAGCCTCTGGGTATTTATCGTAGGTCCACTTGTTGGTGCAGCACTTGCTGCAGTAGTCTACAAATTCCTTGAAGGAAAAGACGCTGAATAATTCATATCAAAACGGCTGTATCAATGCTTAGCATTGGTACAGCTTTTTTGTTGACAAAAACGTGGGGATAAGTTAATATATTTATGAGGTGATAAAGTTGACAAAAAAAGAAAAAGCCCTTCAGATTTGCAGGCTTCTTGAACAAAAATATCCTGATGCTTTATGCTCATTGACATATTCACAGCCCCACGAGCTTATGATTGCAGGCAGACTTTCTGCACAATGCACCGACGCAAGAGTAAATATTGTAACCAAAGACCTTTTTGCTAAATATAAATCTATTGAGGATTTTGCAAATGCAGATATAAAGGACGTTGAAGAAATCGTAAAGCCTTGTGGACTGTATAAAACAAAGGCTAAATCAATAGTGGAAATGTGTCAGCAGATTATTGCTGATTTCGGTGGTGAAATCCCACAGACTATTGAGGAACTGACTACCCTTTCGGGCATAGGCAGAAAGACAGCTAATCTTATTATGGGGGACGTTTTCCACAAGCCTGCTATTGTAACCGATACCCATTGCATACGCATTTGCGGAAGGCTTGGTCTTACTAAGAATACCGACCCTGTGAAAGTTGAACAGGATTTGCTGAAAATCATTCCGCCCGAGCTATCTTCGGATTTCTGCCACAGGCTTGTGCTTTTCGGACGTGAAACCTGCAAGGCAAGAGGAGAAAAATGCACTGAATGTGTACTCGGCGAAATCTGTTCGGCTAATAAGAAAAGATAAAACAAAACGGCAGCTCTTTTAAAAGAACTGCCGTTAATTTTATGCTGATTTTTTACCCAGCTTGTCAACCAGGATTTTTTTCACCAAGCCAAATGCTTCAATAATATAATCTTTCATTAATACAACCATAATGCCGAATTCAGCAATAAGAATCAGCTGACCGACAATGCCCTCAAGGAATACCGAAGCACACATAAACGCCAGCACTATATATCCCATAATATGTTTTTTCTGAAGCACTTTAATGTGAATATACTTTCTTGTGTTTATAGTTACAAATACAAATCTTACAAAATAGCTAATAAGTGTTGCAACAGCGGCACCTGTTACTCCCATTAAAGGAATTAAAATAAAGTTAAGTACAACGTTTGTACCTGCACTTAAAACAGCTGCAACAAGAAATCCTTTTCCGTCCTTATTGACTGTATATGAAGCCGCCACAAACATTCCCAGGGTTGTAAACATAAACGCCATAAACAGGAAAGGGGTATACTTCCAGGCAGAATAATAATCTTCGTGTACATATACACTAAGCAACGGCTTTATAATCATAAGCAGTCCACTTGTGCATAAGAACAAGGTCTTTACCATTTTATCATAAATCTTGTTGTTGTATTCTTCTCTGTCAGCACTTTCATCCTCTCTTATTGCAGAATAGGACCAGGCCTGATTGAAGATTACTGCAAAGGTGCTTAAAAGTGAAGGAATCTTGTAAGAAATAGCATAGATTCCGTTTGCGTCTGCACCCTCCATAGCCGTAACCATAATTCTGTCTGAGGAGTTGATTACCCACCACATAAGGCAGTCGGGAATCATTGCTGACGAATATTTCACCATCTTTTTCATCAGGATTTTGTTAAGGCTGAAATTCTTTACAGAGCCCTTAAGCTCACCCACGACAGCAGAATAAATAATAGTAACAACATTTGAAATAATGTTTGCAATAAAATAACCGTCGATACCTGTTTCCATCACTACAAGGAACAGAATATTGAAAACCGCAATACAGAAGGTATGAAGAATGTTGCTTATAGAATACTGAAGAACCTTTTCCTTTCCTCTCAGATTGCTGATTAATATCTGATTTATGCCGTAAGTTACGCTGTAAAGAAATATGTAAAGGCTATAGTTTTCAACTGTCTTGAATATCCCTGAAACAGGTATAGCAATAGACCCGAGCAGTATACAGATAATACAGAACACATATCCAACGCTGATTATCTGGTTGCGGTCAGCACCCTTGTCAAGGGAAAAACGCATAACTGATTCAGCCATATTGAATGTTATAATCGGCACTAATATTGTGCAGATAGTAAAAGCAAAATCAGCAGTTCCGTATTCCGATGTGGTTAAAATATTCGTATAAAGAGGAATAAGAAAAAACGATATCAATTTTGTTCCCACACTACCAAGTGCAAACAATATCAGATTTTTCATAAGATATTTTTCTCTTTGCATTTTTTATCTCCCATTTTCTATGTCAACGCATTTAAACTACACAAAATTTTGCATATAACTTTTTTATTGTATCACGTTTTATTTAATCCGTCAATAGCTTGCAAAAGCAAACAAAAGACAGCCCCGAAAGCATCTTCCAAAGCTGTCCATATAATATCCTGTTATCTTTATCCTTTAATCAGGGCTTTAAGCTTTTTGATTCTGACTCTTGCCCCATAAGGAATTTTAAGTCTTATTTTTGTCTTGATGTATTTTTTCATCGGGATATGTAGGTTTTCTTTCACAAAAGCTTCTGGCGACTTGCTGTCAATACCCTTGTAAATCGTATCTCTAACCTGTGGTCTGATTGATGCCTCCATAAGGCTTGGGTTGTATTTACCGATGATTTCAGCACTCGATGGTACAAATCTGCACTTTTCCAAAGCCCTTTCAGCCCACTTTCTGCCCACTTCCGTGTTGCATATAACAGCTGAAACGCCCTTATTTGAAGCCATTTCAGGGTGTACCCTATCCACGCTCCAATAGTCCCCTAAGGTTATATCGCCCACTCGGTTTTCAAGCCCTACATATCGGCACTCATAACAACATTCACCATTTGCCGTGTTATCTATAAATGCAGAACAATAAGGGTTGTCGTGAATTCCTCCCGTCTTCTTTTTGCCTGAAGCGTTAACATAGCTCCAATAAACGCCCCAGCCGTATCTGCTTTTATCCCTGAACAGATAATCACGGACCTGTCCCTGCTTCTTCTCAAGCCCCTTTCGGTATACATCAAAAAGCTTCTGACTTGGTGCACCGTGGCATATAACATCCACCGTCAGCAGATTCGAATAATCCTTTCGCAGAAAAGCTCTCAGCCCGGCAATCTGACAAGGACAGCCTGAATACAGCACTTGTACGCCACTATCCAGCTTTTCCTTTGCCCGCCTGTATGTATCAGCCGTATCGCTTGCAACATACTTGCTTCCACGGATTGAACTAAGCTGACTTATATCGTCAGTCATACAATGAACAGCCCTCTGATTTTCGTCCATTTTCACGCCGAAAACTACACCACCGACAGCAAAAACATCCTGTGCCAAAGCTGCAAAAACGCCACCTGATGTACTTGTCATAAGCACATTTTCATCTGAAAGCTGTGCGGCATAAGCAGCCTGGGGTTTAAGCATTTCAATCTGTATTCTGTTGCTCTGAGGGCAGATTTTTTTACACAAGCCACAAGAAACACAGACGTTTTCGTCTATCTTGGGCTGTCTGAAGCCTTCCTCGTCCTCAACCATAGTGATTGCATTTACAGGACAAGCCATTTCACAAGCCCTGCAGCCTGCACATTTTTCACAGATTTTCATCTATTACACTCCTATAAATCAATAGCATTTTTCAGATATGACAAGGATTCTGCCCGTTGCTCCTCCAGCATTTTATCCACAGCCGAAAAATCATCAATAGCCTTTATCTCGGTTAGCTCAGCCGACCTTGACAAGAACCTGTCCCCAAGCCCTGCCTTGTCAAGTATGTTATCAATCCTTGAATTCTGCGACTCAGGGTCATTATCCTCAAAGCGTTTGAAAACGTAAAAATTCCTGTGCGAAATAAGACTGAACAAAACGCAATGATAAGAGTCCGTCAGCACAAATTCAGCATTGCTCACAAGTCTTACCCATTGCTGAGGGCTTGTGTTCTGTCTTATGTCATAACCTGACTTATATGCGTCAACAGCAATAGGCACAACTATAACCTTACAGTTAAGCTCCGATTTAAGCCTGTCTACAGCCTTCCAATAAGTCGGATTATCGTGCAGAAAATAGCATAGAATATATGGTTCACCCTCAGCCTCTGTATTCTGGGTAAACTTCTGCCACTCCTGTTTCTCAATAAGCATTGTCGGGTCAAGCACAACAGGGGTCTTTTGGGTATCAAAGCCCATATCCTCAAAAATTCCAACGCCCTGAGGCTCTCGTACAGACAGGGCTGAAAACTTTGACAAATAGCCCTTTATTCTATTTTTCTTCTTTTTACCTATAGACGTTACTCCGAAGCTTGGCCCATAAGCCACCCTCTTGTCCTCGTCAGACAAAAACCTGAAAAAATAAGGTGGATTTAAAAGCCCGGGATTCCAAATCTGGTCGCTTCCGCAGATATATGCGTCATATTTACCCCTGAGTTTTTTCAGCTCACGGGGTGTACGGAAAACGTCAGTTGTCTTCAGACTCTCCCTCACAAAAATATCAAAGCAATCGTTTCGGCTGATTGCTTCTTCTGATTCGGACTTTTTTGATTTTCTCTCTTCAATAGAATCAAGAAAGCCCCTGAACTTGTAATAAAACAATTTCAGGGAATTGCCACTGGTAAACAGATTTATAACCTTCATAAGCTTTCCGGGCTTATAATCTATAATAACATTTTCATAACCGTTAAGCTCCAGAACCTTCTGCAAAGCATAAGCCTGAAGCATTGTTCCGTAATTTCCGTTATGAATCCAGGTAAGTGTGCAAGTTTTAATTTTCATTTTTCAACTTTCCTCAGCCGTTAAATTCCTCTGACATAATACTGCAGAATCAGTTTCAGATATAATATAAAGTTCAGCTTGTGGTTTACACAGAAACAGAACATTTTCCAATGCTTGTTCAGATGCTTCTTCGGATAAATTCTGACAGCCTTTCTCAGCATTTCGTCCTTACAGATTTCCCTGCATCTCTTATATGCCTTGAAAAAGCCTGCCTTGTTAAATTGGGAAGCCTCGGTTTTAAGACAGCCCAGAGTTGTCCCAAGAAAAGAAGAATGAAGCCTTAAAATAACCTCATCTGAATATCCTGCCTGCCTTGCAAAATCAATAACCTCACTGTAAAACTTTTTTATCCTTGAAAATCTTTCAGGCTTGTATGAAACCGTCAATGAGCCTTCGTTCTGACAATAGCAGTAATAAAGCTTACTGATTATCTCAACCGACTGCAGGTATCTGAAAGCGTCAACATAAAACCATATGTCCTCGCTTATATATTCCCTCTCGGAAACGAACTTCAAGCCGTTTTCCTTGAAGAAATCCACCCTCCAACAGCTGTTACACATACTTATAACAAGATTGGTTATATGCCCCGTGTGTGGATTTTTAGTAAAGAATTCAGGGAAAAGCTCATTTTTTATCTCATCATTGGAGTCATATTCCACCTTTTCAATATCAGGAACCAGAAGCCTCAGTTCATTCCCCTTGGAGTCAACACGTCTTATGCCATAAAAAACAACATCGTGCTCTTTTTTCATAAGCCTGCTATAGACATCTGAAAACAAGCCGGGAAGTATGTAATCATCGCTGTCAATGAAATAAATATATTTCCCTTCAGCCATCTCAAGACCCGTGTTCCTTGCCATACC
>DEPR01000053.1:15071-16078 GCA_002358895.1 Ruminococcus sp. UBA3387 | reverse complement strand
GCATAGCCCGTTATTTCAAGGGCAGTCAGTGTGCCGACCCCAAGCTTTGTCCAGTTTGTGCTGATAATTTTCCGATAGACGATATACGCTAACGCACCACAGCAGATGCCCAGAATTGCTTTCACAATATTTTCAGTATATGCGTCAAAAACATTCCAGACAGGCGTATCAAGCATTCTTGTACGATATCTGTAGCCTAAAAGCATAATAACCGTAAACGGTGAGAATACATACAGATAGAACTGAGGATTTCTGCTGAGTATGTAGTAAAGAACAGGCATTACGATAAGCATAGCTGAGATATACCAGGTAGGGCCGTTAGTCGGCTCGGTAAAGCCTCCTGCTGAAATGCCCAACGCCTCAGGGATTGAGTTGATTATATATCTTATTGCGTCGTCAATGGAATCAATCTGTCCGTTGTGGACTCTTGCAACAATACGCATAGCTTTTATGATAACCAAAGCTCCAAGAAAGTCAATCCAAAGGGATTTCACCTTTCCCTTATAGAAATGCCAGGAAGCCTTTGCAGGGGACAGGTTGTTATCACGGTGGCGATAGAAGCTGTTCACCATTAAAAAGCCTGATACTGCAAAGAAAAAATAGACTGCAATATGTCCTGCACCCCAATAGCCGATATTTGCAGGAACAACATCCGAAATGCCCTTGCTGTGCTGTAAAAGCACCAGTATACTGAATATGAATTTCAGAAAATCTATTTCATAATTACGGGTTTTAAGCGTACTGTTTTGTGTCATAATATCACCTCATATGCTGATTTGATTATATCACCCGTATGGGAAATTGTCAAGAAAAAAGCTCCGACTTAACGTCAGAGCTTTAAATGTATAAAATCTTAAATTCGGGTCGATGTAGGCATCGACCCCTACACAGAAAATCATAAATACGAGAGATGTAGGGGCTGATGCCCACATCAGCCCGTAATAGTCAGAGCTTTAAGATTATTTAATGCTGTCAATTGTGATTTTTTCATAGATATCGCTGTATAC
>DEPR01000053.1:11853-14982 GCA_002358895.1 Ruminococcus sp. UBA3387 | reverse complement strand
TCATATTCATCACGGATTGTAGCCATATTTTCTTCAACGTAGTCCATATCAACAGGCAGACGCTTGATGATAAACCAGCCGTATGTTTCATCTTCTACAAGTCCGCTGATTTCGTTTTCTTTAAGTTCAAACGCAGCTTTTTTGAATGCTTCAACGAAGCTTGTGTTCTTGTTTACATAATAGCCGTCAGGCTGAGCTTCCATTCCGGGGTCCCAACCATATTCCTTGATAAGTGTTGCAAAATCGTCGCCGTTCTTTGCCTTTTCAAGCACTTCTTCAGCAAGCTTCTTAGCCTCAGCTTTTTTAGCTTCCTGGTCTTCTTCAGAAAGTGCGGCAAAAGCAGACTGCTTAGCAGACATTTTAGCTGACAAATCCAAATCTTCATATCCATCAAGCACTGATGAGTCTGTAATTTCAGTCTTGCACTCATAAGGGATAAGAATGTGAACGACTCTTGTAAATTCCTCAGGGTCCTGAACAAGCTTTTTGATTTCTTCATCAGGAGTAATGAGAGCACCCTCAGTTCCGAAAAGCTTGTCGTAATAAACAGAGTTAGTAATCAGATTTTTATAGATTTCCTCTGTCATATACTCCTTTTTGAGTCCTTCCAGATATTCCTCCTGAGACTGGAACTGTCCCTTAGCCTGTGAGAGATAGTTTGTAACCAGCTTCTCGTCAGTTTCGGTAAATTCGATATTGTTTTCTTTAGCAAGTCTTGGTGCAACAAGCTCCTGCTGAATGCTGACAATAACGTCTGACATAAACAAATCAAAATAATCCTTTTGTTCAGCAAGAACGTCTTTTGTAATGCTATAATAGCTTTCATATCTATTCAATGTGTAATAATAGTAGTATCTGAAGGTATCAAAGTCGATGTCAACACCGTCAATAGTGCAGATAATTAAATTTTCTGTATCAACCTTTTCACCGTCGATTGTGAATGATGGCTCAGGGATTTCTTCTGTTTCACTTGAAGCATCGCCTTCGGCAACTGATGACTCAGCCTTTGAGGAGTTTTCCTTCTTTTCATCACCACAAGAAGCAAAGCAACCGATGGTCAATGTCATTGCAATCAGAATTGCAGATAATTTTTTCAGCATAGCAATAGTCCTTTCGTTTTAAACATATACTTTATTATATAACTATATTGTGATAATTGCAAGATATTTTCGCAAATTTTTTCATTTTCATTACAAATGGAGAAAAGTTGAAACTGTAAAGTTGACATAGAATTCTTATTGGAGTATAATTTGCATATAGATTAGAATAAGGAGAAGTTGTTATGGACTTTGGAAAATATATTGCACACAGAGGATTGCACGATATAAAAAAGGGAATACCCGAAAATTCAATGAAGGCTTTTGAAGAAGCTATAAAAAAAGGTGTAGCCATTGAGCTGGACGTAAGGCTTTCAAAGGACGGCAGGGTTGTGGTGTTCCACGATAAGACTTTAAAGAGAATGTGCGGAGTTGATACACCTGTATCTGATTTTACATATGAACAGCTTTCAGCTTTCAGGCTAAAGGATACAGATGAGAAAATCCCATTGCTTTCACAGGTGCTGAAGCTGGTAAACGGCAGAGTGCCTGTTGTTGTAGAGCTGAAGGAAAGTGTAGGCGTGTTTGACCTGGAGAAACGCACTTATTATCTGCTGAAAGGCTACAAGGGCAAATATGCAGTTATGAGCTTCAACCCGATTTCGCTTTGGTTTTTCAGGGTTTTTGCTCCTGACATAACAAGGGGACAACTTATTTCAAGGTTCAAAAACAAAAAAGTGAGAAAATATATTGAGCGAATAATATGTGCAAGTCCGTTGGTCTGGAAGCTGATTTCAAAGCCTGAGTTTATTGCCTGCGATTTGCGTTGCGTATCTCTCGAAACTGCTTTTCAGGCTGTTGATATCGGAGCTGATTTTCTTACCTGGACTGCCAATTCAAAGGAGCTTATTGAGTCGGCTAAGCAGTTCTCAAAATCTGTGATTTTTGAGGGACTTGAAGATGATTTTGACCTGACTGATAATTTCAATGAGAATTAATACACAAAAGAGCCGTTTTATGTTACAAAATGTTATGAAATATTGAGAAAATGGGTCTGGATTCTTGACGAAAAAGCAGGTTTGGTATATACTATAAAACAGAGTGTAAAGGTGCTGTGGGAAACTGCAGTGCCTTGAAATATTGGAGGCTAATATATGAATGTACCTGAAATCTTCGGCAGCGACGTTTTCAACGAAGCTGTTATGAAGGAAAGACTGCCAAAGGAAACATACAAGGCTTTGAAAAAGGCTATTGCAGAGGGCAGACATCTTGACCTTGACGTGGCTAATGTTATAGCAAACGCTATGAAGGACTGGGCTTGCGAAAAGGGTTGCACACACTATACACACTGGTTCCAGCCAATGACAGGGCTTACTGCCGAAAAGCTGGACAGCTTTATTTCTCCATCTGATAACGGACACGTTATTATGGAATTCTCAGGCAAGGAGCTTGTTAAGGGTGAGCCTGACGCATCGTCATTCCCATCAGGTGGTCTGAGAGCTACTTTTGAGGCAAGAGGCTATACAGCCTGGGACCCTACTTCCTATGCTTTTATCAAGGCTGACACACTATGTATTCCTACAGCTTTCTGCTCATACGGTGGTGAAGCACTTGACAAGAAAACGCCGTTGCTCCGTTCAATGGAGGCAATCGACAAGTCAGCTTTGAGAATACTCAAGCTGTTTGGAAACAATGCTAAAAAGGTTATTTCAAACGTAGGCCCTGAGCAGGAATATTTCCTTATTGACAGAGAAATGTATTCAAAGAGAAAGGACCTGATTTTCACAGGCCGTACTCTTTTCGGTGCACCAGCACCAAAGGGTCAGGAGCTTGAGGACCATTATTTCGGCACAATCAAGACAAGAGTTGCTAAATATATGAAAGACGTTGACGAACAGCTCTGGAGACTTGGTATCTATGCAAAAACCAAGCACAACGAGGTTGCTCCGTCCCAGCACGAGCTTGCTCCTATCTACAGCACAACAAACATTGCTACCGACCACAATCAGCTTACAATGGAAGTGCTGAAAAGAACTGCAAGAAAATACGGCTTTAAGTGCCTGCTTCACGAAAAGCCTTTTGCAGGGGTGAA
>DEPR01000053.1:10805-11755 GCA_002358895.1 Ruminococcus sp. UBA3387 | reverse complement strand
CCGGGTAAGACACCTGCTGAAAACGCACAGTTCCTCACATTCCTTGTGGCAGTTATCAAAGCTGTAAATCTTCATCAGGATTTGCTGAGAATTACAGTAGCATCTGCTGGAAACGACCATCGTCTTGGTGCACACGAGGCTCCTCCTGCAATCATCTCAATTTTCCTTGGTGATGAGCTGACAGAAATTCTGAGAACTATTGTTGAGGGCGTTGAATATGAGGGCAACAAGAGAGTGAATATGGAAATCGGCGTAGATATTCTCCCGTATTTCCCTAAGGATACAACCGACAGAAACAGAACTTCGCCGTTTGCTTTCACAGGTAATAAGTTTGAGTTCAGAATGCCGGGTTCAAGACTTTCGGTTGCAGGTCCTAACACAATAATCAATACAATCGTTGCAGACGTTCTTGATGAATTTGCTGATGAGCTTGAAAAGGCTGACAATTTCCAGGACGCACTTGACGACCTTATCAAGAGAACTATTGCCGAAAATCAGAACATTATCTTCAACGGTAACGGTTATTCTGACGAATGGACTGCTGAAGCTGAAAAGAGAGGACTGCTTAACCTGAGGTCAACTCCTGAGGCAATCCCTCATCTTGCTGATGAAAAGAACATTCAGCTTTTTGCAAGACACGGGGTTTATACCGAAACTGAGCTTCGTTCCCGTGTGGAAATTCTCCTTGATGAGTATTCAAAGACTCTGAACATTGAAGCACTTACAATGATTGATATGGCAAAGAAGGACATTCTTCCTGCTGTTGCAACATATATAAAAGAGCTTGCACAGACTGCTGAGCTTGCAAAGGCTTGCGGTGCAGACACAGGCTTCGAGACCGACCTTGTCAGAAGACTTTCATCTCTTGCAACAGACACATACAAAAAGATTTCTCTGCTTGAACAGGCAGAAAATGATGCAAGAGCTATTGCCGACCCTGAAAAGCAGGC
>DEPR01000053.1:9347-10722 GCA_002358895.1 Ruminococcus sp. UBA3387 | reverse complement strand
GCTGATGAGATTGAATCACTTGTCGGTGAAAAATACTGGCCATATCCGACATATGGAAAAATGCTTTTCTATGTATAATAAATAATCAAGCCCACAACTTAATTCGGTTGTGGGCATTTTTTTGTACATTAAATTTTCCAAGGCGTCATACTGAGTCGGATATAATATCCCTGAGGTACGGCACAGACAGGGCATACGGGTGGAGCAGACCTGCCTTCCATAATATATCCACAGTTCATACAATACCAGGTTTCCGTTTCATCGGAAGTAAACAGCTTGTCCTGCTCCATAAGCTTTGCAAAACATTCAAATCTTTCTGCGTGGTACTTTTCGATTTTTGCAATGTTTGTGAAATCCTGTGCAATCTTTGAGAAGCCCTCCTGCCTTGCGACTTCTGCAAATGCAGGGTAGACGTCCTCGTATTCCTCATACTCGTTGTGCTTTGCCATATTAAGCAGGTCAACGGTGTTCTTTGAAATGTCTACAGGATATCCACCGTCAATCTTAATTGTCTCACCACCGCACTCACTCAGATGATTGTAAAAAATCATAGCGTGTTCTTTCTCCTGATTTGCAGTAAACATAAACAGGTCTGCAAGAACATACAGCTTTTGCTGTTCAGCCTGTTGCTGAGCGTGAGTGTAGCGATTTCTTGCCTGGCTTTCGCCTGCAAAGGCACGCATAAGATTTTCCTTGGTCTTGCTGTTTGCAAAATTTGTTTCCATAATAATACCTCCGTTTATATTGTTAATGTTCCGTTTTCACTTTCAAGCAGAATTAAAATCTGCTCCTCATTTCCCGTTAAGGCATTTACATATACAAGGATATTTCTGTCATCATTTGTGCATCTGAATTCATAGCAGAGAAGCTCTCTGTCGCCGTCTGAGGGGATAAGTGCAAGCTGACGGCTTTTGACTTCAAGCTTGGGGGACAGCTTTTTCTCTGCGTCAAGTGGGGATATTCTATCGGTGCTATAAGTTCTTTTCTCGTGATTTACAAGAAAACCTCTTGCATCAAACCCTGAAATTTCACCGTTGTCAAGGGCAACAGACACCTTAATCAGGTCGGTATATACACAAATGTCGTTGTCATCATAAGCAAAATTCACTGTGAGAATACCGTTGTAATTTTCATAGTAGGTGGTTCTCATTGAGTTTATGCCTAAATCGGTGAGGAACTGTTCGGCTTTTTTTAGCCCCTCCTGCATTGAGAGGTTTTCATTTTCAACCATTCGGTTTTTGATGAAATATGACAGATATCCACCGTTTTTGGTTACGGCACAGGAAATGGTATGGTTTTTGTCTGAGAAAACCCAGGATGGCATTGTGCTGTTTTCTTCGTTCACCTGTGATAAGTCGGTGGAGCTGACACCTGT
>DEPR01000053.1:7869-9275 GCA_002358895.1 Ruminococcus sp. UBA3387 | reverse complement strand
TCTTTGGTCAGGATATTATCTGAAAACGGACCGTCATAAATCAGGGTAGGGTATTCCTGAAACCCGTTTTCAAACTCCTCAAAGCTGTCTGTGATGGTAGGTGCATCTTCGTCAGGGGTATTCATATTTGATGCAACCGATGCAAGGGAGATTTCGCCACTGTTTATACTTGCTTCAAGCTCCCACATATCCTCGCAAAGGTCATCGGCAAAATCCTGCAAGTCCTCAAGCTTTTCATATTCCTCCTCGGAAATTTCCTCGCCGTCGGCAGCCTTCTGGGACAAAGCCATTGCATAGTTGCCTACCTGAGATAAGAATTTATAGGTGTTTTCCAGCTGAAGCTCCTGAATAGGAAGCTGTTCAAGTGCAGCCTTAGCAGATGATGAATCACGCCACAGCTTTTCTGCAAGCTGAAGCTGAAGCCTTGGCGTTCCTGCATAAAGCTGTTTTTCTAAGGTTGTGTTTACATTGTCCACAGCGTTTGAAAGCTCCTCAACAGCACGCATATAAGAGTATTCCAAAGCTCTGCCGTTGTTCTCAGCCTCACCCATCAGCTGTAGATTTCTGATACCCAGTACTGCAATGACTGCAAGGGTGAATGAGATAATTCTTACAATATTTCGTCTTGACATTGACATAATTTCCACTCCTTTTGGATTTTTATTCTACTTGTCAGCAGTATTATTTGTCTTTAAGATGAAAATATACATAAATTCCATAATAAAAATCATTATTGAAATGTTCATAAAAGTGTGATATAATTAATATGTATGCGATTATGAAAGGATAAGTTTTATGATATATTTTGATAATGCTGCCACAACTGCACCAAACAGGGAAGTATGCGAAGCTGTAATGTGTGGGCTTGAAAACTTCGGAAACCCTTCATCCTTGCACGGATTAGGGCTTGAGTCCGAAAAGCTGGTCTCTTATGCAAGGGAGATTATAGCAAAGGCTATCGGTGCAGACGGTGGGGAAATATACTTCACATCAGGTGCAACCGAGAGCAACAATACTGCAATTATGGGAGCTGTGAAAAAGTACGGCAAACGTAAAAGCAGGATTGTTACTACCTCTGTTGAGCATCCGTCTGTGGCTGAGGTTTGTACACAGCTGGAACTGCAGGGCTTTGAGATTGTAAGGATTTCACCTGATGACGAAGGAAAAATAAAGGCTCAGGATATAATTTCGGCTGTTGACGACAATACTTTTCTTGTAAGCTGTATGCTTGTGAATAACGAAAACGGATATATTCTGCCGATAGAGCGAGCTTTTTCTGCAATAAAGAGAAAGTTCCCACAGGTGCTCACCCATTGCGACTGTGTTCAGGGCTTTATGAAAATTCCTGTCAAGGTGAAAAAGCTGGGGGCTGATATGATTTCTCTCAGTGGGCATAAAATCCACGG
>DEPR01000053.1:0-7732 GCA_002358895.1 Ruminococcus sp. UBA3387 | reverse complement strand
CCACTTATCTGTGGTTTCGGCAAGGCTGTGGAAATGCTGTCGGGCAACATAAGTGAACGCTATGAGTATGTGAAAGGTCTGCAGGATTATCTTGTGGAGCAGTGCCGGAACACTGAGGGTGTAGAAGTGAACTCATCTGCTGACGGCTCACCTTATGTTACAAGCATTGCAGTTGAAAATCTGAAATCGGAAGTACTTTTGCATTTCCTTGAGGAACAGGAGATTTACGTTTCAAGCGGGTCTGCTTGCTCAAAGGGTAAAAAGAGCAGTGTGCTGAAGGAGTTTAAAGTGCAAGAGAAACATCTTGACTCAACAATCCGTATCAGCTTTTGTGCCGATAATACCAAAGAGGAAATTGACTGTCTTATGACGGCAATTAAACAGGCTCAGCAAAAGCTTTGTGGAATTAAATAAACGTTTGTTTCATACTATATATAAAGGGGAATAAAAATGAAAGAACTGATTTTGTGTAAATATGGCGAAATTGCATTGAAAGGGCTTAACAAAAGTACCTTTGAAAGTATGCTGGTGAAGAACGTGAAAAGGAGACTGCGTTTTTGTGGCAAGTTCAACTTCACACGTTCACAGTCCACATTATATATCGAGCCGTTGAGTGATGACATTGATATGGACGAGGTTATGGACAAGCTGACAAAGATTTTCGGTATCGCAAAACTCTGCAGAGCGTTGATGGTGGAAAAGACAATGGACTCCATTCTCAACGACTCTATGGAATATCTTGAGGAGGCTCTTGAGGGTGCAGATACTTTCAAGGTAAATGCAAAACGTGCCGACAAGAAGTTTCCGTTAAAGTCCCCTGAAATCTGCCGTGAGCTTGGTCATAAAATTCTGGAGCAGTTCCCACATCTGTCAGTTGACGTGCATAATCCCGACGTTACCGTAACGGTGGAAATCCGTGAGGACCACGCTTTTATCAACGCACTTAAAATCGACGGTGCCGGTGGTATGCCAATCGGTTCGAGCGGAAAGGCAATGCTTCTTTTGTCAGGTGGTATCGACTCACCTGTTGCAGGATATATGATTGCAAAAAGAGGAGTGCAGGTTGAGGCTATCCATTTTGAAGCACCGCCTTATACTTCTGAACGTGCAAGAATGAAGGTAGAAAAGCTGGCAGAGAAGATGGCTGCATATTGTGGGGACATCAACTTCTATTGCGTGCCATTCACCGAAATCCAGGAGATATTAAAGGACAACTGCCCTGAGGAGCTGTTTACCATTATTATGCGTAGACTTATGATGGAGATTGCACAGCGTTTCTGTGAGCAGAGGGATATTCAGTGTATGGTTACAGGGGAGAGTATCGGTCAGGTCGCAAGCCAGACAATGTATGCAATGGTTTGTACCGACGCTGCCTGCAGAATTCCTGTGTTCAGACCTTGTATCGGTATGGACAAGGCAGAGATTGTTCAGGTGTCAAGAAAGATTGATACCTATGAAACTTCAATCCTGCCATACGAGGATTGCTGTACCGTGTTCACACCAAAGCACCCTAAAACAAGACCAATTTTAGCCGATGTTGAGGCTGCTCAGAACAGCTATGACTGGGAGCCGTTAATCCAAAAAGCTATCGAAAACACCAAAATCTACTTGATTAAGAATATGTAAAGCATATATACTTGACACAGGTGATTTTGACGTTACACAACAAAAAGTAGATGAAAGCTGATGATGTTGGAAAATATTGTGGTGTAAAGCTTTTCAACTTTATAAAATTGTTAAAAACGTTACATAAAAATTAAAATAAATCTATTTTGTAAACTTTTTATTGTCATAATGAGAAAATAACAAAATATGGTAAAAATCAGCTAAAAATGGGGTAAAAACAACGATTTTTTAATGAAAACACGCATATTTTGTAAAGAAATGTTCACGAATAGGACTGTTTTATGTGCAAAACCGTCAGAAAAGAGGTCGTAATTTTGATTGAATTTGCTAAAGATAACAAAGCGGTAACAGAAACTATTGACAATGTTGCAGAGGCTGTTGTATCATATTTAATGCAGAAGAGCATAACTTTGAGTGTGGCTGAAAGCTGTACAGGTGGAATGTTGAGTGAAGCCGTTACTTCGGTTTCAGGTGCATCAAAGGTGTATCTCGGAGGTGTGTGTAGCTATACCGAAGAGATGAAAATGCAGGTTCTTGGAGTAAAAGAAGAAACTTTAGAAAAGTATACGGTCTATTCAGGACAGGTTGCTTCGGAAATGAGCAGAGGAGTTATGGAGCTGACAGGCTCTGTGGCGTCTGTGGGCATAACGGGTATTGCTGGTCCTGACGGTGGAACTGACGACAAGCCTGTTGGTACGGTTTATGTGTCCGTAAGGTTCGGGGACAGGGAAGCGGTAAGAGACCTGATGCTTTATAGAGAATGTGAAAAAGCTGACAGAAAAACAATCCGACAATTAACCACGGTTAAGGCACTTGAAATGCTGATGACCCTTGTTGAACAGTGTGAAAGTGAGGATAAGTAGATGTCAATGGCTAATGAAATATATAACCTTGCTCCAAAGGATGAATCAAACTTCTTCATAAGATTTTTCAAATACTTTGTTCCTTGGAAGGGCGACGACAGACAGGAGATTATAAGAAAACTGATTTTTGTTTTTTCAATCGTCGTGTTCTGTATATCTGTCGGGCAGCTTGAAGCGTTCCTTCAGGAGGACGAAGAGGAAAAGAATTATGCAATAAAAATCAGCGATGAGCTTGCCCCTGATTTTGATGATGAGGGAATTGATGCAGACGCATCACCTGAAGCCTCAACTAAGGAAAGGGTAGTGCAGTCCTGGGCAAAGAAGCTGGTTAAGAGAAACTCGGATGCGGTAGGCTGGATAAGTATTCCCGATTGGAATGACTATAACGGTAATCCTTATATCGACTATCCTGTTTTGCAGTATGTTTCGGACAATACCGATATTGGTAACGAATATTATCTGCATAAAAATATTGATAAGGAATATTATGAATCAGGAAGCATTTTTGCCGACTGTATCGTACCTATTGATAAGGAAGGACAGCCTGATAATATTACCATCTATGGTCATCATATGAGAAGACTGGGTACGGCGTTTACTCACCTTGCTGAGTACAAGCAGGGCGTGGACTTTTTGAAAAAGCACCCTGTAATCGAGTTCAACACTATTTATGAAAGTAACCAGAAATATGTTATCATCGGCTGTTACATAGCTAACTCCCTTGAAAGTCAGGATAACGGCAACATATTCGATTACTGGAGATACCGTAACTTCAATGAGGAATACACATTTGAGAGCTTTATTGAGAATGTGAGAAAGTATTCCTGGTATTCAAGCGAGGTTGAATGTGAGGCTGACGATGATTACATCACTTTGCAGATTTGCTCCAATGAGGTAAAGGACCTGAGATGGATTATCACTGCAAAGAAAATGGACGCTGACGATAACCTTGACCTTATAGTTGAATCATATAAGGAGAAAGCCGATAAAGATGTATACTTCCCACAATGCTGGCGAGACATCTGGGGAAATAAGAAGAAATATTTCGGCTGGGCTTATTAATGCAATTATATCATTTGGTGATATAAAATATATTTTATCTGTGTATTCTCTCACGAACACAGAGGGCATTTGAGATAAATGCCTTGCAGGCAAATAATGCTGAATTTGTCTGCGGAAAGGGAAATGTGATAAAAATGAAGCAGAAAAATCCTTTTATAAGGAAGATAGGAACAATGCTTGGTGCTATTGCTGTCTGCCTGCTTACAGTAGGTACAGTAAGTGTATATGCTCTTGTGGGCGGTACAGATATAAGCATAAGCAGGGAAACAAAAGCTGCAACAAAACCTGAACAGAATGTTGACCTTGATTTTGCTGAGGATTTTAACAATGTAATTGTTGAGGCACGTTTTGAGGAAATGCCACAAACAACTACTTCGACAAAGGCAACAACTGAGGCAACAAAGAAAACTACAGAAAAGACAACAACTGTAAAGGAAACTACTGCCAAGACAACAGAAAAGGTTACAACTACAGCAGCTGAAACAACTGTAAAGAAAACTACAGCGAAGAAGACAACTACTTCAAAGGCTACAACTAAGGCTACAACCAAAAAGACCACAAAGAAAACTACTGCAACAGCAGTGAAGCCTCAGACAAGTGTAATCAAATACACAGAAGAAGAGTTTGTGATGATGTGCTATGTGCTTCAGAATGAAGCAGGCAACCTGTCAGCCAAGAGCAAAATCGCTGTATCAAACGTAATCATCAACCGTGTAAAGTCATCAAGATTTGCTAACAGCGTGGCAGAAGTACTTACACAGCCGGGACAGTTTACTTGTATCAACAACTATTACAATAAGACTAACCCACCTTCACAGCATACAAAGGATTGTGTAAGACGTGCGTTGAACGGTGAGGATTACAGCAACGGTGCTTTGTTCTATTATGCACCGAAATATTGTGGCGGAAGTACAGCAGCCTGGTTTGAAAGCCTTACATTCTGTATGGAGCTTGAAGGACAGAGGTTTTTCAAGTAAGCTGCATAACTACATAAGATTAAAAGTCAGGACGTGTCATTGATGCGACTTGACTTTTTTGTTTGTTGAGAATATAATAAAATAAAGCTGTAGAATGCTTTGTAAAAAGAAAGAGAAACAAAAGGAAAGGTGATTTTATGTCGTTCTGGGACCAGTTAAGTGAAAAGGTAACCAACGGTGCAAATACCGTGTCGGAGTCAGCGAAGAAAATGGCTGAGATTGTAAAGCTCAACAGACAGATTGATAAGCTGAAGTCAGAGATAGAAACTAAATATGCCGATATCGGAAAAATGGTGAAGCGTGAACTGCTTGACAAGCTTGACAGCGATGAAATTAAGATTATGGCTCAGGAAATTGACAGTATGCAGGCTGAAATGGCTCAGAAGAAAAAGGCTGTTTATGACCTTAAAGGAGTGAAAACCTGCCCTGAGTGTGGCGTCAAGATTGCAAGTGAGGATACTTTCTGCCCGTCCTGTGGACTGAAGCAGGAAGAACAGGTGGTTGAAATACCTGCCGAGGACGTTGAAATTGTAGAGGACGGAGAAGATATTGTTTAAACTGAGAGAAAGGCTGAAAAGCGTTGATGTTATACTTGCCTCACAGTCCCCGAGACGAAGGGAGCTTCTTGGTGTCATCTGCGATAACTTCAGGGTTGTGCCCGCAAAGGGTGAGGAGATTATTCCTGAGGGGCTTGAGATTGAAGAAATCCCCCGACAGCTTGCGTTGAACAAGTGTAGGGAGATTGCTGAGAAGAATGTAAATTCTCTGGTAATCGGTTGCGATACGGTGGTTGTGCTGGGCGACAGGATTATGGGAAAGCCTGAAAATGATGAGGACGCATATGAAATGCTCAGGGCACTTTCGGGTCAGACCCACAGGGTTATGAGTGGCACGGCTGTGTACTATGAAGGCGAGTATCATAGCTTTGTAACGGTAACGGAAGTCAGCTTCAAAAAGCTGTCAGACAGGGATATATATGCCTATATCGCCACAGGTGAGCCTGCTGACAAGGCGGGAGCTTATGGAATACAGGGGCAGGGTTGTCTGCTCGTAAAGGGCTTTACAGGAGATTATTTCAACGTTGTGGGACTGCCTGTGTCGGAACTGGCAGATAAGCTTGCAACAATAATTTAATCAAAGTAATTTTTCAAGACTTTATCCTCATAACGGGGGTAAAGTCTTAATTTGTTGTTGCCGTCAACTGTGCCAAGCATACCTCATTTATAAGATGTTTTTATGTTGTGCCACCACGGACAAATTATGCACAAAACATTTTTTTCATCATAGTATATAAGAGAAAAGACGAAAGAGGGCGAAAAATGAAAAATCTCTATGGACATCAGCTGAACATGATAGCCGTATCCTTTGCCCATATTATTTCTCAGGAGCTTGAAGACGAGGAGCTTGGACTTCTTGCAAATCTTTTCCGACTTACAGGTGAAGCAATGGACGCATTACCCCGTGCAAATGCTGTTCGTAACAATAATATAAATAACAACGGGAATTGAAAGCAATATACAAAGGTCGGACGGAAATCCGACCTTTAATTTCTATCTGCGGAAATGTGTGTAGCTTTAGTAAAATTGCATTAAATTCAATGCTTTTGTTGCTTTGAATTTTATTTGAAAATCTTTGTTTAATTGCCTCGAAAGCCTTGACTTTTTGGGCAAAATAGTGTATATTAATAAGAATAACATATGTAAATGAATTTGAGATTTTTTGTGTAGGAGGTTGTAAAATGTTAAAAGCAAAAAGCATGAACGACAAATTTGTAAAAGAAGGTCTTACATTTGACGACGTACTTCTGATTCCTGCCGAATCAGACGTTACTCCAAATATGATCGACCTTAAAACTACCCTTGCTAAGGGCATTGTACTTAATACTCCGATTATGACATCAGCTATGGATACCGTAACCGAATCAAGAATGGCGATTGCTATTGCCCGTGAAGGTGGTATCGGTATTATCCATAAGAATATGACTATCGAACAGCAGGTGGAAGAGGTTGACAAGGTTAAGCGTTCAGAAAACGGCGTTATCGTAAACCCATTCTCCCTTACACCGGACAAGACTGTTGCAGACGCAGACGCTCTTATGGGCAAATATAAAATTTCAGGTGTGCCAATCGTGGACGAGCAGGGCAAGCTTGAGGGTATCCTCACAAACCGAGACCTGAGATTTATCACAGATTTCGACATTAAGATTTCTGAGGTTATGACTAAGGAAAACCTTGTTACTGCTCCTGTTAATACTACTATCGAGCAGGCTCAGGAAATTCTTATGAAGCATAAAATCGAAAAGCTTCCTCTTGTTGACGAAAAGGGTATGCTCAAGGGTCTTATCACTATCAAGGACATTGAAAAGACTGTTCAGTATCCTAATTCAGCAAGAGACAGCAGAGGCAGACTTCTTTGTGGTGCGGCACTTGGCGTAACAGCTGACGTTCTTGACAGAGCAAAGGCTCTTATCGAAGCTCAGGTTGACGTGCTTGCACTTGACTCTGCTCACGGTCATTCAGCTAACATTATCAACTGCGTAAAGAAAATCAAGGAAGCTTATCCTGATATCCCACTTATCGCAGGTAATATCGCTACTGCTGAGGCTGCTGAAGCTCTCATCAAGGCTGGTGCTGACTGCCTGAAGGTTGGTATCGGACCTGGCTCAATCTGTACAACCCGTGTAGTTGCAGGTATCGGTGTACCGCAGATTACTGCTGTATATGACGTTGCAAAGGTTGCCGCTAAGTATGACATTCCTGTTATCGCTGACGGCGGTATCAAGTATTCAGGTGATATCGTAAAGGCTCTGGCTGCAGGTGCCAATGTTGTAATGCTTGGCTCACTTCTTGCAGGCTGTGAAGAAGCTCCGGGAGCTGTTGAAATCTATCAGGGCCGTCAGTTCAAGGTATACAGAGGTATGGGTTCACTTGCTGCTATGGAAAAGGGCTCAAAGGACAGATATTTCCAGACAGACAGCAAGAAGCTTGTTCCTGAAGGCGTAGAAGGACGTGTACCATACAAGGGTATTGTTTCAGATACTATCTTCCAGCTTTGCGGTGGTATCCGTTCAGGTATGGGTTACTGTGGTTGTCAGACTATCGAACAGCTCCACGATAAGGCTAAGTTCGTTAAAATCACAGGTGCAGGTCTCAAGGAGTCTCATCCTCACGATATTTATATCACTAAGGAAGCTCCTAACTACTC
>DEPR01000027.1:5828-11169 GCA_002358895.1 Ruminococcus sp. UBA3387 | reverse complement strand
AGCAACACCAAATGGTGTTGCTTTTTAAACTATAATGCAGTGAAAACTGAAAGTTACTTGACAGATAACTGTTTGTTTCTTATCTTTAAGCACGCCTCAATATGCATAATCCAATGTCTTGAAAACGGCATCTGTATCAATCCTTTTATATCTTTTCCACACCAGTAATCAATTAACCAATATGCATTTTCGTCATCACTCACCACATTTAACATCTCCAAATGTTTTCTGCTTTCGGCAGTGATTTTCTTTTTTATATCACTATATGTAAGTGCTTTTAAAACTTGTATTGTAGATGTATCAACATCAATTATATAATTATATAATTCTTCAATAGACAGTTTTTTTGAAAATTCACTTATTTCTTCTTTTACAAGTTCATTTGCAGTTGTAATAATCGGAGAGTTTATACGTCTTTGATAATCTCCCTTAAATAATACTTGCTCATCATTTGCAATAAGTGTATGTGCAACAATATCTTCAATACGAAAAATATGCCAAAGAGAATAGGCAATCGTTTTATTGTGGTATCCTTTCGCATTTATATATGGCATAGCATTAAAATCATCCAATGATAATTCGGTCTTAAACTGCAGAATTTGTTTCATAAGTTGTTCACGGAGTTTAAGTAAAGTATCTATACCTGATAAAAAGGTATCTTTTTTCTTAATCTGTAATTGCATAGTCTTATTCATTTCTGACCATTCTTTATTCATAAAAATCTCCGTGAGCTTCAAAATTTTTTATATTCTCAATCGCACAAATAACTATTTTTTCAGATTTTTAACCGATTCGCCCTCAAGCAGCCAACCGTCAACTGTGATAACCTCAGGGAAAGTCTTTTCGGGCTTTTCGATGAGTGAAATCATTCGTTCCGCAGCTTTTTTGCCGATGGTTTCGGTGTCCTGAAGGTATGTAGTCAGCTTCGGTCGCATAAGCTGGGTGTAGGAAATGCCGTCAAAGCCTACAAGCGATACGTCTTCTGGCACAGACAGCCCCAAATCCCTTATAGCATTCATTCCACCAATAGCCGAATAGTCGTCAGGCATAAACATGCAGGTTGGTCTGTCCTTCTGGCTCAAAAGCTTCTTTGTCAGGTCATAAGCAACCTTAGGATTATGGAAATCACCCTTGAGGAGCCATTTTGGGTTTATTTCAATATTACGTTTTTCGCAGGCTTTGTGGAAGCCGAGGAGACGTCTGTCGGTAACGGTTGCTTTATGTCCGCTGATATAGGCGATTTTTTTGTGTCCCTTGTTGTGTACAAAATCCACCAGCTTTTCCACACCGATTTCGTTACTTGACATAATTGCAGTAGTGTTGTCAAAGATATGGTCGATTGTAACTGACGGAATGTCGCTGTTTACAATTTCATACACGTCAGGGTCGGTGAAGTCGCCCAGAGTAAGCAGAATTCCGTCCACGTTCCTGTACTTACAATGTTCATATGAGGACATTTTCTGTTTGCCGAAGCCCTTGTTTATAAATGTAATATCATAGCCTGCTTTTTCACAGGCGTTTTTGAATGCACTGATTATTTTTGCAAAAAACTCCTGAGCAAAGCCTTTTCCCGGTTCTTCAACAAACAGCAGACCTATATTGTATGTTCTGTTTGTTTTTAATGCTCTTGCCTGAGAGTTAGGAAAATATCCCATTTCCTTAGCAGTCTGGAGTATACGTTCTTTGGTTGTGATGCTGATATCAGAGTGGTCATTTATTGCTTTACTTACCGTTGCGATAGATACGCCACAAGCTGATGCTATGTCCTTAAGCGATACCATAATGCTCCTCCCTTACGTTAATTATATTAACATAGGTTAATTATATAATATATTTTCGTTTTTTTCAAGTTTTTTATAATATATTTAAAAAATTCAGTAAAAACTATTTACTTTATCACAAAAATGTGTTACTATATTAAAGTAAAATAAGCTGTAATCAGCTAAAACGAAAGGGAGAAATTATTATGAAAAAATCAATTTTCAGCTTGATAGCGTGTGCTTCAATGGCAGTAATGGTGCTTTTCAGCTCATGTGGTACATCAACAGAAAAGGACAACTCAAAGGCTGACGCAAACGCAGATGTTGTTGACGCTTCGTGGGACAAGGTAAAGGAATCGGGTAAGCTTATTCTTGGTCTTGACGCAACATTCAAGCCAATGGGTTACACAGATGAAAACGATGAAATCGTAGGCTTTGACATTGACCTTGCAAAGGAAGTCTGCAAACGTCTTGACATTGAGCTTGAAACATACGGTGTAAACTGGGACACAAAGGAAGTTGACCTTGATGCAGGTACTATCGACTGTATCTGGAATGGCCTTTCTGTAAGTGATGAGAGAAAGAAAGTTATGCTTATGTCTGACCCTTATATGGAAAACGAAATGGTATTCGTTGTGAATGAGGGCAGCGAAATCAAGACAATGGATGATCTGAAAGGCAAGAAGATTGCAGTACAGAACGGCTCAACAGCTCAGGAAATCCTGCTTGCTTCAGAAATTGCTGCAGACATCACAGTAGCTGAGCTTGCAACAAACGTTGAAGCACTTACAAACCTTGAAATGGATATGTGCGACGCTGTATTCCTTGATTCTGTAGTAGCTAACTATGAAATCACAACAGCTGAAAAGCCTTTCACAGTACTTGAAGAAGGTCTTTCACCTGAACAGTATGCTATCGGCTTCAGACTTGGCGACCAGGCACTCTGCGACAAGATTGTTGAAACACTGAAGGAAATGAAGGCTGACGGAACTATCGAAAAGATTTCAACAGAATGGTTCGGTAGCGACGTAACTTGCATTGGATAATTCACAAAAATTAAAGGTGGTCGGATGACCACCTTTTTTTATCAAAGTATTAATGAGTAATATATAAATTAAAGGGACAGCCCTCTATCAGCAGTGAATTATGCTTCGCATAATCGCCCTCTTTTTCAACAGTCCACCGGACTGTTTTGAGCATACCGAAGGTATGCTTATTCACTCCTTTGCCGAGCTCCCTAAAGGCTCAGGAGATTTCGTCGTCTGCGGACGACGACGAGGGCTCTGCCCCTCGACCCCGCAAGCCTTTTGAGGAAAGGCTTGACCCAAACCTTTTTAATATTAGTATATTGTATTATATAAATCAGGAAAAATTTCAATACTGCGTTTGAGTATGCCGTTGATATATGCAATAGCTGTGCCGTAATTTGTGATTGGTACACTCTGGCTTTCTGCACATTTAATTCTATATCGCATCTCACGCTCATTGAGCATACAGCCACCGCAATGAATAATCAGCTTGTATTTTGATAAATCTTCAGGAAAGTGAGTACCTGAAGAAAACTCGAACTCGATTTCCTTGTTTGTATACTTTTTCAGCCAGTCAGGGAGTTTTACCGTGCCGATGTCGTTGCACTGCCTGTGATGAGTACAGCCCTCTGAAATAAGCACTTTATCTCCATTCTCCAACTTATCAATTACAGCTGCACCTTTAACGGCACTATCCAACAAGCCTTTGTATCTTGCCATAAGTATTGAAAAAGATGTGAGCAGAATATCGTCAGGTACGACTTTTGCAACCTGCTTGAATGCCTGACTGTCGGTAATAACCATAGCAGGCTTTTTACCAAGGCTTTTCAGGGCTTCAGTCAGCTGGGTTTCCTTCGTAACCATAGAAACGGCGTTTGCATCAAGAATATCCCTTATAGTCTGCTGTTGTGGCAGAATAAGTCTGCCTTTTGGTGCAGATTCATCAATAGGTGTAACAAGCACTACGATATCATCAGGCTCTAAAAGGTCGGAGACGATATGCTTTTCCGTTAAATCGGGCATAGACAACGCACCGATTTTTTCTTTAAGGCTGAAAATACCCGTGCCGTCCTTGGCACTTATGTAAATCTCATTTTCCTTAGCTTCAGGCTTGCTTTCCAGCAGGTCTGTTTTGTTATATGCAATTATATATGGGATTTCACGCTCTTTGAACAGCTCCACAAGTTGGTTATCCGTATCGTTCACATCCTGCGTGCTATCTACCACAAGTACGGCAACATCTGTTTTGTTAAGTACCTGTTTTGTTTTCTGTACCCTCTTGTCGCCAAGGTTTCCCTCATCGTCAAAGCCGGGAGTGTCAATTATTATAACAGGTCCGAGGGGTAACAGCTCCATCGCCTTATAGACAGGGTCGGTGGTTGTACCGAGAACGTCAGACACAACTGCAAGCTCCTGTCCTGTAACTGCATTTACAACGCTTGATTTTCCTGCATTTCGTCTGCCGAAAAAGCCGATATGTATTCTTTCTCCCGAAGGAGTTGTGTTCAGGCTCATAGTTATTTTCCTTTCTGTTGCAAAAAAGCTGTAAAGCAAGGAATACTCACTTTACAGCATACAGTTGCGATTATTCCTGTGAAAACTGGTCTTTGCCAACGCCACAGAGAGGGCATACATAGTCTTCAGGAACGTCTTCCCACTTTGTTCCTGCAGCTACGCCGTTATCAGGATCGCCCATTTCTTCGTCGTAAACATAACCGCATACATCGCAGATATATTTCACACCAAACACTCCTTTCATAAATATGTAAATTACAAATCAAAAAACATCTGCATAAGCTCGTGCCCGATATCAACAAATGTACCTGTTGCCTTTGCAGTTTCTTCTGTAAACTCAGCCATTCCCTCAACCTCGTCCTTTTTGTGATACATAAGGAATGGAATCGGGTCGTTGGTATGAGTTTTCAAAGAAAGTGGAGTTGCGTGGTCAGGACAGATAAGCACCTTATAGTCATCATATTCTTCAAGTGCTTCAAGAACAGGTCCAAGAATCTTTTCGTCAATAAGCTCAAGAGACTTTTTCTTATTTTCAATTTCATATCTGTGGCCACACTCGTCAGGAGCTTCAACGTGGATATAAACAAAATCCTGACCGTTTTTCAGCTCATTGATACAAGCCTGAGCCTTGCCGTCAAAGTTAGTGTCGATATAGCCTGTTGCACCCTCAACCTCAACAACGTTCATTCCTGAGAAAACGCCGATACCTTTAAGAAGGTCAACTGCTGAAATCATTGAGCCTTTCAGACCATACTTTTCGCCGAATGGCTTGAGTGCTTTTCTTACACCCTCGCCCCAGAGCCACATTGAGTTTGCAGGACGCTTTCCACGTTCAATTCTTGCCTTGTTGACAGGGTGGTCCTTGAGCAAATCGTAGCTCTTTACCATCATATCATAAAGCTTCTTTGCATTGTCGTGTGTAGGGATATATTCCTTAATCGGGTTGCCTGTAATATCGTGTGGTGGTGTAAGAGTACCAACGTCAAGTGTGCCGTTATTCCAGATAAGGCAATGACGATAGCTTACACCTGAATAAAG
>DEPR01000027.1:0-5698 GCA_002358895.1 Ruminococcus sp. UBA3387 | reverse complement strand
TCGTCTGATAATGTAACCAGATTGCATCTGAATGATACATCTGTAGGCTTCATATCAATACCGATTGAGCCAGCCTCCAGCGGGCTTCTTCCTGAATAGTAGACGTCAGGATTGTATCCCAGAATTGAAAGGTTAGCAACGTCCGAACCGGGCTTTAAGCCGTCTGCAACGCTTTTTACAAGACCGAGTCTTGAAACCTTTGCAAGCTTATCCATATTTGGTGTGTTTGATGCACCCATAGGAGTTTTGTTTCCAAGCTCAGGAACAGGATAATCTGCCATACCGTCGCAAAGCAATACTACATATTTTGTCATACTCATTCTTCTTTCCTTTATATTATAGACAATAAAAGTCAACATTATTATTTTAGCACATCTCTTTTTAAATTGCAATAGTTTTCCCACATAATTTGTCCGCCACAGAAATACAGGCGTATTTCATAAAGATACACATAAAAAACCGCAGAAATTTTGTGCATTTGTACATTGACTAATGGTTAAAAAGAATATATAATAAGTAGGTAACGTTAAAATTATATAATAAAGGAGATTTATAAGTGGTTAAAGTAGTTAAATTCGGTGGCAGCTCACTTGCAAGTGCCGAGCAGTTCAAGAAGGTAGCAGAAATCATTCACGCAGAAGAAACAAGAAGATATGTTGTTCCATCTGCACCCGGAAAGAGATTTTCTGATGACATTAAAGTAACAGATATGCTTTATGGCTGTTATGACCTTGCAGCTAAGGGCAAGGATTTTGACAGAGAGTTCAATGCGATTAAGGACAGATATTACGGCATTATCAATGAGCTGGGTCTTGACCTTTCGCTTGAAAAGGAATTTGAAACAGTAAGAGCTTGCTTTATCGGCAAGGCGGGAAGAGACTATGCCGCATCAAGAGGTGAATACCTTAATGGTATCATTCTTGCAAATTATCTTGGTTATGAATTTATAGACGCAGCCGACGTTATTTTCTTCAATGAACAGGGTAGCTTTGATGCTGAAAAGACAAATGAAGTTCTTTCAGCAAGAATTGCAAATGTTGAGAGAGCAGTTATCCCCGGTTTCTATGGCTCAATGCCTAATGACACAATCAAGACATTCTCAAGAGGGGGTTCTGACATCACAGGTTCAATCGTAGCTGCTGCTTGTGGTGCTGACCTTTATGAAAACTGGACAGATGTTTCGGGCTTCCTGATTTCTGACCCAAGAATTATTGAAAATCCATTGCCAATCACAACAATTACATATAAAGAGCTGAGAGAGCTTTCATATATGGGTGCAACAGTTCTTCACGAGGATGCGATTTTCCCTGTAAGAAAAGCAGGTATTCCAATCAACATCAAGAATACTAATGCACCTGAAGACCCTGGCACAATGATTGTTGAAAGCACTTGCCAGAAGCCGAAGTTCACAATCACAGGTATTGCAGGTAAAAAGGGCTTTACTGTAATCAACATCGAAAAGGATATGATGAACGGTGAGCTTGGTTTCGGACGTAAGGTACTTGAAGTGTTTGAAAAGAACGGCATTTCATTTGAACATATGCCATCTGGTATTGACACAATGAGCGTTATTGTTCATCAGGCTGAATTTGAGCCTAAGGAGCAGGAAATCCTTGCAGGACTTCACAGAAACGTTCAGCCTGACTCTATTGACATTGAAAGCGACCTTGCACTTATTGCAGTTGTTGGACGTGCAATGAAGTCAAACAGAGGTACAGCTGCAAGAATCTTTGCTGCTCTTGCTCACGCTCACGTTAACGTGAAGATGATTGACCAGGGTTCGAGTGAGCTTAACATCATCATCGGTGTTGAAGAAGGCGATTTTGAATCTGCAGTTAAGTCAATCTACGATATTTTCGTTGTTCATCAGCTTTAATCAAAATAATAAAGGGTATATCTAAATCGGATATACCCTTATTTTTATGTCTTTATCCCATAATTACTTCAACTTCGTGTGTTGAGCCGGCTTCAAATACAGGTAAAATGTTGCCGTTGATACGGACACCGTCCAGAGTGATGGACTTGATACCCTTTGAAACGTTCTCAGGATTTTTAACTGTAATGTTATATGTGTTGTCCCTGAATTTTCTTACAGCTGTGAAACCGTCCCAGTTTTCAGGAATACAAGGGTCAATTTTCAGACCGTCATACTCAGGGATAACGCCGAGAATATACTGTGAAATAGCAACAAAATTCCAGGCTGCTGTACCTGTAAGCCAGGAGTTCTTTGCTTCGCCGTGGCGTTTTGCGTCCTTACCTGCAATCATCTGTGCATAAACGTAAGGCTCTGTACGGTGGAGGTCGGAGATATCCTCAAGAAATGCAGGAGCAATCTTTGAGTAGTACTCAAACGCTTTATCGCCGTGTCCGAGAACAGCCTCAGCACAGATTATCCAGGCGTTGTTATGACAGAAGATACCTGCGTTTTCCTTATACCCTGCAGGATATGTTGAAATTTCACCGTACTGGATATAATACTTTGTAAAAGCAGGGTTGTTAAGCACAAGGCCGTATTTTGTGTTAAGGTATTTGTTGACGCTTTCCATTGTCCTGATGTCCTTGCCTGAATCGGAGCCGAGTCCAGCCATAACAGCAAAGCCCTGTGGTTCAATGAAAATCTTGCCCTCTTCACACTCGTGTGAGCCAACCTTGTTACCGAAATCATCATATGCTCTCAGGAACCAGTCGCCGTCGAAGCCATATTTCATTGTGTTTTCGTTCATCTCGTCGATAGCCTGCTGAGCCTTTTTCGCTTCATCATCAAGGTTTTTGTACTTACAGAGGTTGACATATTCAGGGCCGATAAATGCAAACATTGTTGCAACAAGTACAGATTCAGCAACACGGCTGAACTTATCCTCACCATATTTAGGTGAAGTATATGTCTGGAAGCTTTCGCCGGGTGCATCAGAGAAACAGCTCAGGTTAAGGCAATCGTTCCAGTCAGCTCTCATTGCAAGAGGCAATCCGTGAGGACCTGTGTTTTCTGCAACGTGCCAGAAACTCTGCTTAAGATGATGCATCATAGACTGAGCCTTTGAGTCATCATTATCATATGGAACAGTCTCATCAAGGATTGAATAATCGCCTGTTTCCTTGATATACTGGGCAGTTGAGAGAATCATCCACAATGGGTCATCGGAGAAGTCGCCACCGATTTCGTTGTTGCCCTTCTTTGTAAGAGGCTGATACTGGTGGTAGCAGCCACCGTCCTCAAGCTGTGTAGCAGCCAGGTCAAGAAGTCTTTCTCTTGCCCTTTCAGGCACCTGATGCATAAAACCAAGCAAGTCCTGGTTGGAGTCACGGAAGCCCATACCTCTCCCGATACCACTTTCAAAATATGATGCTGAACGGGACATATTGAATGTAATCATACACTGATACTGGTTCCAGATGTTCACCATACGGTCAACCTTTTCGTCAGGAGTATTAACCATATACTGTGAAAGCAGGTCATTCCAGTAATCTTTAAGTTCCTGCAAAGCTTTGTCAGCCTTTTCAGCCGTATCCATTGCAGAAATCATTTCATAAGCCTTTGATTTGTTCATACTTCCGTCGGCATTGAACTTTTCCTCAAAATCGTTTTCTACATAGCCAAGGAGGAATACCAGCTCTTTTGTTTCGCCTGCATCAAGAGTAATGTCCAGGCAATGTGAAGCAACCGGAGACCAGCCGTCTGCTACTGAATTTGAAGGTGCACCGTTCATAACGTTCTGAGGATTTTCAAAGCCGTTATAAAGACCGATAAAGGATTCTCTGTCTGTATCAAAGCCACATATATCAGCATTTACGCTATAAAAAGCAAAATGGTTACGGCGTTCTTTATATTCAGTTCTGTGGAAAATTACAGAGCCGTCAATTTCAACTTCACCTGTGTTGAAGTTTCTCTGGAAGTTTGTTGTGTCGTCCTGTGCGTCCCAGAGGCACCATTCAGCAAATGAAAACAGCTTAAAGCTCTTTTTAATTGAACTTGTGTTTTTAAGAGCAACCTTCTGTACCTCGCCGTTGAAGTTCATAGGAACAAAGAAAGTAACCTGAGCTTCAATGCCGTTTTTCTCACCTTTTATTATAGTATAACCCATACCGTGACGGCAGGAATAGTTATCAAGCTCATTCTTGACAGGTGCCCAGCCGGGGGACCAGATTTCTTCACCGTCATTTATGTAGAAATAACGTCCACCCATATCCACAGGCACGTTGTTATAGCGATAGCGTGTAATTCTGCGGAGCCTTGCGTCCATATAAAAATGGTAACCACCTGCTGTGTTGGAAATCAGTGAAAAGAAATTCTGAGAGCCAAGATAGTTTATCCAAGGATAAGGAGTTTTTGGGTTAGTAATAACATATTCCTTGTTATTGTCATCAAAAAAACCGAATTTCATATATTTCTCCACCTTTTCTATAAAATACGAAAACGTTTAAAATGCATTTATATTATAGCAAATAATTTGTCCATTGTCCAGTACTTTAAAAAATAAAAAATATGTATAATTTAATTTTTCAAGTTAATAATAAAGTTACACAAGGAGGTGTAACAAATGATTGACAAAATAGCACTTCTGCTGGTTATCGTCGGTGGTATCAACTGGGGACTTGTAGGTATTTTTCAGTTTGACCTTGTTGCGTTCCTTTTCGGAGGTTCAGCTGCAATTCTCAGCAGAATCGTTTATGTTATCATTGCCATTTCAGCAATCTGGTGTATTTCTCTCTTTTTCAAGGATAGTAAAATGATTGATGGCAGATAATCTTAACCTTATCATTCCGGCAAAAGACAAGGAAGTCTTTTTTCAGATTGATTCAGATAAGTAGGGTTTGTTCTGTTTCAGCTCTTAAATCAGACTTCCTTTTCTTTTGTCGGAATAGTAATGCGAAAGCATAAAAACGGCCTTTTAGCAAAAACTAAAAGGTCGTTTTGGTTATTAAATATATCCGAATGCAAGCACATCGCCTCGTGCCATTCTTCATCCGTCTGAGGTTGAGTAACCGCACTATTTGCATCTTTTTCAGGCTTTTTGTTACAGCTGCACATAAAAGTAGTTATCAAACAGAAACAAAGGATTAATGCCAAAGCTTTTTTCATAAAATCACGTCCATAAAAACAAAGCCCTTCCAATAAGGGAAGGGCTAAAAAATGTTTGAATTAGTTTACGAGAGTCTTTTCAGTTTCCTTATCGAAGATATGGATTCTGTTAGGATCAATAGCAACCTGGATTTCATCCTGAGGTCTTGCTGTTGAACGAGGTGAAACTCTCGCTGTAAGTGGAATACCTTCACAAGTGAGGTAGAGGTATGTTTCAGCACCCATCATTTCTGTTACTTCAACTGTAGCCTTAACGATACCTGTCTTAGCTGCTGAGATGAACATTTCTTCATCGTGGATACACTCCGGACGTACACCAAGAACAACTTCCTTACCAACTACTGGTTCAAGTACTTCAGCGTCAGCCTTTGATTCAGGAACTTCAACTGTATACTTAACGCCTCTTGTTTCCTTAGTATCTTCTGAACCGAATTCAACAACATACTTGCCGTCAACCTTAAGGAGCTTAGCATCAATAAAGTTCATCTGTGGTGAACCGATAAATCCTGCAACGAACTGGTTAACAGGTGTGTTGTAAAGGTTTGTAGGTGTATCAATCTGCTGGATAACGCCGTCCTTCATAACTACGATTCTGTCACCCATTGTCATAGCTTCTGT
>DEPR01000007.1:26141-35514 GCA_002358895.1 Ruminococcus sp. UBA3387 | reverse complement strand
ACATTTCAACAAAGTCAGAACCTGAAATTGAGAAGAATGGCACATTAGCTTCGCCTGCAACTGCACGGGCAAGAAGTGTCTTACCTGTACCGGGAGGTCCCATAAGCAGAACGCCTTTAGGAATTCTTGCACCAAGTTCGCTGTATTTTCTGGAATCCTTGAGAAAATCCACAATTTCCTGAAGCTCTTCTTTTTCTTCATCAGCTCCTGCTACGTCTGCAAAAGTAGCCTTTTTACTGCTTGGTGTCTGTTTTGCATTAGTCTTGCCGAATGATGCCATCTTGCCACCACCGGCATTTTTCATCATAAATACAAAGAAGAAAATCATTACCCCAAGCATAAGCATTGTTGGAATAAGGCTCAGCCAGAAGCTGTTGTCTGAAATTGGTATCAGATTATATTTCAAAGGTGCATCCGGATTTGCTTCATTATATTTCAGTCGATAGCTTTCAGCGTCTGTTCCGCCGAGAACTTCTTCTGCAAAAATCGAAACGTTAGGCACCGTGTAATTTTTTATCTCATCAGAGCCTTTGAGCTTATATTTCATTTTGCCTGAGCCTAAATCCAGCTCAAATTCAGATACCTGCAGGTTATCAAATTGCTCCATAATTTCAGAATAAACTATATCTGAATTATTTTTGCTCATAGATGTGAGCATATAAACAAGCCCACCGATGATAGCAATAGAAATCAGCAGATAAATAATTAGTGATTTTCCGTTATTGTTCTTTTTGTTCAATTTAACACAACCTTCTATATTTTTATCAATTAGCGTCAGGTGTAACTATACCAACAAAGGGAAGCTGACGGTATTTTTCATCATAATCAAGACCATAGCCTACAACAAATTTGTCCTCAATCTGATAACAGCAATAATCAGGAGTAACATCTACTTTTCGTCTTGAAGGCTTGTCAAGAAAAGTTACCATTTTAACACTTGCACAACCAAGATTGCTGAATTTTTCTTTCAGTTTCTGAAGCGTAAGTCCCGAGTCAATGATGTCTTCAATAATTAAAACGTGCTTGTCTTTAACATCAATTTCTTCGGTTTCGGCTATTTTTACATCACCCGAAGTATTTGTGCCAAGATAGCTCTTTGCACGGATGAAACGCAATTCAACGTCCAGGTCAAGACAGCGAAGCAAATCGGCAGTAAAAACGAAAGCACCGTTTAATACAGATATAGCTGTTATCTTTTTTCCTTCATAATCTTTTGAAATAATCTTACCGATTTCTGCAATCTTCGTCTGAATTTCTTCAGGTGTAAGCATTACACTAATTTTGTCCATAATTTTCAGCTCCTGTTATTTTATCATGTCTATGTGATAGTTTTATGATACTTTACAAATTAATATGTGCCTTGTGTTTTCGTCAATCTTTACTCGCTCTGCACAGCCAAATCCTTCAATGAAGATAATACCTTCGTTGTCCTCAAGAATAGCTACCTTGTGTCTGTTTTCCAGAGGGACAGAGCTATTAAACAGCTTCTTGACCGATGAGGTAAACCTTCTGTTGCAAAGAGTAATTTTATCAGAATCTTTGCGGTTTCTCAAAAAAACCTTACCTATAATTTTATCATAATCACAGCATATATTTGCTAATTTTTTATTAACATTTTCATAGCCACCACTGTAATCAATTATTTCAAATGAAACGTTTTTATCAAAAAAAGCATACTCGTTTTCAAAAACTACTTCCACGGAATAATCTGTGGTTTCAGCTGTAGCTTCAATGACTTTAATTTGCAGTAAACCGTCATTGCAGACTGCAAAAATATTATCTCGCAGATTGATTTTACCACCGTTTTTAAGCAGTTTTGCAATGCTTAATATACGTTCATATCCCACGCTGATATTGTTTTCAGACAATATTTCAGCTATTGCACGATTTGCAAGTGCAGGGTGAGCCTGTGAAAGTATTTCGGCGTTATATCCACCTGAAACATAAGCAGAATCCAAAAGCTTAGCCAACTGTAACTCAAGATAATCTTCATCGTTTTTCAGGTTAGCTAACGTGTTTTTATAAGTCTTAAAGAGGGAAGTATTGAGCTCGCCAAGTATAGGTATGAGTTTGAGCCTTATTTTATTTCTTGAATATTCAGTCTCAAGATTTGTTGAGTCTGTAACATAGGATTGTTTTTCCTGTAATAAAAATTCTTCGATATCAGACCTTGTACAATCAATCAATGGTCTGATAATGTTTCCTCGGATTGGTGGAATGGAGCATAGCCCCTTTAATCCTGTCCCTCTCGCAAGGTTGAAAACTGTTGTTTCAATGCAATCTGATAAGGTGTGTGCTGTTGCAATTTTCTCAAAGCCTGATTGTGCAAAAATCTCATACCTCAAAGTCCTTGCACCTTCTTCAACAGAGCAGGAATTAGTTTTGCAATATCCTGAAACGTCTAATCTATGAACTTCAAGTGGCACACCAAGTTTTTTGCAAAAATCAATGCAGAATTGCTCATCTCTCAGGCTTTCTTCACCACGCAACTGATGATTTATATGACAAGCAGAAACATTGTACCCCAGCTTTAATAAACACAAAAGGAGTGAAACGCTGTCAGCACCACCTGAAAGGCCAACCAACACTCGTTCACTCTTTTGAATCATATTATGTTCTGCAATAGTTTTAGATACAATGTCTAACATAATTACTCTCTTCTTATATCAAGACTTCTGAATAATGTGTATTCACCAATCCAAGCAAGATTTACAGTACCTGTTGAGCCGTGGCGGTTTTTTGCAACAATACATTCAGCCACCGTCTGGTCGGCGGTTTCTTTATTGTAGTATGCATCACGGTGTAAAAACAGGATAATGTCTGCGTCCTGTTCAATAGAACCGGATTCACGAAGGTCAGATAGCATAGGACGCTTGTCCTCACGTTTTTCAGAACTACGGGAAAGCTGTGAAAGTGCAATTACAGGTACATTAAGCTCCTTAGCCATAAGTTTAAGCTGTCTTGTGATTTCAGATACTTCAGTTACACGGCTTGAATGCTTGTTAGGAGATGACATAAGCTGTAAGTAGTCGATGATAACAAGCCCTAAGTTTTTCATACGTCTGAGCTTTGCCTTCATCTGTGGAACGTTAATTCCTGCTCCGTCGTCCATATAGATGGGAAGTCTCTGGAGTGATTCTGTACCTGCAGCAAGCTTTGTCCAGTCATCTGTTGATAATTTACCTGTACGCAGGCTTGTGTTGTTTACAAGTGCCTCTGATGAAAGCATACGTGTAACAAGCTGTTCCTTGCCCATTTCGAGAGAAAAGATAACAACATCTTTCATTGAGTTTTTGCAGGAATTAACTGCAATATTCAATGCAAGAGCAGACTTACCCATTGCAGGTCGGGCAGCAAGAATAATCAGGTCAGATTTGTTAAGACCTGTAGTAACTGCATCAAGCTGTGCAAAACCTGTTTTTGTGCCAAGGTGAGCTTCCGCATCAGGCCCATTAAGCTCCTGCAAATGTGTATATGTATCAATAATTACGCTGTCAATTCTGGTAAGCCCCTGAACTTCACCCTGTCTGATGTCATAAATCTTCTGCTCGGCACTGTCAAGCATTGTCTGTGAGTCAACAGCACCTTCGTTAGCAGTTTCAATAATATCATTAGCGATATTTATAAGTGAACGAATCTGGGCTTTCTCTTTGATAATATCACAGTAGCTTTCAATATTTGCAGTTGATGGAACGCTTTCCATAACTCCTGACAAATAAGTTTTCGCCATTGCTGAAGTTTCAAAAACGCCCATCGCAACAGCTTCGTTGATAACTGTAATAATATCCTCTGTCTTAGCATTTGTGAACATTCTCATCATAATTGAGAAAAGTTGCTGATGTTGTGGACGGTAAAAGCTTTCGGGCTTCAGCTTTTCAATAACCTTTGGCAGAATAGTAGGTTCAATGAGAATTCCACCTAAAACAGCCTGTTCTGCTTCAAGAGAATAGGGAAGCTCACGTCCTAAAATATCGCTGGGCTTCAGACCACTGTTTTCATTAATAGCCATTATTCTTCAACTACCTTAACTTTTACTGTGCAGGATACGCCCTGTGTCATTTTGATTACAGCAGAAAAATCGCCGTAGCTTTTTATATCGCTGTTAAGATTGATTTTCTTTTTATCCACGTCCTGTGAATACTGAGCTTTGATTGCTTCAGCAATGTCTGATGACTTAACTGCACCAAACAGCTTTCCACCTTGTCCTGCTTTAGCCTTAATGACAATTTCCTTGCCTTCAAGTGCAGCTGCAATCTTCTCGTTATCAGCCTTTTCAACATCAAGCTTGTGCTGTGCAGAAGCTTTTTTTCCTGCAAGGTCATTGAGGTTTTTAGCAGTAGCTTCAATAGCAAAGCCTTTGGCAATCAAAAAGTTTCTTGCATATCCGTCAGCAACATTAAGTGTATCTCCTGCCTTACCTGAGCCTTTTACGTCTTTTAATAGAATTACTTTCATAGCAATACGTCCTTTCGTCTTTATTTTACATAGTTGATTATATATTCGTCAATAGCTTCTTTCAGTCTGAATTGAGCAGTTTTAAGGTCGGTTTTAAGCTGAGTAGCTGCCATTGTAAGATGTCCGCCACCACCGAGGCTTTCCATAATAACCTGCACGTTGTATACGCCAAGACTGCGGGCTGAAATGTTGACAATGCCGTCATTTTCATATAAAACAAATGAAGCGTTGACACCTGAAATGCCCAAAAGCTCATCTGCAGCCTGTGATGCAGCAATTCTTAAATCGCTGAAATGTTCATTTGTGCAGGTAATTGCACATTTATGATATATCTTTGCAGAATTAATAAGGTTTGCTCTCTGCTGATATGTTTCAATGGAGTTTGAGAACATCATCTTAACGGCTACTGTGTCAGCTCCCATTTTTCTCAGGAATGCAGCGGCTTCAAATGTTCGTACACCCGTTCTAAGTACAAAATTCTTTGTGTCAAGCATAATACCTGCGAGTAACGCCTCTGCAACAGGTGATGGAATTTTTGCCTTTTCGCCGAAGTATTCAATGATTTCGGCAACCATTTCACTTGCTGATGATGCAATCGGTTCGTGATAGAACAGCACAGAATCCTCGATAGACTTAACCATAAGCCTGTGGTGGTCAATTACAACAGTATTTTTAGAGCGTTCGAGGATTTCTTTTGACTCTACCAGATCAGGATTATGCGTGTCAACAACAATTACAAGTGTGTTGTCATCAAGCTTGTTCATTGCATTTTCAGGTGCGATATAATAATTACTTATATCGTGGTCTGAAACGTATTTTATAAGTGCCTTAGCAAGATTGTTTTCAAGGTTTACCACAACCGATGCATCTTTACCTAACTTTTTAAGTGCACAGCATAAACCTGTGGCAGCACCCACACTGTCAAGGTCGCCGAATCGGTGTCCCATAATAAGCACGTTCTCGTGGGTGTTTACAAGTTCAAGCAAAGCATTTGCAATCATTCTTGTCTTAACCTTGGTGTGTTTTTCAACACCGTTAGAAACGCCACCGAAGAACTGATAACCGTTTTCTGTCTTTACTGCAGCCTGATCGCCACCTCTGCCAAGACACATTTCCAGAGCCTGTTTTGCAAAAGCCTCTGATTCAGCAAGATTGCTGCTGTTATATCCTACACCAATAGAAAGCGTAACGTTTTTCTTTTCACCAACCGAAATCTTTCTTGCATCAGCCAGGATTTTAAAACGACTTTCTATAATTTTTGATAAATCTCTTTCTTCGAGGACTATCCAGAATCTATCGTTGCTCATTCGTTTTGAAACGCCGTTAGTACCGTCAATCAGGTCTTCTATCAGCTTTTCAATCTCTACAAGTGCGTGAGCCTTTTCGCTCTCACGCAGATTTGACAACACATCTTCGTAGTTGTCAATGAGAATAATCATAACAGATTTGTGGGATTGTCTGCATTCATAATCAAGCTCAACAAAGTCAGTACAATCATCAAAATAAACCATAGTCAAAGGGCTTACAGAGTTGTTATGTATGGCTTTTGCTCTGTAAAACTTCTTGTCAATGCATACAAGATCACCTTCAGGTGTAAAAATCTTGTCCATATCAATGTTTACAATGTCAGCAATATCTACGCCATATGCTTCATCTTCAGAGTAAACCTGAATACCGAAAAGCTTGTTATACCAGACGATAGTATTATCCTCGTCAATAATTATCACAGGTGCAGGGAAGTGGAGCAAAGAATCTCTTTCTGTCTTTGATAACTGAGTAGACATTTTTGCAATAGCTTTTCGTGTCCTGTTGCCGAACAGAAAAGCTTCCATAATAAGAAGCACACCAGAAATAACAGAAACAAAAAGCAACACACGTCCCACAGATTCTTTCATTGGTGTGTTGTATACCGTAACTGATGCTATAATGGCAGTTAACAGTATAACTAAAGTTGTAGCCTTGAGAGCTATATTAAAAATGTTTTGCTGTTTCATTTTAAATCCTTTCTATTGAATGTCAGGTATCAAATAAAATCTGATACCCTCCAGACAATAAAAGCACATTAAATTTCCATAATAATCGGGAGAATCATCGGACTTCTCTTTGTTTTAAGGTAAATATAGTCAGATAATTTGTCTTTCATTTTGTTCTTTATTACATTCCATTCTCTTATGTCGTGGTCAAGGCTGTCCTGAAGCGATTCTGTCAGAATACGTCTTGCTTCCTCAATCAGTTCCTCGCTTTCACGGACATATACAAAACCTCGGGATACAATATCAGGACCTGAGAGAATTTCGCCTGCAATTCTGTCTATAGTTGCAACGGCAATGATGATACCGTCCTGTGCAAGATGCTTTCTGTCTCGGAGTACAATAGCACCAACGTCGCCTACGCCAAGCCCGTCAACAAGCACCTTGCCTGCAGGGACCTGACCTGATATTTTCATATCAACGCCGTCAGTTTCAATAACGTTACCGATTTCACCGATAATAATATTCTTTTCGTCAATGCCTACTGCCTTTGCAAGGGAAGCGTGCTTGATAAGGTGCTTGTATTCACCGTGAACAGGAATAAAAAACTTAGGCTTTGTAAGTGAAAGAATAAGCTTTTGTTCTTCCTGACAAGCGTGTCCTGAAACGTGAACATCATACATTGCCTCATATACTACTTCAGCGTTCAGCTTCAGAAGCTCATTTACAACTCGTGTAACGAATTTCTCATTACCCGGGATTGGTGTAGCTGAAATAATAATAAAGTCCTGAGGTGTGATTTTTACGTTTCTGTGCTCACTCATAGCCATACGAGTAAGAGCAGACATAGGTTCACCCTGACTTCCTGTTGTTACAATACACATCTGTTCAGCAGGATATCTTGAAATCATATCAATATCTACAAGAATACCATCAGGTATCTTCAGATACCCAAGTTCAATACCCTTGCCGATTACATTCACCATACTTCTGCCTGATACAGCAACTTTTCTGCCACTCTTTACAGCGTTGTTGACAATCTGCTGAATGCGGTGAATGTTAGAAGCAAATGTTGCAATAATTATACGTTTGCCCTCAGCCATAGAGAAAAGCTTTTCAAAGCTTTCGCCTACCTTACGCTCGGTTACTGTAAATCCGGGGCGTTCCGAGTTTGTGGAATCTGACATAAGTGCAAGAACACCCTTGTTACCAAGTTCAGCAAATCTTGCAAGGTCGATAATTCCACCTTCAATAGGTGTATAGTCTACTTTGAAATCTCCCGTGTGAATAATAACACCTGCTGGAGTGTGAACAGCAAGACCTACTGCGTCAGGAATAGAGTGGTTTACACGGATAAATTCAACTGCCATACAGCCAAGCTTTACTGTCTGCCTTGGAGTAACTACATTAAGCTTTACATTTCCGAGAAGTCCGTGTTCCTTGAGTTTTCCCTCAAGAAGTCCAAGTGTCAGTCTTGTGCCGTATACGGGTGTGTTAAACTTCTTGAGAAAATAGGGAAGTCCACCGATATGGTCCTCGTGGCCGTGAGTTAAAACAACGCCTCTCAGCTTGTTGATATTCTGTTCAATGTAAGTGAAATCGGGGATTACAATGTCAACACCAAGCATTTCACTGTCAGGGAATGCGAGCCCACAGTCGATGATAAACAAATCGTTGCAACATTCAATGCAAGTAAAGTTCTTACCGATTTCGTTCAGACCCCCCAAAGGTATAATCTTTACAGGTGTCTTTCTTTGTGGTGTATTATTTTTTGAGTTTTTTGCAGTTCTGTTTGTTTTAGTAAGTTTGAAATCTTTTTTTGTGCGTTCAAGAGTCAACGCACCTGTCTGTTTTGAGTTTCTTTTTGTCATTTTTTTGTTGGAATTTCGTGTATTATTAGTTTTTGTGTTCATAAAAATCTAAACGTAGCCATTTTGTTGTAACACAAACAAAAGGCAAGTAGTTTATATAACTCCTTCCTTCTGAGCAAAGCTCATAAATTTTCGATTTAACGTAGCTGAAAACAGAGGTATCCGAAGCAAAAATAAAGGGCTTCGTGCACAGATAAATGTTAAATAAAATACCCCATAAAAATGTTACTTAACAGTAAAAATAACGAACAAAAATACCTATATTTATTTTACACTTTATTTTCCGTATTGTCAAGTGTATATCCCATAATAAAGCCCCCTTTTTACTTCGTATAATTTTATCTGTTTTAAAGTAAAAGCATACCTCTGTGAATATATTTTCTCTATGCTATTGCTATTATTGGAGTTATAAGAAAAGTTATTCAGCTTAGTTATGTTAAAAAATTGCCCTTTTCAAGTTGATGAAAATATGTTATAATAAATATATTATCTGTTAAGTGAGGAAATGCAAATGTCAAAAGATTATAATACACTGAAAAACAAGGCTTTGGAAAAGTTTTTTTCTAAAATGAATGATAATCAGAAAAAAGCTGTATTTAAAATAAACGGACCACTTCTGATTCTTGCAGGTGCAGGAAGTGGAAAAACAACTGTGCTTATTAACCGAATTGCTAATATGATTTATTTTGGAGATGCTTATAATAATCCGGATGGCTACGGTAATTATACAGCTGATGAGCTAAAGTTTCTTGAGGACTACGCAAAGGGTAAAACTGACGATTCATCAAAACTTGCCGATATTGTGGGCTATAATTGTGTGAAGCCCTGGAGCATACTTGCTATTACTTTTACCAACAAAGCAGCCAATGAGCTGAAAGAAAGAATTGCAGGTTTGCTTGGTGAGAGTGGAAGTGGCATAACTGCCGCAACATTTCACTCGGTATGCGTAAGAATTCTCCGCAGAGAATGTGAGCATATCGGCTTCACACCGTCATTCACCATTTATGATACCGATGATTCCCTGAGAGTAATCAAAACTGTTCTGCGTAACCTTGATATTTCAGAAAAAATGTTCCC
>DEPR01000007.1:22430-26061 GCA_002358895.1 Ruminococcus sp. UBA3387 | reverse complement strand
CAAAAGCTTCTGATGACTACAGAACTCTGCAGATTGCAAAGGTGTATAAAGGCTATCAGCAAAGTTTAAAATCAGCAAATGCAATGGATTTTGACGATATTTTGTGTCATACCGTAAAATTATTTGAGGAAAATCCTGATGTACTTGACCATTATCAGAATTTGTACAAATACATAATGGTGGACGAGTATCAGGATACTAATATGGTTCAGTTCAGACTTATATCTCTGCTTTCAGCGAAGTATGGAAATCTGTGTGTTGTGGGTGATGATGACCAGAGTATCTATAAATTCCGAGGTGCAACTATTGAAAATATCCTGTCATTTGAGGATCAGTTTGGCTGCGACCCTGAAACAGATGTCATCAGGCTTGAACAGAATTATCGTTCTACACAGAATATTCTTACCTGTGCAAATGAGCTTATTAAGCACAATAACGGGAGAAAAGGTAAGAATTTGTGGACGGATAGTGGTGAAGGAAATAAAGTTACCGTCTATAAGTGTTTCTCTGAGAGAAGTGAGTCAAGATTTGTTGCCGATACAATAATGGAAAATGTGCAGAATGGCGATAGGTTCGGTGGACACGCTGTTTTGTATCGTATGAATGCACAGTCAAACTCTTTGGAACAGGCTTTCATCAGAAGTGGTATTCCTTATAGAATTTTTGGTGGACTGAAGTTCTATGACAGAAAGGAAATCAAGGATATACTTGCGTATCTGTCGGTAATTAATAACCCTGCAGATATGCTGAGATTAAAGCGAATTATCAACGAACCAAAACGTGGAATTGGTGAGGCAACTGTTACAAAAATAGAACAGATTTCATCTGACTTAGGTGAAAACCCTCTTGAAATTATGTATAAATCCGATAGTCTTGCACCGATAGTTGCAAGGTCAAAACAGCTGAAAAGTCTTGCTGAAATGTTCTATGAACTCGCCGAGCTTGTTGATGTAATTCCGTTGGAAGAATTGCTCGATGAGGTTATGGATAGGTCAGGTTATGAGCTGTATCTGAAATCACAGGGCGATGAGGGTATTACACGTCTTGAGAATATTGCCGAGCTTAAATCTACTATGGCAAATTATGAGGAAAACTCCGAAGAACCTACATTGGCAGGTTTTCTTGAAGAAATTTCACTCTATACGGATATTGATAATTTTGATGAAGACGGGGACTATGTTGTAATGATGACAATGCATTCAGCAAAGGGCCTTGAATTCCCAAAAGTCTTTGTGGTGGGGATGGAGGAAAACATTTTCCCATCATCAAGAAGCTGTGAGTCTGAAGAGGAAATTGAAGAAGAACGCCGTCTTGCATATGTTGCTATAACCCGTGCAAAGGAGAAATTATATCTTACTCACGCAAGACAGCGTATGCTTTATGGACGTACCGACAGCAACAGAGTGTCTCGATTTATAAAAGAACTGCCTGTTGAAAATATTGAGAAAACCGAAGAACCGGGTATGGAAGACTTTTTCCCTGCAAGTGATAAGCAGGTTAATGCACCGTATAGCATTAATTTACAGCAACAGCTTGCACAAAGAAACAGAACATCAGACCAAATGCAATCACAGGAATTCAGTGTTGGCGATAGGGTTAAGCATAATATTTTCGGTGAGGGTTTGGTACTTAGTGCAACAAAAATGGCAAATGATACTTTGCTTGAAATTGCTTTTGAAACCAAAGGCACAAAGAAGATTATGGCTAACTTTGCAAAGCTGAAAAAATTGTAATATGCAGTAACAAAAACAAATCCTTCTGAATATGATGTAGGGAAGTAACTTTATTACTTTAAAAACATATGTCAGGAGGATTTTTATGAGCGAGTTAAAATCTAACAACTGCTTTAAAGAGGCTGTGTGTATCGAAGCTATGAGAGTGTTTGATTCCTGCAGTTCTCAGGATTGTCTTGAAGACCTTGAGTTGTGTTTTGCTGACCCTTGCACTCAGGAGTTGATTGACAATGCAAGTTACATCAAATGCAAATGTGTTGAGGTTGTCAACACTACATTTGCCATTGACCCTGTGCCGTTCAACAACGGTTTCTACACAGTGGACCTTACCTATACTTTCAAGGTTGATTTTGAAGTCTACCAGTCGGGCTGTTCAACTCCTAAGTTTGCTTCAGGCACCACAACATTCAGCAAGAAGGTAATCCTTTTCGGTAGTGCAGGCAATACTAAGTATTTCTCATCTGATGAGAAGGCAGATATGTCTGATGACAAGCATAACTGTTGTTGTGGTATAAGCAATCCACCGAGAGCAACTGTCAGCGTGGTTGACCCGATTATTCTTGATACGAAGCTGATTTCGGCAGGCTGTGAGTCATATAATAAGAAAGTTCTTGTAACAATCGGTATGTTTGCAATTGTTCAGTTACAAAGAGCCGTACCTATTCTTATTCCAGCTTACGACTATTGTATTCCTAAGAAAGAATGTTCAACCAACACCGACAGTCCTTGTGAGTTCTTTGATAAGATTAAATTCCCGACAAATGAATTTTTCCCAAGAAGCCTTGAGGACGAAAACGACGATAGATGTTGCGATAAGGACACAGACGATTTATATGATGAGTAAAATTCAAGCCACCCCAAAGGGTGGCTTTTCTCATATCATCTTTTCAATTACATTTATAACATCTGCTAAACTGTCGCATTTTGCATAAAGCAATCCTGCTGTTTCAGCGTCTGGCTGTGTTAGGTCGGGTACCATAACAGGCAAACATCCAGCCCTGTAAGCAGAAAGTATTCCGTTAGGCGAGTCCTCAAGGGCGATACATTCATCGGGTTTAAATCCAAGCTGACGGGAAGCTTCAATGTAAATGTCAGGATTAGGTTTACCGTTTTCTATCATATCACCACAGATAATCTTATCAAAAAAATGAAAAACATTTATTGATTCAAGATACATCTTTGTTCTTTGGAAATCCGTGGCAGTAGCAACAGCGATTTTAAGGTCGGTGCTTTTAAGGTATTCCAGCAGTTCATCAAGCCCTGCCTTTTTTACAATGCCGTTTTCTCTGATGTAATTGTTCATAAGCTCAATTCGGCGTTTTCTTACAGCATAATAGTCAAAATCATTACCGAAAAGCTCTTTTAAGTGTGGAATTGCATATTTTGAAGCAAGTGAACGGATGCCGAGAACGTGTTCTTTGGTCATAGGATAACCGTTTTCATTAGCCGCCTGTACCCAGAATTTCTGTAAAAGGCTTTCTGTATCTATCATAAGCCCGTCCATATCAAAAATAATGCCTTTGAGCATAAAATCACTCTCCTGTGTAAAAATTATACCACATCTGATACCTAATTGCAAACTATGTGAAAATTTAATGAGAATTTTCGTCAGCGTTTGACATTTATTCGTATAAGTAATATAATGAAATTATAATAAAATTCGTAATAAATGCTTGATGTATAGAAATGGTGATTAAAAATGAGAAGAGATGAATTTTACAATAGAGATGAAAATGAAGAATATGATGAGTATTCAAGAATGTATGAGCAGCAGTTACGCAGATATTCAGCTATGGACGGAAAGAGATATGACGATACATTAGAGTTTTCCGACCTTGAGTTTCACGACGAGGAAGAAGGCTACGACGACTATGACGAGTATGAACCTCCTCAGCCCG
>DEPR01000007.1:20494-22304 GCA_002358895.1 Ruminococcus sp. UBA3387 | reverse complement strand
AGATATGACGATTATGATGATTATGATGACCGTGATTATGTAAAGCCTAAGCGCCGTAAGAAAAAGAAAAAATCTCCGATAAAGAGATTTTTCAAGATACTGATTTTCCTCATAATTGCACTTTTCGTTGTTTTTGAACTGCTTATACATAAGTATGTGGGAATGGTTAATACCGTTGAAACAGGCAACAGATTTGTAACTAATGCTTCTATGTATGACGATGATGTAATGAATGTGCTTGTTATCGGTTCTGATGCTCGTTCTTTGGAGGAAAGTGGACGTACTGATTCAATGATTATGTTGTCAGTCAATAAGAACACAAAACAAATAACAATGACTTCATTTATGAGAGATATGTATGTTGAAATACCGAATAACGGCTGGAATAAAATGAATGCAGCTAATGTTTATGGTGGACCTGAACTGCTTATGGATACTATTGAACAGAATTTTGATGTCAGAGTCGATAAGTATGTGTATTTCAATTTCTACAGTTTTATTGATATAGTTGATGCAGTTGGTGGAATTGAGGTTGAAGTGAGCACAGAGGAAGTAATCGGTATGCAGGAGCCAATGGCAGAGCAGAACGATATTCTCGGTAATAAGAGAGGCACAGATTACCTCTATGAAGGCGGCAATCTTACGTTAAACGGCAATCAGGCACTTGCTTATGCAAGACTGAGATATGTAGGCAATGCTGACTTTGAAAGAACGGAAAGACAGCGTATCGTCATCTCAAAGATAATGGAAAAGGCTGTTACTTTTAATCCATTTAAGCTGAATAAGATAGCTTCTGCCTGTGCATCAGGTATAACAACAAATATGTCCGAGATGGAAATGCAACTCCTGATTAATAAGCTTCCGTTTATGCTGAAGTATGAAACCGAGGAACTTAGAATACCTGAAGATAATATGTATAGCTATGGAAATCACAATGGCCAGTCTACCCTGGATGTTGACTTCGGTGCTGCACAACAGGCAATCTGGGAAACGATTTTTAATTAAATGGTTGCTATTGTGTGAGAATTGTGGTATAATGTGTATGACGTAAAATTGAAAGGAATGATTGTATGTCTAAAATATTGGTTACAGGTGGTGCCGGTTTTATCGGTAGCCATACTTGCGTTGAACTTCTGAATGCAGGATATGAAATTGTTGTCCTTGATAACTTTTCCAACTCAAAACCTGAAGCGTTGAATAGAATTAAAAAGATTACAGGTAAAGAGTTTAGCTTTTATGAAGCTGATTTGCTTAACCTTGCTGATGTTGAAAAGGTGTTTGAAGAAAACGAAATTGATGCTGTAATTCATTTTGCAGGACTTAAAGCAGTAGGTGAATCTGTAAGAAAGCCTGTTGAGTATTACCATAACAACATTACAGGTACCCTTATGCTTATTACAGCTATGAGAAAGTATAACTGCAAGAAGATTGTATTTTCATCTTCTGCTACAGTATATGGTGTGGATAATCCTGCACCTTATGTTGAAACAATGCCAACAAATACTTCAACAAATCCTTATGGCTATACAAAGGTTATGATTGAACAGATTCTGAAGGATGTTTATGTTGCAGATAACGAATGGTCAGTATCCTTGCTGAGATATTTCAACCCAATCGGTGCAAGCAAAACAGGACTTCTTGGTGAAGACCCTAACGGTATTCCAAATAACCTTTTCCCATATATCGCACAGGTTGCATCAGGCAAGCTTGAATGTCTCGGCGTTTTCGGTAACGACTATGATACACCTGACGGAACAGGTGTAAGAGACTATATCCACGTTGTAGACCTTGCTACAGGACATCTGAACGC
>DEPR01000007.1:20181-20391 GCA_002358895.1 Ruminococcus sp. UBA3387 | reverse complement strand
GTGCTTCACGCATTTGAAAAGGCTTGCGGAAAAGAGATTCCATATCAGATTAAGGAAAGAAGACCTGGTGATATTGCTACTTGCTATGCAAACCCAACTAAGGCTAAGGAGCTTCTTGGCTGGGAAGCTAAATATGACCTTGACGAAATGGCAGCAGATGGCTGGAACTTTACAAAAAACAATCCTAACGGATTATAATAGCACAAAAAA
>DEPR01000007.1:16328-20078 GCA_002358895.1 Ruminococcus sp. UBA3387 | reverse complement strand
GTTGCAGTAACTTCATTGAGGTTTCTTGTAAGAATTCTCTGTGCATCTGAAAGTGCCTTGTCAAGATTTGCGGCAAGAGCATTTCTGATGTCTCTGTCCTTAGCGATAGCTTCAGTAACAATCTGGTCAGCCTGCTTCATTGCACGCTGAATCTGTTCATTTGCAACATCGTCAGCCTGCTTGATGATTTCCTGCTCAGAAACAAGCACCTTAGCACGTTCTTCAGCCTGCTTGATGATTTCTTCAGCTTCCTTGCTTGCTTCAGCGATAATGTTATCTCTGTCACGAGCAGTATCCTTAGCTTTTTTAAGCTCAGCAGGCATGTTAAGACGAATAGTGTCTATGTATTCACGCATCTGCTCACAGTCAATCATCTTCTTGTTTGAAAAAGGTACAGTAGAAGCTTTGTCGAGAAGTCCTTCCATAAGGTCCAAAATTTCATCAATGTTCATTTTTATACATCCTTTCATATATAATTTAATGCTTTGATAAACGATTTTTTATTGTGTCCAGTATCTCAGGTGGAACAAGACTGCTGATGTCTCCACCAAGACTGGCAATTTGTTTAACTACACTTGAAGAGAGATACATATTCTCACTGCTTGTTGTAAGGAATACGGTTTCTGCTTCATCATACAGCTTTTTGTTGGCAAGAGCCATCTGAAATTCATATTCAAAGTCTGATACAGCTCTGAGACCCTTTACAATAGCAACAGCACCTGTGTTTTTCAGGTAATTCGCAAGAAGTCCGTCGTAGCTGTCAACTTCAACATTAGGCAAGTGGGAAGAAACAGCTTTAATCATATCCACTCGTTCTTCAACAGTGAATATTGCCGACGACTTGGTGGGATTGAATGAAACAAGTACAATTACTTTGTCAAATAGCTTTGAGGCACGGTTGATAATATCCAGATGCCCGAAAGTTACAGGGTCAAAGCTACCCGGACAAACAGCTATTCTCATCAATAATCATCTTCTTCCGATGGAATTTTAAAAACAGTAACGGCAATTTTACCGTATTTATATCTCTTGTGAAGCTTCATCCGACCGTAGCTTTCAGCAAGTGTAAGCTCTTTTTCGTGTTCGCAAACTATAATTGCACCTTCGTTCATCTTTGAGTCCAGCAAGGGGAGTGCCTTTTCAATAAGTCCCTGGTTATAAGGTGGGTCAAGTAGTGCAATATCAAGTCCTGCCTTAGCAACTTTAAGATATTCAAGGCTATCCATCTGCAACACTCTTGAGTTCTTTTTGAAGTCGCAGTGGAGCAGGTTTTCGTTGACGATGTCATAAGCAGCACGGTTTTTTTCAACAAAAACACAATGCTCAGCACCTCTGCTTAAAGCTTCAATTCCAAGTTGTCCACTGCCTGCAAACAAGTCAAGGACGGATGAACCTGGAACATCAAACTGTATGATTGAAAAAATAGCTTCCTTCACCATATCTGAAGTCGGTCTGATATCTAAATTTTCTAATGTTTTTAATTTCTTTCCACGGGCGGTTCCTGTAATAACTCTCATAATTTACAGCTCTGTGAGCTCCTCCTCCCGAAGTAGTGATAATACTATATTCTGCAAATGTACGCAGAATATGAATTTTACACATCATTAAATTTATTATACAATAGTTTTCACCTTTTGTCTATAGTTTAATGAGAATTTTTTTGATAAAACAGCCAATTTTCCATAAGTTTTACCTTTTCCGACACAAAAATACTATTTTATCTTCTTTTTTTGCATATGCTTTGTAATCGGGAGTATCATTGACCTTGGAAGCAATCTGCTTGCGAAAGAGCTTGCCTTCATATCAAATGACGGGATAATTACAAGCTTTCTTCTGAACATTCCCTCGATGCCTTCTTTTGCACATTTTTCTGCTGAAATGCTTTTAAGATTGAACTTGACATTAGCAACTTTGTTAAATTCTGTGTCTACGGGTCCTGGGCAAAGAGCCGAAATAGAAACATTGCTTTTCATTGACTTCAGTTCTTCGCTGATACCACTTGTAAGGCTGACAACATATGACTTGGTTGCATAATATGTTGACATAAGTGGCCCACCGGGCATTAATCCTGCAGATGAAGCAACATTAAGAATATGTCCTTTGTCCTTCTTAATAAAATCACTTAGAAACAGTTTCGCAAGAATGTGCATAGCTTTGCAGTTGGTGTCAATCATTTCAAGCTCACGTTCAAGGGGAATTTCATTGAAATATCCGATAGCACCAAAACCTGCATTGTTGATAAGCACAGTAATGTTATAGTCCTTAACTTTTGTATAAAGTTCAATACAGTTTTCCACACTTGCCAAATCACAGTCGATGGTGATAATATTGCCATTCAGCTGCTCTTTTAATTCATTCAGTTTTTCGAGACGTCTTGCGACTAAAATCAGGTCATAGCCTCGTCGGTTAAGTTCTTTTGCTATTTCTTTTCCAATGCCTGAGCTTGCACCTGTTACAAGTGCCATTCTTCTATTTTTCATAAGTATCCTCCTTGACTATCTCACCAATGCAGTAATCATTTTCAATACCTGTGATTTTAACATCAAACATCTGCTTTTTCAGGGAAATATCAGCATCAACCCTCGGAGTCTTGACCAGTGTGTAGTTTGCTGTATAGCCCTGATGATATGCGGGGCTGTTTTCCTTTTCAAATAAAACGGTGCAGGTTTTTCCAACCATACTTAGGAGAAACTTTTTCTGTTCAATTTCACATACCTTCGCCATCTTGTCTGCGCGCTGTTCTTTAATGCTTTTGGGTATCTGGTCGGGCTTTTTGTCCGCAATCGTACCTTTTCTTCTGGAATACGGGAATATATGTGCTTTAGCAAAACTTATCTTCTCGGCGAAAGCTAAGGATTGTTTGAAATCTTCATCTGTTTCACCCGGAAAACCTACCATTATGTCGGTTGTTATTGCACAGTCAGGGAATTTTGCTCTTAGTTTTTCGCAAAGTTCAGCATATTCGTCGCTGGTGTATTTTCTGTTCATTGCCCGTAGAGTGTTGTTACAGCCACTCTGTAAGGAAAGGTGAAATTGCGGGCAGAGATTTTTCAGTCCAGCCATTCTTTTAATGTCATTATCACTAATCATTTCAGGTTCTATAGAACCAAGTCTTATTCTGCAATTTTCAGCAGTGTGGCATATAAGCTCAATCGCATCAATTAACCTTGTACCGTCATTGAAATCCTTGCCATAACAGCACAGATTTATTCCAACAACTACAATTTCCTTGTAATCTGTTGCAACAAAGTTTTTAACTTCCTTTGCAATTTCTGGTAAAGGCTTAGAACGGATATGCCCTCTTGCGTAAGGAATAATGCAGTAGGTGCAGTATTGGTTGCAACCGTCCTGAATTTTAATATATGTACGGGTCTTGTCTGAGTTCCCACAGTTTGTCATATGCTCAAACTTTTCACCTTTGGTATGAGGCTGAATGTAGATTATTCTCTGCCTTTTGCAGAGAAACTCATCAAGAAACTCAGGAATTCTGGTCTTGTCATTACTGCCAACAATTATATCACATTCTGTCATAGCTTCAGCTTCTTCAGTAAATGCCTGAGGGAAGCACCCTGTCATTACTACAATGCAAGTCGGATTTATTCTTCTGATTTTGTGGAGTAACTGTCTGAATTTCAGGTCAGAACGGGAGGTAACGGTACAGGTGTTTATAATTGCAATGTCTGCAGTTCTGAAATCACTAATGGTGTCAAAGCCTTTTTGTTCCATAGCTTGTCTGATATTTTCAGTCTC
>DEPR01000007.1:9955-16229 GCA_002358895.1 Ruminococcus sp. UBA3387 | reverse complement strand
GCAATGTTGCACAAAAACATTTAGTCATAATTAGTGCTATTGACTATTATACTATATTTTATTTTTTTTTGCAAATTTCTCTTGACAATTAAAATTTCACGCCTATAATATAAGGTGTAGATGAAAATCTATGAAACAAATAAACCAATAAATACCTTAACATAGGTTGTAATTTTTAGGAGGAATGAGATATGAAAAAAGTAAAACTCGTATTGGATTCTATCGCTTCAGTAAAGAAATTCGTAAACATTGTTTCATTGTATGACTTTGACGTAGATTTGATTTCAGGCAGATATGCAGTTGATGCTAAGTCAATTATGGGTATCTTCAGCCTTGACCTTTCAAATCCTATCGAACTTGTTGCTCACAGCGATAATGCAGATAAGTTCATTGATGAAATCAAAGAATTTATTGTTGAATAACTAATCCGGTCAGCAGGCTTTATAGCCTGCTTTTTTATTTCTATTATCAGGACTTGCTGAATAGAATGTACTAACAATTTATAGGAGGCAGGTCAATGAAACTAAAAAAAGTTATGTTGTTTATGCTATGTGCTGTTTTATTTTCAAATACTTTCACGCTTAATGCATTTTCGGACGGATATTCTGGTGAAATAATACCTATCCAGTCGGTTGCTGTATCAGATAATGCTATAATGCAGAACGTTACGGCGAAGTCAGCTATTCTTGTTGAAGCAAGTACAAGTACAGTTATAGCAGATAAAAACGCTGAGAAAATAAGACCGATTGCTCATCTTGCAAAATTGATGACGGTTCTTATTACAGCTGAACAGATTGAAAGTGGAAAGCTTAACCTTGATGATACGGTTACAGTATCTTCAAATGCAAATTCAAAAGGAGCTCCACAAATCTGGCTTGATGTGGGCGAAAAAATCAGTGTTGACGAATTACTGAAATCAATTACAATAGGGAATGCCAATGACGCCTGTACAGCATTAGCAGAAAAAATCGGAGGCACTGAAGAAAAGTTTGTGAAATTAATAAACAAGCGAGCAACAGAATTGGGAATGTCAGATACAAAGTTTGCAGATTGTACAGGAATAAGTGAAAATACCGTTTCAACAGCATACGATTTGTCGATTTTGGTAAAAGAATTATTAAAGTTTGAAAGCTTGACACCGTATTTCACAACCTGGATTGCAAATGTCAGAAATAATCAGGTAGAGCTTGTCAGCACCAACAGGTTAATAAGAACATATAATGGTTGTACTGGCTTGAAATCCTGTAGTTCTGCAACAGCAGGAGATAGCCTTGTAGCTACTGCAAAACGTGGGAATATGGAGATTTGTGTCGTTGTGCTTGGTTCAAATAACGATGATTTGAAATTTTCCGAAGCGAAAGCTGTAATGGATTATGGCTTTACAGCTTTCGAGATTTATGAGCCTGAATTTGATAAAGAAATATTATCGAAAATAAAAGTTAATAATGGCGAAAAACTCAAAACAAGTGTAAAGTTTAACAACTTGTCAAACGTTCTGATTCCCCGTGGTGTATATCCTCAGATAACATATGAGTTTGAAAGGGAAAACAGTGTAGAAGCACCTGTAAAAATTGGTGATAAAGTTGGAAATATAGTGTTTTCAAATGGAGATAAAACCATATTAAAGTCGAATATTGTAATTGCCGAAAAAGTTGAGAAAATCAAGATGCCTTTTGCCATAAAACGTATTTTGTTTAATCTGCTGTATACATAGTAAAAACTTTTGTATTAGTTGCACAAAAGTGTATCTGAGCCTGTAAAGCACTTGAAATATTTATAAAAATATTGTATAATATTATTAATGATAGAAGAAAGGATTTGATTGATATGGCAATTAAATTGAATGCTAAATATCTTGAATCTTTTGTACAACCTCATGAACTCACTGCTATAGCACCACTTGTTACTGCGGCACATAACACCCTTGAAGCAAGAGATGGTCTGGGCAATGATTTTTTAGGTTGGGTAAATCTACCTGAAAATTATGATAAAGACGAGTTTGAAAGAATCAAAGTTGCAGCGGAACGCATTAAAGAAAAAGCCGATGTATTGATAGTTATTGGTATCGGTGGTTCTTATCTTGGTGCAAGAGCAGCTATTGAGCTTTTGAAATCGCCTTTTTATAATAATTTGACAAAAGATACTCCGGACATTTATTTTGTGGGAAATAACATCAGCCCTACTTATCTTAACGAGGTGCTTTCAATTTGTGAAGGTAAGGATATTTGCGTTAATGTGATTTCCAAGTCAGGTACAACTACAGAACCTGCACTTGCTTTCAGAATTTTCAAGAAGCTTGTTGAAGACAAGTACGGCAAGGAAGAAGCTAAAAACCGTATTTTTGCTACAACTGATAAATCAAGAGGCACATTGAAGGAGCTTTCTGATGCAGAAGGCTATGAAACGTTCGTTATTGCTGACGATATCGGTGGACGTTTCTCTGTGCTTACAGCAGTTGGTCTGCTTCCTATAGCTGTTGCAGGCTGTGATATTGATAAGATTGTGGCAGGCGCTAAAGCTGCTAAAGACAAGTATGCAAAAGATGACGGTAATGACTGCTATACTTATGCAGCACTCAGAAACATTCTGTATAATAAGGGCAAAAGTGTTGAAATGCTTATTTCATATGACCCAAGCTTTACAATGATGGCTGAGTGGTGGAAACAGTTGTTCGGTGAAAGTGAAGGTAAGGACAATAAGGGTATCTATCCTTCATCTGCTACTTTCTCAACAGATTTACATTCTTTAGGACAGTTTGTTCAGGATGGCTCAAGAATTATGTTTGAAACTGTTGTGGATATTAAGGAAGCTAAACAGGATTTGTTCCTGGAGGATGATGCAGAGAATCTTGACGGACTTAATTTCCTTACAAATCAGAATATGTCAGTTGTAAATCAGAAGGCTTTCCAGGGTACTGTGCTTGCACATACTGAGGGTGGCGTTCCTAATATCGTACTCGAAGTAGATAAGCTTGATGAAGAAAACTTTGGTGAAATGGTTTATTTCTTTGAAAAGGCTTGTGCTATTTCAGGATATATGCTTGGAGTAAATCCGTTTAACCAGCCTGGTGTTGAGAGCTATAAGAAAAATATGTTTGCTCTCCTCGGCAAGCCTGGTTATGAGTCTGAAAAGGAAGCACTCGAAGCAAAAATAAAATAGTTTAAATGAGCGTAATGCTCTGAAATAAAAGGTCCGTAAGGGCGGAAGGAGTTTAATATGATTAATTTGATTCCAGGAAAAAAAGGAACAGGAAAAACAAAAGTTTTAGTTGACGCTATCAAGGTTGCTTGCGAAAATGCAACTGGTAACGTAGTTTGTATTGAAAGAGGAATGAAGCTTACATACGACCTTCCTCATAAAGTAAGACTCGTTGATGCAGAAGAATATGGTATCAATAGCTATGATGCATTTTATGGTTTTGTAGCTGGTATGCTTGCTGGTAACTATGATATCCAGGAAGTATATGTTGACGGTATCCTCAGAATCGGTGGCAGAGACTATGACGAATTCGGTGCTATGATTGAAAAAGTAGCTATGCTTGCTAAGGATATCAAGATAGTTTTCACAGTTTCAGCTGATGCAGAGGAACTTCCAGCAAAAGTCAGAGCATTTATTAAATAATTTTAAACAAAATTAGGAAAACTATTGACAAATATAGCTGAAAGAGCTATAATAAAATTTGTGATGTTTGGGGTGTAAATATGATTTTGCAGTTAAAACAGATTTTCGATATTGAAGGTGAGATTAAGGAGCTTGATTGTAATATCGAGGCTGAACAACTGCAGGATACTTATATCAGTCAATCATTGAAAACACCAATCGTACTAAATGGAAAAATTGAAAACAGAGCAGGAATAGTTACTATGACTTATTCTTGTAAGTTTACGCTTTACCATATATGCGACAGATGTCTTAAAGAGTTTAACAGGGAGTATGTCTATAATTTTGAACATACATTAATTCAAGCTACAAACACAGACAGTGATGAATATATTGTCTGCCCCGATAATACTCTTGATTTAAGTGAATTAGCTATTTCAGATTTGTTGTTACAGCTGCCTACAAAGATTCTTTGCAGGGAAGACTGCAGGGGCTTGTGTTACGTTTGCGGACAAGATTTGAATGAAGGTGAATGTAACTGCTCCTGAATAGCAATTAATCTATTTTCCTAAAGAGGAGGTGCCGAACAATGGCAGTACCAAAGAGAAAAGTTTCCAAAGCAAGACGTGATAAAAGACGTTCAGCAGTATGGAAATTAGATGCACCAGCACTCAGCAGATGCTCAAACTGTGGCGAATTGACATCACCACATAAGGTTTGCAAGAATTGCGGATTCTATAAGGGTGTTGAAGTAATCAAAAAGGAAGCATAATTTTTGATTATGGGCTTTAAATGGAATAGCGGTTTACCTCTGCTATCCCAATAGCTTGGCTTTAGGGCAGAGGAGGATATCTTCCTTCTCTGCCTTTTATATGTTGTAGGAAGGATTTTCGTTATGTCTGTAAAAGTTACGGGAATAGTAAAACATAGCCCTGCACATAAAGCAAGACTTAAAATGGGCGATATATTGTTGTCGCTTAATGGACATAAAATAAACGATGTCCTCGACTATATGTTTTATTCTGCCGATGAAAATGTAAGTATTCATATTGAGCGTAATGGGAAATTAATTGAAAAATCCGTGAAGAAATCTGAGTATGACGATTTGGGAATGGAGTTTGAGTCATTTCTGATGGATAATAAGCAGTCCTGTACAAATAAATGTATTTTCTGCTTTATTGACCAGATGCCACCCAATATGCGTGAAACTCTGTATTTTAAAGACGACGATGCACGTCTGTCTTTTTTACAGGGGAATTATGTAACACTTACCAACCTTAATGATGATGATATCGAACGTATTATTAAAATGCGTCTGAATATTAATGTTTCGGTTCATACAACTAATCCTGAACTGAGATGTAAAATGATGAATAACCGTTTTGCAGGAGAAAAGCTGAAGTATCTGAAAATGATTGCCGATAGTGGACTAATGCTTAATTGTCAGATTGTCTGCTGTCCAGGAGTTAATGACGGCGATGAGCTTTGTCGAACACTTGATGATTTGGCTGATTTGATGCCAAATATCCAGTCAGTTGCAGTCGTTCCCGTTGGGCTTACTAAATTCAGAGATGGACTTTATCCTCTGGAGAGCTTTAATAAGACTACTGCAGGTGATGTGATTGATATTATAGAAGAAAAGCAAGATGAATGCCTCGAAAAATTCGGCACTCGTATGGTTTTTCCTGCAGATGAGTTTTATCTGATTGCCGAAAGAGATTTGCCTGATACAGATTTCTATGAGGATTATCCTCAGTATGAGAACGGTGTTGGTCTGCTCAGATCCCTGCAGGACGAGCTTGAAAAAGCGTTGAGTGAAAGTAATACACATCCTGAAAAAAGAAGAGTAACAGTAGTAACAGGCGTGGCAGCGTATGATTTTCATAAAATGCTTGCACAAAAAATAATGAGCCGTTTTCCGCAGGTTGAAGTGCAGGTTGCAAAAATAATTAATTACTTTTTCGGGGAAACTATTACCGTTGCAGGACTTATTACTGCAGGTGATATGATTGAACAGCTTAAAGATATGGACTTGGGTGATGAGCTTATCATTCCTGAAGTTATGCTTAAAGCCGATGAGCCGATTTTTCTTGACGATTTATCCGTTAGTTATGTTGAAAAAGCACTCGATATTAAGATTTCTGCATCAGCAAATGACGGATATGAATATTTAGAAAAAATTATTGGTTGTTAATTATGGAAGTTTCGCAGTTTGCGTGTATATAAAATGAATGGAGATGATTGAATGTCATTGCCGATAGTTGCAATAGTAGGTAGACCTAATGTGGGTAAATCTACTTTGTTCAATAAGCTTATTGGACAGCGATTGTCTATAGTTGAAGATACTCCCGGTGTTACCCGTGATAGAATTTATGCTAAGTGCGAATGGCTTAATCACGAGTTTATGCTGGTTGATACAGGTGGTATTGAACCTGATTCTGATGACGTGATTTTATCGCAGATGAGAAGACAGGCTGAGCTTGCTATAACTAAAGCTGATGTAACTGTTCTTGTAACAGATATGACTTGTGGAGTTACTGCAAATGACTATGAAGTAGCTGCAATGCTTCAGAAGTCAGGTAAACCGATTATTCTTTGTGTAAATAAATGCGACGGTGTCGGTGAGCCTCCTGTAGAGTTCTATGAGTTCTATAATCTTGGACTTGGCGACCCT
>DEPR01000007.1:9360-9806 GCA_002358895.1 Ruminococcus sp. UBA3387 | reverse complement strand
CCTAACGTGGGTAAATCATCAATAATCAACAAAATCTGTGGTGAAGAACGTGTTATTGTATCTGATATAGCAGGTACTACCCGTGATGCAACCGATACAGTTGTTGAAAATGAAAATGGTAAGTTTGTGTTTATCGACACTGCAGGTATAAGAAAAAAATCCAAGGTGCTTGATAGTATCGAAAAATATAGCGTTCTGCGTTCGCATATGGCTGTTGACAGGGCTGATGTTGCAGTTATTGTAATTGATGCACAGGTAGGTTTTACTGAGCAGGATTCAAAGGTTGCAGGATATGCCCACGAAAAGGGTAAGGCCTGCGTTGTTGCCGTGAATAAATGGGACGCAATCGAAAAAGATACTAATACAATGAATGAATTCAAAAAGAAGCTGGAAGACGATTTCAGCTTTATGAGCTATGTTCCTTTTGTGTTTATTTCTGCAAAGAC
>DEPR01000007.1:8184-9269 GCA_002358895.1 Ruminococcus sp. UBA3387 | reverse complement strand
CTACAGGAAGACTGAATGATGTGCTTGCATATGCAACATCAAGAGTTCAGCCACCAACAGATAAGGGCAGACGACTGAAAATTTATTATATGACTCAGGCATCAACAAAGCCACCGACATTTATTGCATTTGTAAACCGTGCTGATTTGTTCCATTTCTCTTATCAGAGATATATTGAGAATCAGATTCGTGAAACTTTCGGACTTGACGGAACGCCTATTGTGCTTAAAGTTCGTGAACGAGACAGAAATGACGTAAAATAACTGGAGGAAAATTAATGAAAATCTTTCTTGGTTTAGTATTTACTATTGTTTTTTCATACCTGCTTGGTAGTGTAAATTCTGCAATTACCGTGTGTAGAATTCTCAAGCAGGACGATATAAGAAAGTATGGCAGTAAGAATGCAGGACTTACAAACGTGTTAAGAGTGTATGGTAAAGGGCCTGCACTTGCAACTTTGCTTTTTGACCTTGCAAAGGGCGTTATAGCAGTTCTGGTGTGTAGATTTATTGTGACAAACTTGTTGAACGTTACTTTGTTCAATAATGAAATGTTTATCGGGTATGTAGCAGGACTTTGCGTAATGCTTGGACATATTTTCCCTGTGTTTTATGGCTTCCACGGTGGCAAGGGAGTTCTGATTGCTGCAACTACATTGCTTGCTATTGACCCGTTGACCTGCGTGTTTGCCTTGTCAGTGTTCATTATTGTTGTTGCAATAACAAAGTATGTTTCAGTTGGTTCAATCTGTGCAGGATATGCTTATCCGCTGTTTACTGTCATTACTCAGCTGTTGAGAGATATTAACGGCGTGTGGTTGAATACCTTTATGGCTCTTGTAATTGGCGTGCTGATTACATATATGCACAGAACAAATATTGAGCGTTTAAAAGCAGGTACTGAAAATAAATTGTCATTGAAAAGCAAGTAAAAGCTTTCAACAGAAAGGACGATATTATGGCTGATATTGTAATATTAGGTTCAGGTGGATTTGGTCTTTCTATAGCAGTTATGTGCTACAATGCAGGACATTCTGTTACTGTCTGGTCAAAATTTCAGGACGAAATTGATACAATAAAAAGAAC
>DEPR01000007.1:2304-8047 GCA_002358895.1 Ruminococcus sp. UBA3387 | reverse complement strand
TTTGTCAGAAGTGTTTGTGAAGAAGCTGAGCCTTTTGTAGATAAAGATACCATAATACTGAATACTGCTAAAGGGCTTGAAAACGGTACCTTGAAAACTATGAGTCAGGTTACTGAAGAAACCTTTCCTGATAATAATATTGCTATTCTTACAGGCCCATCTCACGCAGAAGAGCTTGCAAGAGGTATACCTACAGCAGTTGTAGTTGCTTCAAAGCATAAGGACGTATCTCGTTATGTTCAGGATACTTTGAGCAATGAAACCTTCAGGATATATGTTAATGATGACGTGCTTGGTTGTGAGCTCGGAGGTTCGTTGAAAAATGTTATTGCACTTGCCGCAGGCGTTTGTGATGGTCTGGGACTTGGTGATAACACAAAAGCTGCATTAATGACCCGTGGCATAAATGAGATTTCTTCACTTGGTGTTGCTATGGGTGCAAAGGCAGAAACTTTTTGTGGTCTTAGTGGAATAGGTGATTTGATTGTTACCTGCTGTAGTATGCATAGCCGTAACAGACGTGCGGGTATTCTTATAGGGCAGGGTGTGTCTCCGGAAGATGCTGTACAGCGTGTCGGTACTGTTGAGGGGTATGGCTGCACAAAGAATGCCTGGGAGCTTTCTAAAAAGATAGGTGTTGAAATGCCAATTACTGAGCAGTTGGCTAAAGTCCTTTTTGAAGGCAAACCTGCAAAAGATACTATTCCCGAATTGATGGTAAGACCGTCAAAGGAGGAATCGGATAACATCTGAATTACCTCAAAGTTTTTGCTTGTTATCATATAATTTTCACATTGGGGAATTAATATATAGGTACAGGTTAAGGGACACCTGAATAAATTAGAGTATGATTATGCTTTAGTTGTAATAGGTATCACTTAAAATTTATGAAACATTCAAGAGAAGTGAAGCTACCCAAAGTCCCGACCACTTATTATTCCCCCTTGATATAAATATTAAACGCCATTACAGTTTTATCTGTAGTGGCGTTTTCTCTTATTCAATGAAATCTGTATTGTCGGTTATTGGCTCAGTCTGTACATCTGATGAAACTACAGGGGTGGTTTCTGTAGGTAGGGTAGTTGTGTCCTCAGATTGCGAAGCAGAAGTAGTTGATTGGGCGTTTGTAGTTGTGCCACCTGTTGTCTGGCTAACGGAAGTGGTGGTTCCGGTGTCAGATGTGCTTGAAGTGGTCCAGGAGTTGTTTGTAGCATATGTTGATGCAGTAGTAGTTACAAACTTTTCTCTGATTTCACCTAATTGAATTACACCCCACTTACCATCGCATTTAACCCAGGCTTTTCCGTTTATAACGGGTCTGGCCTGTTCAAAAATGCCTTCAGGAACTACACATTTCCCGTCCATATCATAATAGCTGAAATTACTTCCGTCGTATACAGGTACAAATCCATCTGAGTACAAGTATGGGTGAGATTTGTCCGATATACCGTTGTAGCTACCGTTATATGAGCTTAATATATCATCAAATTTGAACGGAATCAGCTCTTTGCCATTTGAATTTATGTAGCCCCATTTGCCATTTGATTTCAAGGCGATTGCAGTTGAGTTTGAGCTTCTGTGAGCAGGCATATAATAGTCTTCATAAATGAAATCAGTCAGCCTTTCGCCGTCCTTGAATACAGCAAAAACAGGACTGTTGTTGGTTGGTACGGAATATGTGTTATAGCCTATTTCTGTTACATTTGTCTGTTCTGCAACGATAGTTTCATCTCCGTTAAAAGGTGTAGCGAAGTACTCGTTTTTCTTTTTGATAAACAGTTTTTCGGTGTTGATATCCCAGTAATAAGACGGGGAGTCGTCTTCGTGGATATTTGCATTGAATGTAGGTTGTCCGTTTATATCAAGTGTACAGCTTTCGGTAACAACGTCGCCATTTGCGTCGTAAAGCACAATTTCACCACAAGGGCAAACGTAATAATGGTCAAAAGATGGTTCGACAACCATATCGCCGTCATAATTTATAAAGCCATACTGCCCCTCGGAGTAGATTACAGCCACATTCAGAAAATAGCGATTAATTTTAGTTGTATTAACCTGACTGAAATCAGCTACAATAATATTTGATGCCGGAACAGATGGCTTTATCAGCCATTCAAAATTCGTTTCAGCACCTGTTTCAGTCCAGGAGTCATATTTCCCCGTAAGAAAATAGTCATCATCAGCAGGCTTTCTGTTTAAAAAATCACAGCCTGACAAGCATAATATGCCGATAATCACCAGGCATATAAAACCCCGAATATGTTTCCCCATATTATCCTCCTATAATTTTACTCCCAGGTTTTCCATATGTCAGGACAGTAGCCAACAGTTGCGGCTTTACCGTTTCTGACAATGGGAGTCTTAAAAAGCATAGGGTTTTCCAATAATTTTTCCACTTTATCCGATTCGTTGGAAAGATATTTAATGAGAGTAGCAGTATCACTTTTTGAATTGTAGTCAATTAGTTCATCAAGGCTTTTTACATTAGCTCTGACACTGTTGAATTCACCTTTGCTAAGTCCTTTTTCCTCAAGTGCAATCCTTTGAAACCTTATGCCACGTTCTTTAAAATAACGCTCAGCTTTTTTGGTTTCAAAGCACTTTTTCTTCCCAAAAATCTGAATATTCATAATAATATTTCTCCGTTTACGCAGTTCAGAACAACAGTAAATGGTCCATCGTTGAGAAGTGATACTTTCATATCTGCACCAAAAATACCGTGTTCTACTTTTCCGTTTATCTTGCTGCCGATTGTTTTTATAAAGTATTCATAAAGCTCCTCGGCTCTTTGTGGGGAACCAGCATTTATAAAACTTGGCCTGTTGCCTTTTCTACAGTCAGCATACAAAGTAAACTGAGATATAACAAGAATATCGCCGTTTATATCATTTATTGATAGATTAATCTTGTCATTTTCGTCTGAAAAAATTCTCAGCTTTGAGATTTTGTCGGCTAATTTTTCGCAGTCTTTTTCCGTATCTTCATTTCCTGCACCGAGAAAAATCAGAAAGCCCTCTTTAATTTCTCCTACAGTATTTCCGTCTACTACAACATCTGCATTTTTTACACGCTGAATTACAGCCTTCATATTAATGCTCCTTAGTCAATTTTTATTGTATACTTGTAGTCATAACATTCATTTGCAGATAATTTAATTGCGTGCTTTTTGTTTTCTATTGCGAAATCCTCATCATCTGCATATGTCGGTACAGAAGTCCAGGGCTCAAGACATACAAAAGTTGCGTTGTCATCACCTGTTGGGGACCATACAGCGATACAGTCGCTTTCAGGAAATTCTACTGTTACAGCACGATCTGACTTGTCAGATTTGAGTGCTATTGACTTTGAAGCTGGCTTATCTTTCATAATAACGTCGTAGTCGAAAAGCTGACGAGATAAAGCGTATTTGTTTTCACCGTCAATAATTACACGGCTTGTGCCGTCAGGCAACGGCTGAATTATAGTTTCGTTCTTTTCATATTCCACATAAAAGTCAGAAAATTCAAGGTTTTCTTCGATAGGACAGTTGAACGCAGGATGTCCACCCACATAAAAATACATATCTTCATTTCCTGTGTTCTTAACAAGATTTGATACAATTACACGATTATCTTCAAGAGTATATGTAACAATAAATTCGAAATCATATGGATATACTTTTAGAGTTTCATCATTTGATTTTAGTATGAAAGAAATGGAATTCTCGGTCTTTGAGAGAAATTCAAATTCGCTGTCTCTTGCAAAACCGTGGTTAGCAGGCATTGTATACTCTATACCTTTTGCTGAGTATTTTTTACCTGTTGGGGAACAAATAAAAGGAAAGAGAACGGGAGCATATCTTTTCCAGGAGTCGCCACACTGCCAGAGATATTCTGTTCCGTCTTTATTTATAGAATGAAGCTCAGCTCCGAATGTGTCAGCTGAAATTGAAAGTATATTATTTTTTATGGTGTAAAGCATAGTAAACCCTCCAATAATAATTATTAATTAATTATACCATACATATACAATTTTAGCAAGCAAAATCCCATTTTTTATGAAATAATTAAGATTTTCAATAAATCGGTCTGCCTTGACAAAGGGTGGGTTAAATGTTATAATTGTTTTAATAAATATAAGGGAAAGGTGGTTATATTTGTGAGTGTATCTGAAAAATATCTTCCACCATATAGTGTTTTAATGTCCGTTTATGAAGGAGAAAAAGCTGAGTATCTGAAAATCAGTCTTGATAGTATGCTTTCTCAGTCTCATAGAACTGACAATTTTGTTTTGATTTGTGATGGAAAGCTTACTGAAGAACTTGATAGAGTAATACAGGAATATGAAGAGCAGTACCCTGATATATTCTGCGTTAAGAGACTTGATAAAAAAGTCGGAACTGGTCAGTGTGCTAATATCGGGATTGATTTGTGCAAAAACGAATATATAGTAAAAATGGATTCAGATGATATTGCATTACCTGAAAGATGTGAAAAGCAGATTGAACTTATGGTTTCAAATCCTGCACTTGATATGTGTGGTGCATATATCGAAGAGTTTGATACAGATACTGATGAGTTTATAGCAGTCAAGAAAACTCCTGTAGAAAATGATGAAATCCACCAGTATGCAAAACGTAGAAATCCATTCAATAATCAGACCCTTGTTTTTAAAAAGTCAAAAGCTCTGGCAATTGGTGGCTATTCATCGGTAAAAAGATGCGAGGATTACGATTTTGTAGTCAATATGCTTCATAAAGGTGCAGTTGGCAGAAATATTCCTGAAATTCTTGTACGTTACAGGGTGTCAGAAAGCAATTATGAACGTAGACACAACTGGAACAATACTAAGTCTTTTATCGGTGTAAGATGGCGTATTTTAAAGTCTGGATATTCAAATTTCATTGATTTCCTTATTCCGTGTGCATTGCAGATTGTTATATTTATTTTGCCAAAAAGCTGTACAAGCATTATTTATAATAAACTTCTCAGAAAATAAAAGCGGCTAAGTTTAGTCGCTTTTTTGCATATATTAATAAATAAACACATAAAAATAAAACAGAGCAAGCTTAATGCCTGCTCTGTATTGATTTTATTTTCCGTTATGGAGTTCCTCCATACACTTTGAGCATACGGATTTACCCTTATACTCAACGATGTCTTCACCACTTGTGCAGAAAACACATGAACGCTGGAATTTCTTAAGAATAATCTTATCGTCCTCTGTGTAAATCTCTACAGCATCGCTAATGTCCAAATCAAATACTCTTCTGAGCTCGATTGGGAGAACAATTCTGCCAAGTCCGTCAACTCTTCTGACAATACCTGTTGATTTCATAAAACACAATCCTTCCTAATAAAATGGGTGGATAATACTTATCCATATACTATATAATTAACCATATTACAATTATATCTTATATGTCGTTTTGTGTCAAGTGATAAGAAATAAATTAAATAACAGTTTGTTCAAAATTGCTAAAAAAATTAAAAGAATTCATTTATTATGCCAAAAGGAAGTGTATTTTCTTGACAAATTATATAATTATTATAATAATGTCTCTATCAGTAATAGTTGCTATAGCAGATAATAAGATTAATGTGTTATCGAATGCGTTGCTTGATTCTGGTAATATAGCTGTGCAAACAGTTATAAGCCTGATAGGACCTATGGCATTATGGGGCGGTGTAATGAAAGTTGCTCAGGCATCAGGGCTTACTGAAAAAATATGCAGGTTTGTGCGAATGCCTGTTAAATTTCTGTT
>DEPR01000007.1:0-2205 GCA_002358895.1 Ruminococcus sp. UBA3387 | reverse complement strand
GGTAATGCAGCAACTCCTTTAGGTATAACAGCTATGAAGGAGCTTAACTATATAGGCTCTTCACGCAGTAATATGGCAACTCTTGTAGTCTTGAATACTGCGTCAATACAACTTGTTCCCATAACTGTTGCTACTTTACGACAGGCTAACGGTTCTGATAACCCCTGGGATTTCATTCCTGCAGTCCTTGTTGTATCACTTGTCTCTCTGGTGTCAGGGTGCATTATGGTTAAAATCCTCAGGTTTAAAGAAAAGTAAATGATTAGTTATTTCGGTCTGGTTGTACCTGTTATTGTAGTATCTATACTCGGGTATGGGTTAGTAAAAAAAGTAGATGTATTTGATATTTTTATCTCTGGAGCAAAAGAAAATATTTTGATTGCTTTTGATATATTGCCAACACTGGTTTTACTTATGGCAGCAATTCAGATGTTATCCGCTTCTGGTGCAATGAATGTTATTTCTGATTTTCTTTCACCTATTACGTCTTTTCTTGGATTCCCGGAAGAGTGTACATCACTTGCACTAATTCGTCCTATATCAGGCAGTGGTGCATTGGCAACCTTGGAGTCGCTGTATAAAACAATATCTCCCGACAGTTATGCCGGGAGAGTTGCAAGTGTTCTTATGGGGTCGTCTGAAACCACACTGTATACCATAGCCGTATATTATTCTGCAGTCCGTCTGAAAGCCGAAGCACAGGTATACATATCTTCTTTGACAGCTGATTTTACTTGTTTTGTGTTTTCAGCACTTATAGTACGTCTGATGTATTAATTGCAGGGGATAGCCTGTGTTATAGTGCCACCACCGATTACATAATCGCCGTCATATAGCACAACTGCCTGACCTTTGGACACAGCCTTATGAGGTTGGTGAAATTCAACCAGCATCTTATCATCATCAATAGGCGAAACAGTACAAGGCATATCTTTTTGATGATATCTTGTCTGTGCAGTACATTCTATATGTCCTGTAAGTTTATCAATTGAAATGAAATTTAACTTTTCAGCAATAAGCCCCTTGCACCCTTGTTCAGCCTTAGTGCCAAGAATAAGGGTGTTGTTTTTTGTGTTTTTATCAAGCACAAACAACGGTTCTGAGTAGGACACACCAATGCCTTTTCGTTGACCGATAGTGTAGTGAATAAGCCCCTTGTGTCTGCCAAGCTTTGTGCCATCAGAAAGAATAATATCTCCCTCTTGCTGTTCACCTGCATTATCAGTGATAAACTTAGCATAATCGCCGTCCGGTATAAAGCATATATCCTGAGAATCAGGTTTGCTTGCATTTACTAATGAGTTTTCCTCAGCTATAGACCTGATTTCTGTCTTGCTCAGGTCTGAAATAGGGAAGATGGTGTGAGCAAGCTGGTCCTGAGTCATTGAATAAAGCACATAGCTCTGGTCTTTTGTTGGGTCGGGGGAGCGTTTCAAAAGCCAGCGACCTTTATTTTCGTCAAATTCACTTTTAACATAATGTCCTGTTGCAATGTAGTCATATCCAAGTAATCTTGCTCTTTCGAGGAATTTTTCAAACTTGAGATATTTGTTGCAATCAATGCAGGGATTTGGTGTGCCACCCTGAAGGTAAGTATTTATAAAGTTGTCGATAACTTTTTCTTTAAAGTCCATTGAGAAGTTGAAAACGTGAAAATCAATCCCAAGCTTAAAAGCAACATATCTTGCGTCCTCAACGTCATTGAGAGAACAGCAGGTCTTTGATTTTTCAAGCCCAATATCCTCGTTGGAATATAGCTTCATTGTAGCACCTGCACACTCATATCCCTGGTCTAAAAGCAGTTTAACAGCAACTGAGCTGTCAACACCACCACTCATAGCAACAAGAACTTTCTTTTTACCTGACATAATATCAGCCTTTCGTTTTCATATAACAAAACAGGCGGAATGCTCCGCCCGAATTTTAGTGGCAACCCTCGCAGTTACCGCAACTTTTAACTTCACCAACAAATGGAGTAGGGTCAATACCCTGTCTTGTGTAGTAGTCAGAAATAGCAGCTTTCATTGCTTCTTCAGCAAGAACAGAGCAGTGAAGCTTAGCTGGTGGAAGACCGTCAAGAGCTTCAACTACAGCCTTGTTTGTTAGCTTTAATGCATCTTCAAGCGTTTTGCCCTTAATCATTTCAGTTGCGATAGATGATGTTGCAATAGCAGCACCACAACCGAATGTCTTGAATTTTACATC
>DEPR01000016.1:4241-8904 GCA_002358895.1 Ruminococcus sp. UBA3387 | reverse complement strand
CGGGGGATAAACTTTCTTCAGAAAGGTTTCCCCCGATATTTACATATAAAAGCTACTATATAAACATTACCCTTATAACTGTCCTATTATTCTATAACTCTGTAATTTTCAGAGGCGTTTTCTTTTTTAGCGTATTCGGAAACACCAAGCACCTCAACCCTGAGAGGCTTTTGTCCCATATTTATTTGAATTATATCACCGATTTTAACGTCATATGAAGCCCTTGCAACCTTGTCGTTTACAGAAATCTTACCTGCGTCGCAAGCTTCGTTTGCAACAGTACGGCGTTTTATAAGTCGTGTTACCTTCAGGTATTTGTCTAATCTCATTTTAATCTCCTTGTTATAAAAAGAACCCAACAGTTAAGTTGGGTTCTTTTATGTTAAATTACTTGTTAACAGCGTCCTTAAGAGCCTTACCAGCCTTGAAAGCAGGAACCTTCTTAGCAGCAACGTGAATCTTTTCCTTTGTCAAAGGATTGATTGCGTCCTTAGCAGCTCTGTCGCGTACTTCAAATGTACCGAAACCAACCAATGAAATCTTATCACCCTTTGTAAGTGTGTCTGAGATAGCACCGATTACTGTTGAAAGAGCCTTTTCTGCGTCCTTCTTTGTGTACTCACCTTTTTCAGCGATGAGATTGATCAATTCTGCCTTTGTCATGTTTTTTACCTCCAATTATTTTTTTGAATCCGATGATTCAATATTTGGTTTGATTTTTGCCCAGTATATGTCCAGGGCATCTATGCTCAGGGTTGCCATATCCAACCCGTCTTGCCTTACAGCGTTTTCAACTGCCTCAAAACGTCTGAGAAATTTATCACTTGAGTTATAGAGCAGTTGTTCAGCGTCCACCCCCATCTTTCGTGCCATATTAGCACAGGAGAAAAGCAAATCTCCCAGTTCCTCTTCAGCTGACTTTGTATCACCATTGTTAAGTGCTTCTTCCAGCTCCAGCACTTCAGATTTAAGACTTTCAAAACAATCGTCCTTGCATCTGAAATCCATACCTGCACGGGAAGCACGTTTTCCAAGCTTCTGAGCCCGCATAAGTGCAGGGAACATCTTGGGAACACTTTTCAGGGTGTCGGTGTAGCTTTCCTGTCCCTTGGTTTCTTTTTTTATGGAATCCCAGTTTTTGAGCACGGTGTCAACATTGTCAGCGTTTACATCACCGAAAACGTGAGGGTGTCTGATAATCAGCTTTTTGCAGATGTCATTGGCGATATCGTCAAGATTGTAATTTTTCTGTTCGCTTTCAATCTGGGCGTGAAAAACTACTTGCAAAAGAACATCACCAAGCTCTTCACGAAGCATTTCATCGCTGTCCATATCAATAGCTTCTAAAACTTCATAAACCTCTTCGAGAAAATCATTCCTGATAGATTGATGAGTCTGAACTCTGTCCCAGGGACAGCCATTTTCACCTCTGAGAATTTCAACAATCACAGCCAGGTCATAAACATTGTAGCTTTCTTTTCCAAGTATTTGTCTGATTTTATTTTCCATAATTATTTTCCGTTCACCAATAGGATATGTATTAATAATACCCTAAAATCAAGAAAATTTCAAGGGTTTTTATAATTTTTTTTAAAAAATGCCCTGTTTATTCGATTTTTCGGCAAAACGCACAATAAATACAAGGAAAATAAGTACATAATGCCACCCAAAACAATGGAAATTGCAGTGCTTATCCTGAAATTTATAGAAATAACCGTAAGTCTTGTAAGTAAATCAGTTATAAGCCTTGCGGTAATTCCGCACAAAACAGCCGAAAACAAAGGCTTTAATAAAACATTTTTTACATCAATTCTCAGCCCCGTAGTCCTTGCCATAACAACCAGCGACCATATGCAGATAAATCCCTGAGCAATGACAGTTGAAATTGCTGCACCGCAAATGTTAATCTGTGGTATGGATATAAGCAGAATGTTGAGAATCAGCTTTACACTGCCACCAAACAGGGAGATGAATATGGGATAGTGGGATTTGCCTATAGTCTGAAGCACGCTGAAGCAGGGGATTGTTACAGCCTGGAAAACAATGCCGAGACCGAGTATCTTTAATGGTATTACCGACACCTCAATTTCAGCAATCCGTCCACCAAAAAGAAATTCAAGTATTTCCCTTGATAATGCCGATATCCCAATACCTGCAGGCAATGCTATAAGTAATATGATAGATAGCATCGACTTAATGTTTTTCTGTATGGCTTTAAAATCTCCCTTTGCCCATACTTCAGATAGAGAGGGGAGAATACTCTTGCCGAACATAGCCGTGAAAGTGGGAACAAGTCCCGATACCATTACAGCAAGCCCCGAATATGAGCCGTAAATGAAATTTGGCATCATTTCACGGGTGAGATTTTCGGTTATGTACATAGAAAACAAATTACTGTCTGCACTCATTGCACGACTGATGCAGGAGTTAATGGTAACAAGGTCAAGCATATTTGTCAGCGTTGCAATAACAGTAGCCATAGCCACAGGAAAAGCGTTTCTGAATAAATGGCTGATTATATCCGTCGCCCTGTCGGTTATCGGGTCAAGCCGAAGCATTTCTTTTGTTATCCCGTCGCCCTGAATTTTACCTGAAATTATAATGTATAAACAGGCTATGCAGGTGGAAAGGGAAACGCCCAGAACGGAAGCACCTGTTATGTAAGGAATTGCAACAGCAACGGCTTCCTCCTCACTGCGACAGAATGCACCGAAACAGCCACCTGTTGAGTAGTATTGCTCCTTTGCATAGTCAAGTACAAGATAAGCAAAGCCAAGTCCAAGAAGGAGCTTGAAGATGGTTTCGATTATTTCGGATATTGCCGTCGGGAGCATATTTTTCAAGCCCTCAAAATACCCACGTTCAACAGATAAAACAGTCGCACCGAAAATTGATGGAGCAACGCCGATTAACGCCCATCTTGCCTGAGGTTCAATAATGGTTCCGTTGGCAAGAAGTCCTGATAAAAGTGCAAAAAGAATGCTTACAATAAATCCGATAAAGCTGAAAACAAGCAGTGCTACACGCCGTATTTTTCTTACGTTAGCATAGCGTTCAAAGGAGTAGTTTTCGGCAATAGTCCTTGAGATTGTGGAGGTAATGCCTGATACAACAATTGCAAAAACAGGGGTGAAAACAGCAAATGCCGAGGAATAATAGCCCATACCCGTTCCACCTAACAGATGTGTCAGAGGGAGCTTGTAAATAAGCCCCATAGCCTTGGTTATAACCACCATTCCAAGAAGAATGGCAGAGCCTTTTAAAAAACCTTGCTTTTTCAAAATCATACCTCCGAAACAGTTTGTCAGTATAGTTTATGACAAGCAGGAAGTGAGTATGATTGAAGTATGGAAAAATTGGGAGAAATTCTTTGATACCTCTTTATTTTTTTGTAAAAGTGTGTTATACTTAAATAAATATTGAAAAAATGAAAAGAGGTTTTATATATGAATTATAGCTTTTCCGAAAAAGTTTCAAAGCTTCAGGCTTCAGCAATCAGAGAAATACTGAAGTTTACTTCTGACCCTGAGGTTATTTCCTTTGCAGCAGGAAATCCTGCTCCTGAAGCATTCCCTGTAGAGGATATCGAGAGAATTTCTAAGGAAATCTTCAAGCAGGACCCTATCCTTGCGTTGCAGTATAGCATAACGGAGGGTTATCCTAAGCTCCGTGAACAGCTGAAAGAAAGGCTTATAAAAGAGGGTAACTTCAACCCTGACCGTGATGAGCTTATTATCACAAGTGGTGCACAGCAGGCAAATGAGCTTACAGCAAAGGTTCTCTGCGATGAGGGTGATACTCTTGTTTGTGAAGCACCAAGCTTTATCGGCTCACTTAATGCGTTTAAGTCATATAACGTGGATTTGCAGGGCGTTTCTCTTGATGAGGACGGAATTAATATCGACGAGCTTGAAAAGGTTATGCAGGAAAAGAAGGTAAAGCTTGTTTATCTTATTCCAAATTTCCAGAACCCTACAGGCAGAACAACTTCACTTGAAAAGAGAGAAAAGGTCTATGCACTTGCAAAGAAGTATGGTGCAGTAATTCTTGAGGATAACCCTTATGGAGATTTGAGATTTGCAGGAGAGGATGTCAGGTCAATCAAGAGTATGGATAACGACGGGATTGTTGTATATTCAGGCACATTCTCAAAAGTCCTTGCACCCGGAATCCGTGTGGGATATGTAAGCGGACCAAAGGAGATAATCCAGAAGATTATTGTTTGTAAGCAGGTTTCCGATGTACATACAAACATATGGGCACAGGTTGTTGCTTCAAAGTTTTTGGAGCAGTGCAATATGGATACACACCTTGCAACTCTCCGTGCAATTTATAAGCATAAATGTCAGCTTATGCTCAGAGAGATTGAAAAGAATTTCTCAAGCAAGATTACATATACAAAGCCTGAGGGCGGACTGTTTATCTGGTGTACATTGCCTGAGGATTGCGATATGATGAGCTTCTGTACCCGTGCAGTACAGGAATATAAGGTTGCTCTTGTACCTGGTACAGCGTTTATGATAAACGAAACAGACAAGACAACATCATTCCGTGTGAACTTCTCAACACCGACAGATGAGGAGATTATCAAGGGTTGTGAATTGGTAGGCAAACTCTCTAAAGAGATGTTCGGGTCCTAACGCCGGACGGGCGATGTCACGGT
>DEPR01000016.1:2714-4142 GCA_002358895.1 Ruminococcus sp. UBA3387 | reverse complement strand
TAATATAAATTGAAAGGCGAAATAAAAGATGAAACTTGGTATGGTAGGCTTGCCTAACGTAGGCAAATCAACACTTTTTAATGCACTTACAAACGCAGGAGCTGAATCAGCTAACTATCCTTTCTGTACAATCGAGCCTAATGTGGGTATTGTGTCTGTACCTGACGAAAGACTTGAGAAGCTGAGAGATATGTATAACCCTGTTAAGTTCACACCTGCAACACTTGAATTTGTGGATATCGCAGGCCTTGTAAAGGGTGCGTCAAAGGGCGAGGGACTGGGAAATAAGTTCCTTGCAAATATCCGTGAGGTGGACGCAATAGTTCACGTTGTAAGATGCTTCGAGGATGATAATATTGTCCACGTTGACGGCAATATCAATCCTGCAAGGGATATTGAAACTATAGATTTAGAGCTGGTTTTTTCAGACGCAGAGCTTATTGCAAGAAAGCTTGACCGAACAAAGAAGGCACTTAAAGGTGATAAATCACTTGCATCAGCAGTGGATTTTCTTGAAAAACTGCTGGCACATCTTGAAGAAGGAAAACCTGCAAGAAGTTATGAAATGAATGAGGACGAGCTTGACCTTTTGAAGGATACGCCACTTCTTTCATTGAAGCCTGTTATCTATGCAGCTAATCTTTCTGAGAACGACTTTGTGAACAATATCGAAACAAATCCACACTACAAAACGGTTTGCGAGATTGCTGAAAAAGAGGGAAGTGCTGTGCTTCCTATCTGTGCACAGATTGAAGCTGAAATTGCTGATATGGACGATGAGGACAAGTCAATGTTCTTAGCTGAAATGGGACTTGAAATTTCAGGCCTTAACCGTATCATAAAAGAGGGTTATGCTTTGCTGGGACTTATCTCATACCTGACAGCAGGTCAGCCTGAAGTAAGAGCCTGGACAATCACAAAAGGCACAAAAGCTCCACAGGCAGCAGGCAAAATCCATACCGATTTCGAAAAAGGCTTTATCAGAGCCGAGGTTGTGTCATATGATGACCTTATGGCTTGCGGCACAATGGCAGGTGCAAAGGAAAAAGGCCTTGTAAGGCTTGAGGGCAAGGAATATGTTATGCAGGACGGAGACATTGTCCTGTTCAGATTTAATGTATAATCGGATAGCTTATATAATAAAAGCACGTTCCAAATCGGAGCGTGCTTTTAAATTTATTGCGAACTTTTTGTAAATTTCTGTTCATAATGAGACGTTCCCGTGCAAAAAAACTGCAAAAAGTCGCTATTAGTGAAAGGGTATTTTACTTGTACCGTTTTATCGAAAATAAATGGACGGCGTTTAAACTATCCTCAGCGAGGTCGAAGCTCACCTGCATCACAAACGAATATCGTGAAATGGTGCAGGGGCACGCCCCTGCCGTGCAAAAAAATGCCCAAAAGTCGCTATTTATTGAGGGACATTTT
>DEPR01000016.1:1085-2645 GCA_002358895.1 Ruminococcus sp. UBA3387 | reverse complement strand
GTAGGGGACGTGCATCCAAAGATGCTTTGCATCTATATCGTCCGTCAATAAAAAATATCGTATTTGATAAACGAACCATTACTGGTGGTTGGGGCAACCACCCCTACATATCTTGTTTGAAAAACAATCTGTAGTGTCTGATAGCTCACAAAAAATGCCCCCTGAAAACAGGGGACATTAGGTTAATTATTATTCAACGATATCGTCATCTACTTCAATGTCAGTATCATCGAGAGTTTCATCCTCAAAATCCATACCCAAATCACCGTACATAAGCTCATAATATTCGTCGGCTGTTACTTCCTTGTAGTCAGCAGGAAGCTGGAAATATGATTCGTCAATGTCAGTAGTTCTGTAAGCAGTTACAAGCATAACAGCAGATTCTTCGGTCTCTTCGTCAGTAACGTCAGTCTGTTCTTCGCTTTCGATAACTTCATCTTCGTCCATAAAGCCTATAACGTATTTGAGTTCGTCGTCATAAAGATACATAAAGTTGGTTGAACCATCAGAAGCTTTAACTTTAAGTCTTCTGAATGTGCCACCGTCAATTTCTACGTCCCAGGCACCGAGAAGCTCACCATCCCAGGCACCATCAAGTGCAAGCTCTTCAGCAGTAAAGCCTGCCATATCGTTTTCAGTACCCTTGCAGTAAACCTTGTTTTCATCGTTAATCAGATAAACCTGACCGTCAAGAGCAAGCATAGTAGCTGTTATTCCGAACATACTTGTCTTTGCATAGACATTTTCGCCCTTTTTCGCAAGCATTGCTTCCATACCCAACTGTTCAAGCTCGAAACCAATCATAAGGTCTTCACTTTTTGCAACAGCCTTGAGTGCTTCGATGTCCTTTTCGCCATCCTCAACTTCCTTGATGATTGTTTCACCAAGAGGTGCATCTCTGTCGTCAGAAGCCTCGATTTTAATATCTTCAAATTTCTTTGTTGCAACAGATGAATTGTCCTTGTTTTCCTTATCCTTTTCTGTACCACTACAAGCAACTGCAGATACAGCCATAACTCCTGCAATCAAAGCGATTACTAAGCTTTTTAATGTTTTCTTCATTCCTTTTTCTCCTTTTTCTGAAATTCACCCAAAATATTCGGGTATTTGCTGTAATTAAATTACAACTTAATTATAATAAATTTTTAATCAAATGTCAATACAAAAAAACAGACGGCATAAAACCGTCTGCTGATATGTTTATTGTCTTAAATAAACGCCGTTTTCCTCAATATAATTTTCCATATCCTCTTTGTATTCAAGTTCAAGAGGGTCTTTTGGAATTGCCTTTAAAGCACGCTGACCAATGTCTTTTCTGTAGTGTGCGTCCTCAAAGCTGATTTTTGAAACAGCATCGTAGGACTTATCTAAAGCTCCTTGCAGGGTAAGTGCGTTGCAGGTAACTCCAAGTACACGTCCACCGTTTGTGTAGAACTTGCCGTCAGAATATTTAGTTCCTGCGTGATAGATGAAAGCGTCCTCAACCTGACCCTTGTCGTCCATACCAAGCATTTCAATACCTTTCCTGTATGCGAGAGGATATCCGCCACTTGCCATTAC
>DEPR01000016.1:0-962 GCA_002358895.1 Ruminococcus sp. UBA3387 | reverse complement strand
ACAACCTGTGTTTCAGGGTCGCCGAAACGGCAGTTGTATTCAATAACCTTTGGACCATTCGGAGTAAGCATAAGTCCGAAGTAAAGACAGCCCTCAAAAGTTCTGCCCTCAGCGTTCATTGCCTCCATAGTAGGCAGGAAAATCTTTTCCATACATTCCTTAGCAACGTCCTCTGTGTAGTAAGGGTTAGGAGCAACCGTACCCATACCACCTGTGTTAAGACCCTCATCGTTATCAAAAGCACGCTTGTGGTCCATTGAAGAAATCATAGGAACAAGAGTTTTGCCGTCTGTAAATGAAAGAACGGAAACCTCAGGGCCTGTAAGGAATTCCTCGATTACAACAGTTGAACTGCTGTCGCCGAACTGCTTGTCGTCAATCATTGACTTGACTGCCGCAACAGCCTCAGCCTCGTCCTGAGCAAGGATAACGCCCTTTCCAAGTGCAAGTCCGTCAGCCTTGATAACAGCAGGGTATGTGTTCTGCTCTCTGAGATATGCAATAGCAGATTCACTGTCTGAGAAAACCTCGTATTTAGCAGTAGGAATGTTGTATTTTTTCATAAGCTCTTTTGAGAAAACCTTTGAGCCTTCGATAATTGCCGCATCCTTTTTAGGGCCGAAAGTCATAAAGCCCTCAGCCTGCAAAGCGTCAACCATTCCCAGTACAAGTGGGTCATCTGGAGCAACAGCTACCATATCAACCTCAAGCTTTTTTGCAAGAGCAACAACGCCTTCAATATCAGTAGCTGATACATCGAAGCATTCTGCATAGCGTGAAATACCACCGTTTCCAGGTGTGCAGTAAAGCTTGTCAACCTTAGGGGATTCGGCTAATTTCATAACGATTGCGTGTTCACGACCGCCACCGCCAACAACTAATATATTCATTGAATATCTCCTTATAAATTAATTAAGCATATTATCAAGTTTTAATTAGGCCTGTATCACAAATAAATATCG